>CAMTYG010000001.1:0-7882 GCA_947085875.1 uncultured Sulfuricella sp.
CTTAATCCGCGAATGCCAACACCTTGGGTACTGATGTTAAACTGGCGCCATTAAACGGGCCGAACAAAACCCCTGCTCTATACTTTCTTCTTCATCTCAACATTGGGTAATTCGCCATGAAATGGGCCTTTAAAATTTTCTTCCGCAGTCTGAGAGTCGTCATTGGCCCATTCATTCTGCTTGGGGAGATCGTAACTACACCGAGGGGTATTGTTCGCCAACCCGAAGAACAACACCAGGCCGACCTGCAATGCCGGGGATTGATCCTCTATCAATTCAGGACTTGCCCATTTTGTGTCAAAGTCCGGAGAGAGATCCGTCGCCTGTCGCTCAACATCGAACACCGCGATGCGCGAAAAGATCAACAGAATCGCGCAGCGTTATTGCAGGGGGGCGGCCAGATCAAGGTTCCCTGCCTGAAAATCACGGATGAACAGGGCAACAGCCAGTGGATGTACGAGTCCTCTGACATCATCCAGTATCTGCATGAACGTTTTGCCGCAACCGGTTAACTGGCTTTGTGCTGAAAGGTTAATTCAGCTTGACCCGAATAAAATGCGGGGGGCACCAGCGGGCCATTTCTCATCAACAGCCCGGTGATTTCATTGCCGGGCAGTGGCTTGCTGAACAGGAATCCTTGCGCTTCGTTGCAATTGAGAGAGCGCAGAAACTCGAGTTGATTGGTTTTCTCCACACCTTCCGCGATCAGATTCATCTTGAGTCCTTGCGCCATTGCGCAAATCGCGGTCACGATCGAAACATTATTTGGATCATTTGGGAGTCCACGCACAAAAGACTGGTCGATCTTGATGGTGTCGATAGGGAATTTCTGGAGGTAGCTCAAGGACGAATAACCGGTGCCGAAGTCATCCAGCGCGATCTTTATTCCCATGCTCGCCAGCATTTTAAGTTTTGCAATCATATGCTCGCCATCGTTCAGCAGCGCGCCTTCAGTGACCTCCAGTTCAAGCATCGAACCGTCCAGATTGTATTCCTGCAATAACTGCGCGATGTAATCGCAGAATCCGTCCTGTTCAATCTGCCGGGAGGAGATATTCACGGCCATTCGCAGCGGCGGCAAACCGGCATTTTTCCACTGCATGACCTGTTTGCATGCGGATTTCAGTACAAATTCCCCGATGGAAATAATCAGGCCGGTTTCTTCCGCCAGCGGAATAAATTCCAGCGGCGACAGGCTGCCATGGAGAGGCGATGACCATCTCACCAAGGCCTCCATGCCGGAAATCCTGCCCGTGTCGACCCTGATCTGAGGCTGATAAAAAACCTGAAACTCCTGCCTGTCGATCGCTTTCCGCATCTGCATTTCAATGGAGAGCTTCTCGGCAAACGATACATTCATGCTGCCGGAGTAGAGCTGGCAACGGTTCCTGCCTTTCGCCTTGCTGTCATACATGGCGATGTCGGCATTCTTGATGAGGGCGTCCATGGACTCACCGTCCACAGGGTAAAGCGCGACCCCGATACTGATGGTTACGTAGAGCTCGTGCTCATCGACCTGGAATGGGGCGTCAAACGACTTGATTATTTTCTCCGCCGTTCGCATGGCATCTTCCTGGTCGTCGATCTGGGGAAGAAGCAGGGTAAACTCGTCCCCGCCCTGACGGGCCAGCGTGTCCCCTTCGCGCAAGCAACCCTTGAGCCGCGATGCCACTTCTTTTAACAGGCTGTCGCCGATTGCATGGCCCAGCGTGTCGTTGACAACCTTGAAGCGGTCCAGATCCAGGAACATCACGGCCAGCAATTCCCGGTCACGTTTAGCCTGGGCAATCGCCAGATCCAGGTGGTCCTTGAACAATATCCGGTTGGCAAGCCCGGTGAGCAGATCATGATAGGCCTGGTAGCTGATAACCTGCTCAGCCTTCTTTCTTTCGGTGACATCCTTCGCCACACCATAGGTGCCCACATACTTTGCGGGCTGATCTGTCCGGCCTTCCTCGTACATTCCGAAAGAGCTGAACTCCAGGGTATGCAGTTTCGACTCGATATTGTGGCAGACCCTGAGTTCCATATTGCGGGACGCACGATCGCCAACTCTCTTTTCGTTCAGGATGTAACGGGCAGACTCCAGATCTTCGAGAAAGATGAGCGCTGAATAATGCTGGCCGATCAGGCTTTCCTTGCGATAGCCCAGCAGCGGTTCCACGCGGTCATTAAGAAAGGTGAAGCGGCCATTGGCATCCAGCATGTAGATGATGTCCGGCGAGCTGTTCACCATGTAACGGTACCAGCGCTCCGACTCCCCCAACTGGAGGTTCATGGCCTTGTTTTCTTTTTCCAGACGGCGCTTGATGAGGGCATTCTCGATCTTCAGGAGCAGCTCATCCGGCTCGTAGGGTTTTCTCAGGAAGTCGTAGGCTCCGCGGCGCAGGGCGCTAATGGCGGAGTCTATGGAAACATCGCCACTGACGACGATGACGCAAGTATCGAGCCGTTGCTCGATAATGGCATCCATGACCTGATGTCCGTCCACATCCGCCATGAAAAGGTCCAGCACGACGAGATCGAATTGCCGGCTTTGGAGGAGCTCGATGGCAGCGCGCCCTCCATCCGCGGATTCGACCGCAAAACCATGAAGAGCAAGCAGGGAGCACAGACTGTTGCGCAGATGCGACTCATCATCTACAACTAATATCAATGGTTGTTCGGCCAATGCGACACTCATAGTTGAAGCTCCATCATATTGCATCCTCGCCAGCGCCCGTATCTACTGGAATACGGCGCGAGCCAAAAGGAGACGAATCACCGATCCATCAACACCACTGTCGCCGTTACGGGTAAAAGTATCTGAAAAGCGGTGCCCGATATTTCATTGCTCTGGCAGAAAATCCTGCCTTTCAATTCATCGACCAGATTTTTCACAATCGAGAGGCCCAGGCCGGCATGTCCTATCCCCTTGGTGCTGGAGACCGGTTTGAACAGGTCCGCCATGATGTGCCCGGGGATTCCGGGGCCGTTGTCCACGAGCGAAATCTCGATGTATTCGTTGCCGTCGCGGATGATTTTCCCACGCGTGGAAATGAGCAGCAGCCCTCCTTCCGGCATGGCCTCCGCCGCATTCTTCATCAGGTTGATCAGCACCTGCTTCAGCTTGTCCCTGTCGGCCACGATGTCTGGCAGCGACGGGTCAAGCCGGGTTTGCACGGCTATTTGATGTTGCACAAACAGGGATTCAAGAAAGATCTTGTACAGATCCTGAATCACGCCATTGACGTTCAATTCCTCCGGCGGGTTGGCATGGGCTTCTGCCGCCTCGGATGCCCGCCGGATGATCTTGGTGACGCGATCTATTTCTTCCTTGATGATCGCCAGGTCTCCTTGGGCCGGGTCTTCCTGCGGCAGCTTCATGCCCAACAGCTTGATGTAGTTTTTTATGATGCTGAGCGGATTGCTGGCTTCATGCACAACCTGCCTGGCCCTGTCTCGCGAAGCGGAGATCGTGTCGAGTTCGATGCGCTGCACCTGCTCGTTGGCCACATGCCATGCAGCCAGAACCTGAGCGGCCTGCTGGGCGAACATCGAAAGCAGCTTGCGCTGCTTTTCCACCAGTGGCAACTGAACCCTGGCAAGCCCGAACAACATGGCGCCGACAACGGTATCCTGGGCAACCAGGGGCTGACAGTAAAACCCTTCTGTCTGCATCAGCCGGGCAATCTGGTCGTCCAGCACGGTCAAGGCGCCGTTTTTCCCGGGAGCGAATGAACTGTCGGCCGACCGGGTGAGCAGCACATCGGTGACGATGCTGTTTCCCCTCTTCGAGGGGATGGCCATTTCATTGACCAGCTCTTGCTGCCAGGCCAGACTCTTCCCATGAAGAGTGCCTGACTCCCGGTCGCGGAGAAAAAAAACACTATTTTGAAAGCCGAACAGGATATGCAGCGAGCGCTGTATGGCCAGCAGGATGCCATCCAGTGAGGGCGGAGCGGCGGTAACGCCCAGCGCAATACCGTCAACCAGGGCAATGTCCCGCACCTCCAGGGCAAGCTGCATTCTTTTCTGGCGGGACTTGTCCAGATCCGGCTTTTCGGGCGTGCCGCCATCTTCCGCAGCGCCTGTGCCCGTATCGATCTCGATCTCGAGAGACTGTGCAATTTCAGTGACCAGCTCCCTGGCCGTGGCGATCATTCGCCGGGAGTCTTCCGGTGCGATTCCCAGCAGCGCCGTCCCGTTTGCCAGCCCTTCCTCGTCGCCGGGGTTGGCCAGGCTCAAGCTGCTGGCCACATGCGCAATCCTGATCAACGGGTGCGCATCGGCAACCCTTGACGCCAGCACATGATGATAGAGCACCGCGTCCGCCATGAAGGAATTCAGATGCCAGCTGCCTGCCAGCCATGCCCCCACTTCGCAATGATTGCTGCCGATTTCTTCCGTTTCCCGCCGCATGAGCTGGAGATCATCCACGGCATCGGCCGAGAGCGTGGCATACTGTTTGGGAAAGTTGCTCCACAACACCAGTTGGCCCACGTCGAGCAGAAGTCCGGTGAGATACGCCTCCTCCGGATGGGGATAGGCGGTTTCCTGGGCGATGAGTTTGGCCAGGGTGGCGGAAGTCAGCGACCGGCCCCAAAAGGCCTTCAGATCGAATTCCGGGCTGCTGCCGATGTTGCTGAAGACCTGATAAACCGACGAGCTGATGGCAATGGTCCTGACCATATCCAGGCCAAGCAGGACCAGCTTTTGTTCCAATGTCGTTATTTTGTTTGGCTTGCCGTACAGGGCGGAACTGCTCGCGCCAATGACCTTGGAACTGAGCGCAGTATCCTTGTTGATGATTTCCGCAATCGCCCTGAGCGATGTCTCGTTGCGATTGCATGCGTCCAGCACCCGCAATAGCACGTGCGGCAAGGAAGGGAGATTCGAAGTTTCCAGACTCTGGATCAATTGCGAGGTGGCAGGTGCCATTTGTATTATTTATAAACAAGACACTAAGCAGTTTATCCAAGTTTTTATACCCTGTCTTTAACTGGCGCCATAACTTTGTCGTGTTTTTTAAAAAGACGGACATAAAAAAATATTAAATTCTTTACTGGGAGTCCGAATGGCAAATCTTCAAGCCCTTACCCAACCGATAATCATCGATCGCCAGGCGCTGGATGACTACCTGGAAAACCTGCTCGACCTCGCCCCCAGGATCGAGCAGGATGTCGCCCGGCTCAAGCAATCGCCAGACGACAAGCAAATCATCGACAACCTGTTCCGCATTCTGCACAACATCAAGGGCGACGCCGCCTTGTGCAAGGTGGAAATGGGCGTCATCATCAGCCATCCACTCGAAACCCTGATGGGGCACCTGCGCACAGGCGAACTGCGCTTCACCGAATTGCTCGGCGAAATCATCCTGCTGACGATAGATCGCCTGGAACTGGCGGTGGAAGCGTTGGCAGCGGGGAAGCCTGTCACCCAATTGCAGCTCGTCAAACTGGTGCAGGGACTGGAAAAGTTAAGCCAGACCCCGCAGAACCAGCTCGACACCGCTATCAGTGGCGTCATCGAATCCGTCACCGGGTTTCGCCCCACCATGGCGACGCTGCGCGGCATGCCGCAAAAGTCGGCAATCTCGCGCAGCCAGGAAAGCATCGCCGCGGATCTGCGCTTCTTCCGTTCGCTTGCGCAGCAATTCGAAAGCCGCTCAACCCACTTTCAGGGACGCAGCGCCCGGATTCTTCGCCTTGCCCTGGATACCAACAAGGCAGCGGGCAAACCGGTCGACCCGGTACAACTGGAAGCCGCGGTCTACATGCACGATGTCGGGATGATGTTCCTGCCCGAAGGGATGTGGTTGAACAAGCTGGGGCGGCTCAACGAGGATGACAAGAAAGCTCTGCGCGCGCACCCCGCTTACGGCGCCGGACTGCTGGAGCGGATGGAAGACTGGAAACCCGCCGCCGGGATGGTGGCGCAGCATCATGAAATGCCCGATGGAACGGGTTATCCGGTGGGTCTGAAATCAGATTCCATCTGCCCGGGAGCAAAAATCCTGGCGATCGCCGATGCTTTTGAAGCCGTGATGCTGAAGCATACTCATCGCGGCCATGGACGTTCGATGCTGCGCGCCATCGCGGAAGTGAATGCCTGCGACAACCAGTTCGCGGCGGAGTGGATCGGTACCTTCAATTCAGTGATCCGGAAAATGATCGAGGCCTGATTTTCCCCCGATTCTGCGGTGCAGCGCCAGATGGCGCGGTGTGCGCGAATACGGCACTTTGTGCACGAAATTGTAGCGCGCCACGTGGTAGCTGGGATCGAAACCGTAGAAATTGCGCTTCATCTGCGCCAATTCTTCGGCGCGGTAGGCCGCCAGCGGCTTTTCCATCTCGTCGCGGCGGCGCTGCGCACGCTTTCCGGCGAGCAGGGCTGGCGCATCTGCCGCGAGGCTTTCCGCCAACGCCTCCACGCCGCAGCGGAATCCTGCCGCATCACTGCCGAAACAGTCGTCGATCAGGCCGATCTCCTGCGCCTGCCTCGCCCCCACGGGGAGGCGGTTCCCGGTGATTTCGCCGGCCAATTCCGCGCCCACCCGGCGCGGCAGCAGGTAAGTCCAGTATTCCGAGCCGTACAGGTTGCCCATCGCCTTGTAGTGCGGGTTGAGCACCACGCCTTCGCGCGCCACCACCCGGTCCGCCGCCAGCGCGAGGAACACTCCGCCCGCCCCGGCGTTGCCCTGCAGGGCGGAAACCGTCAAGTGGCTGCCGGTGGCCAGGATGGCGCACGCCAGGTCGTTCATGGCGTTGATGTTGCGCCAGGATTCGTCGGCGGGGCTGTCGGCCGCCTCGATCAGGTTAAGGTGAAGACCGTTCGACCAGAAATCCGCCCCGCCCGCCAGCACGATCACTTTCGTGTCGCGCCGGATCGCCTCCTGGTAAGCCTGGAGCAGACGCCCGCACTGCGCCGTGCTCATCGCGCCGTTGTAGAACTCGAAATGCAAAGTGCCGACGCCGTTTTTTTCCTCATAGCGGATGTCGCGCCAATCACCCTCGGCTTCCGCCACGCCGGCCAGTTTTTCGCCCAGCACCCGCGCCGCCGGCAGCTTGAAAGTCGGTTCGAACTCCTGTTTCTTTTTCAGGTGGCCGATCCACACCGCGCCATCCACCGTGGCGCGGCAGATCATGCCGTTGTGGTGGGCGACAACCTCGCCCGGCGCGCCGCGCAGTCCGGTTTCGGGGTGCGCGTCGTACAGGTAGCAGGTTACGTCCAGCACTTCGTCGAGCACACCGGGAAAGCCGTCGGCAGACCTGATCTTGCGCAGCACCGTCGCGGTATCGTCATCGCGCCAGCCAATGGCGCGATCTTCCTGGCGCATTGCGGACCGCCACTGCCCGCGCACGCCGGGCCGCGCATAATCGAGCGGCTCGGGCCTGACGCCGCCCGCTTCAAACTTCTCCACCGCCTCCAGCACTGCCACCGTCGCCGCTTCCGCCACCTCGTTGCGGTACAGGCTGCCCTTGTTCGCTGCGCGCAGCGGGAAATTCGCGCTGGCCCAGATGTCGCCGGCATCCATCTCGGCGGCGGCCTGCAGCACCGTCACACCCCATTCCTGCTCGCCGTTCAGGATCGCCCAATCCAGCGCCGACGGCCCGCGGTCTCCCCGAATGCCGGGGTGGACGATCAGGCAGACCTGCCTGCGCCAGATTTCCTCGGGAATCATACGCTTGAGAAAGGGCGCGACGATCAGGTCGGGACGGTAAAGAGCCACCGCCTCCAGCGTAACGGCATCGCTGATGTCGAACTCGATCGACACCTCGTGGCCGCGCCCCGTCAATTCGAGGTAGAGCCGCTGCGACAGGCTGTTGAAGGAATGGGTCAGGAACAGAATGCGCATTTTGGTTATGGGTGAGGCGTGAGGGGAGAGGCGAAAAAACATCCC
>CAMTYG010000002.1:0-17580 GCA_947085875.1 uncultured Sulfuricella sp.
CGCCGACGAACTGACGGCCCACCAGGCGAACTTCCGCCGCCTTGGTCATCGCGTCCGCCGCTTCAATCGCCGGCACCAGACCGCGGGTTTCGATCATGCCCAATGCCACACCACTTACGTTTGCCATTTTCAGTACTCCTTAACTAAGTTAATAAACTTGCTCACTTGCCGTCGCCGGCGTCCCATGCATCAATAATTCCGCAGATGGTCAGGTCGGTCAGCGTCGCCTTGTCGCCGGTGGCGATGCGCGCAGCCGAACCGCCTGTCGTAATCACCCACTTGCCCGGCGGCGCGCCGACCGGGTCGCAAGCCACGCTGAGCTTGCCCTGGACGTCTTCCAACACTCTCAGCGACGCGTTCTGCAGTCCCGGTACGCGCCGCGTCGCCACCAGATCCGACACCACGCGCATGATCTCCATGTCAGCTTTCCGACCAGTGATCGATGATGCCGATGATGGTGAGATCACTGGGAAAATCCTTGCTGCCCGCAGCCTCGCGCGCAGCGGAAGATCCCACGCAAATCACCCAGTCGCCGGGTATGCAACCCACGGCATCCACCGCAACCTGACGCGGCCCGCCTGCCTTTTCTCTCACCACCAACAGCGGGCGGTGCCCCAGGTCCTTGATACGGTTGGTCGAAACCAGCGTTTTTTCCACCTGACAAATCTTCATCGCTCGCTCCTAAACCGATTTATGCCGCACCCGCTTCAACCAGCTCGATCGGGCTGCCTGGGCGCTTGTCCTGTACCGTCATGCCGCACACCAGCAGGTTCTTTTGCGCCAGTTCGGCGTAGCGCGATTCGATTGCTCCCCTGACGCGCCGGCAACGCTCCACTGTGCGCTCGCGGCAGCCCGGCACGCGGCTGTCGTAGCGGTAGTGGATCGCCACCGGTGCGGGCAGGCCATGGCTGACGTTGAGTTTCGTGAAAATCTTGATACCCACATCCATATCCGGCGCGCCTTCCTCCACCGTGTGCAGGTGGGCGAAGTAGGCCAGATTGCGCAACTGGAATTCTTCGAAGCCGTCGCCGACACTGATGAAACGCTCGGCGTGGCCGATGTCGGCATAACGTCCGCCCCAGTTGCTGCACACGTATTCAATCTGCGACAGGTTGTTGATCAGCAGCGAGGCAATCAGCCGGCGCATCCCTTCATGCGGCTCGCCGCTGCCCGCGCCCCAGCCGGTAATGGCGCTGGCAGCCTGGATTGCCCGGTGCACCTTGAGCCGTGCGGTGCTGGCGTTGTCATTGACGCTGTCGCGGTACAGCTCGATGTTGTCGACAAACCGGTACAAATTCATCTCGCCGGCAGCGTCGGGCACGTGCACCTTGATCGCATCGGTATCGGTATCCACGCCGATCAATAACGTATCCACCGAGGCGCCGCAGCAGAAACTGTTTTCAATCGCCTGGCGAAATTCGTTCAGGCGCTTCAGTCCAGCCTCCGCCGCCACTGTTACGTTGCTGCAATGCGCGGCGCAACCCTCGTGGGCCGGGTCGGAACTGCTCCAGTGATACACCACCACCTTCAGGTAGCGCGTGCCCGCATCGGCGGTTACCGGCCGGCCTTCGCGAAAGCGCATCAACTCGGTTTCCACCCAGCGCTTGACGTTGGCGTCCACATCAAACATGGCGCCGGCGTAGGCCTTGCGGCTGCGCACCGCGCCATCGGGCAGGCGCAGGATATAGCGCACCAGGCCCTTCAATCGGCCGTCCGAACACGGCGAGATATCCACCGCGTGGTAGCCGCTATCGAGAAAGAACGCCACCGCCTCGTCCGTGCCCTGGTGCGGGTTGCTGATTTGCGCCCGCTCTGCCATCAGGCGCAGCGTGCGCATTACGCACTCGCCGTACAGCGCGCGCATGTCCAGATCGGCGACCCAGGCATCCGCCAGAATCTGCGCGGGCAACTCGAAGCCAAGCTGTTCACGCGCAAACGACTGCGCGCGCTCGGTGAAATCGGTTTCGTGCTGCAAGCCGGCGATGCGTTTCAGCACCGGCACGATGGCGTCAAAACTGCCTTTCACGGTCAATTCGTGCGCCAGCAGACGCTGGTTCTCCACCTCGTCGGTGAGCGGGTGGCGGCACGGCCGCCCGGCATCCGTCGAGCAGGCCGGATTGGGCGCCACGTCGGGATTGAGAGCGCTACCCTGCGGCGCGAACACCGGCTGCCGTGGGCGCGCCTGCAGCGCGCCGGCAGGCGTGCCCAACCCGTAAGGGGGGCGGCTTGCTGCAGGCTGCGGGCGGATGCTGCGCTCCGGGCGGTTTTTGGTATTCATCGCGATCTCTGGTCCGTTTGTGTTTGCTCTATCTCTGCCTGTTTCACATCAACCGCGCGCGCCGCCGGAGTAGGTAATGGCGGAGCCTTTGGTATCGTTGCCGCTGCTGCCGGTAATCTTGCTGACAGGCAGTTCCGGCCGCTCGCGGTCTTTCAACTGCGAAGCGCCTATCGCCGCGCCGCGCTGGTCGCCGCGCTGGTCGCCGCGCAAAGTGGGGTTGCGGCGCGTCGAGGTGCCTTCGGTTCCGGTCACGCTCTCATTGCGCCGCCATGCCGCGCCGGTAATCGCAAAACCCCCTTCACGACCATCGCCGGTCAGGCGATTGCGCCCTTCCTCAACCGCCTGGGCTTGCGCCATGACCCCCGGCGCTGTGCTGGCAGCTTCATCCCGATAGCGGAACTCGGGGGTGCCGGACACCAGGCCGGCGGCCAGGTTGACCGGGCCGGTGATGCGCCCGATTGCGCCGTAGGCGGTGCCGGTGATGCGATGCAGGCTGCTATCCTGGGCGCTGCGTGCCGGGGTGGCGATGCTGAAATTGCCTTGCACCTTTTGCGCCTGCGGTGCAGGCGCCACCTCACGCGGTGCATTTGCAGGACTACGGGTGAGCGGGTGCGGGTTGCTATTGGCGCCACGCTGCGACACGCGCTGATGAGGGCCGGAATAAGGTGTGCCGCTCAGCACTTGGCTTTCGCCACGTTCCGCGCCGGTCACCTTGTTGCCCGATTCGACGCGCGTGCCGCTCAGGGCCAAGCCCGCCTGGGCGCCGCGGCTTGCCATCAGGGCGCGCGAGGCGGCCTGGTGCTCCGCGTCGCAAAACGCCACGTATTGATCCGGTCCGATGTATTCGGTGCCGGAAATCGGCTGGCAGCCGCCGTATTCATCGCCGGTCACCTTGGCGCTGTGCTCCACCTTGGTGCCGGATACCTGCTGGTCTTGCCAGGTATGCATCACGCCGACTTTTCCCGGCATGAGCACCGGCTCGCGGTTGCACGCCTGGTATTGGGCGAGACCGCTGGATTCGGTGCCGGTAACGCCAGCACAGGCGCCGCGCTCGACGCCGGTGACCAGACCACTGGGTGCAACGTCGGTACCGGTCACGATGCGCTCTTTCACGGTGCTCATCACGTTTACCTTGTGCGGCGCACCGCTGCCGCTGCGGCACAGGCTGGCGGACGGATCCTGGACATACTGGCTGCCGGTGAGCTTGTTGCAGGAACCGGGCTCATCACCCGTCACCTTGGCGCTGCGCCCGACTTCGGTGCCGCTCACGTTTAAACCTGCCCGGGTAACGGCTACTCCCACCTTGGCGGGCGCAGGCGCCGGTTTGGTTTCGCAAAATGATTCGAACTGTTCGGTGCTGAGGTATTCGGTGCCGGTTACTGTCTTGCAAGTACCGTGCTCATCGCCGGTCACCTTCACGCTGCGCCCGACCTCTGTACCGCTGACGCGCTGGCCGCGAATGGTGGTGCCGATGCTGACCTTGGCCGGCGACGGCGCCGGGATGGCTGCACACAGCTTGCTGTACTGCTCGGCGCCAATGTATTCGGTGCCGGTGATGGCGCGGCAACTGCCCGACTCTATACCCGTTACTTTTCCGCTCCGCTCCACCTGGGTGCCTGTCACGCCGGTACCGCGCAGGGTGGTGCCCGCCTCCACTTTGACGGGTGCGGCCGGCTTGGGGCGCACCCGGCCGGTAGGCCGGCACGCGGGGTCATCGCCGCGTCCTTGCTGGCACAGCTCTTCGCGGCGAGTCCGGGCAGCATCACGCCCGCTCATTCCGCCCATCGCGCCGGATTTGCCACCGTTACGACGTGCGGGCAAAAACGACTTCACCGCCGTCTTGCCCTGACTGGAAAGCGCACGGCGACGCTCCTGGCACAGCTTATGCACCGCAGAGGCGATCGGCCCCGACACAGATGCCGGCTCGATGTCCACAATTGCGCATACCGCCTCAATTGCCTGCTCGCGCTCGGCTTCCGCGCCTTTACAGCCACAACCACGGTCTGCCGCCAGCTCAGTCGCTGCGGCCGGCGCTGACATGACTGCCGCCGGCGCAGGGGTGCGCGCGCCGGATGCCGTCCTGGTTTGCCCCAATGCCGCCTTTCCGCCTTGCGACAAGGCCTCGCGCCTCGCCCTTGAGAGCGACTTGCCCGAGGCGTTCGCCATCACAGAACCTGCCGCCACAATCGGCGCAGCCGCTGCTGATGCAGTCTGCACCGGGCGCGCCAGCTCCAGAGCGGGGGTTGGTGCTGCCGGAGCCGTTGCCGTCACTGCGGGCCTGGCCGCCGGACGTGCCGGCTGGGACGGCTTCGCCCCAAGCGCGGCGCGTCCATTCTGGGACAGCGCTTGGCGCCTCTCCAGCGCTGCGGCGCGTGCCGAACGTGGATTTGCCGTATTGTTTCCCATAGCGTCGCTCATGCTTTTGTCCTTCCGTGTTCAACCGGACCCTTGCGAGGGTCATCTACTGGATAGTCTCTTTAACGTGAAACTCGCGAAGCGAGACCTCGTTCCTTATTCTCGCCGGATTGAGCGGCTTTGCCGCCAATCCCGGCGGGGACACCCTTTACGGGCGCTCCCTCCGTGAGAGAGAGTCAGGAGAGAGGAAAACAAGCTTGCTTAGCGCCCGCGAAACACCACGAAGGAGCTGCCCTGGCTCTGGGAGTAGTTGTCGTAGCCGATCAGACGTACGTGGTTGTTGGGGTGCGCGCGGTGGCAGGCTTCCAGTTCGGCGATGATAGCGTCCACCGATTGCTCGCCGAACATGGGCAGTTTCCACATGTACCAGTAGTAGTTGAAGGCGCGCGCAGGCTCCACGTGCTCAACACCGGGGTTCCAGCCCTGGCTCACGATGTAGGCAATCTGACGGCGCATTTTTTCCGGCGTCATGGCCGGCAAATACGAGAAGGTTTCGTACTTGGGTGTCGAGTTGTAATCTTGAATGTCAGCCATTTCCGTTCCTTTCCTTTAATCGCCGGGCGGGCCGCTCGGCCACGCTCTGCGATAGTTTTAATTAACGTCTTTGGGTTTGTGGCCCCAGGATTAGCGGTTTACCACGTCCAGCTTGTCCACGGTGTCGAACTCGAACTTGATCTCTTTCCAGGTTTCCATGGCGGCCTTGAGTTCCGGGCTGTCCTTGGCGGCATTGGTGAGAATCTCCTTGCCTTCGCGCTCCAGATCGCGGCCTTCATTCCGCGCCTCAACGCAAGCTTCCAGCGCGACGCGGTTGGCTGCGGCGCCGGCGGCGTTGCCCCAGGGGTGGCCGAGAGTACCGCCACCGAACTGCAACACCGAATCATCGCCGAAGATGTGCACCAACGCGGGCATGTGCCACACGTGAATACCGCCGGAGGCGACCGGCATCACGCCGGGCATGGAGCCCCAATCCTGGTCGAACATGATGCCGCGCGAGCGGTCTTCGGGAATGAAGGACTCACGCATCAAGTCGACCCAACCCAGCGTTGCGGCGCGATCGCCTTCCAGCTTGCCGACCACGGTGCCGGAATGCAGGTGGTCGCCGCCGGACAAACGCAGGATCTTGACGAGTACGCGGAAATGGATGCCGTGGTGCGGGTTGCGGTCAATCACTGCGTGCATGGCGCGGTGGATGTGCAGCAGCACGCCGTTCTTGCGGCACCAGTTGGCCAGGCTGGTATTGGCGGAGAAGCCGCCGGTGATGTAGTCGTGCATGATGATGGGTGCGCCGATTTCCTTGGCGAACTCGGCACGTTCAATCATGTCCTCGCAGGTCGGCGCGGTCACGTTCAGGTAGTGGCCCTTACGCTCGCCGGTTTCGGCCTGGGCAGTCAGAGTGGCATCCTGCACAAACAGGAAACGGTCACGCCAACGCATGAACGGCTGGCTGTTGACGTTCTCGTCGTCCTTGGTGAAGTCCAGACCGCCGCGCAGACACTCGTAAACGGCGCGGCCGTAGTTCTTGGCGGACAAGCCCAGTTTCGGCTTGATGGTGCAGCCCAGCATCGGACGGCCATACTTGTTCATCTTGTCGCGCTCGACCTGAATACCGTGGGGCGGGCCGCCGCAGGTCTTGACGTAGGCGATGGGGAAGCGCACGTCTTCCAGACGCAAGGCGCGGATCGCCTTGAAGCCGAACACGTTGCCCACCAGGGACGTGAATACGTTGACCACGGAACCCTCTTCGAACAGGTCGATCGGGTAGGCGATGAAAGCGTAGAAGCAGGTATCGTCGCCGGGCACATCTTCGATGCGGTAGGCGCGCCCCTTGTAGTAGTCCATGTCGGTCAACAGATCGGTCCACACCGTGGTCCAGGTACCGGTGGAGGACTCTGCCGCCACGGCTGCAGCGGCCTCTTCGCGATCTACGCCCGGTTGCGGGGTGATCTTGAAACAGGCGAGGAGGTCGGTATCCAGCGGGGTGTATTCCGGCATCCAGTAGGTTTGCCGGTATTCTTTCACGCCGGCGTTGTAGGTCTTGACTGCCATTGCAAGCTCCTTGTTTTTGGGTTAAAACATATATCTTCCGCTATGGAAGACCTGTGGCTCGTTAGAGTGTTGTGATTATAAGCACACTAATTTATAAATGATAATTTTTTTTTATGAGGTAAATCATAGATAATTATCTATACTTATTTCTTCACTTTTACGGGTACCGGCAATGAAACATGCCACTCTGCGCCAGCTCAAGGTATTCGAGTCGGTCGCGCGCAACCTGAGCTTCACCCGCGCCGCCGAGGAACTGCACCTCACCCAGCCGACCGTCTCCATCCAGCTCAAGCAGTTGGGGGAAATCGTCGGGCTGCCCTTGCTGGAGCAGATCGGGAAGCGCATTCATTTGACCGATGCCGGGCGCGAGCTGCTCGTGGTGTGCCAAAACATCTTCGAGGGGCTATCCCGGTTCGAGATGCTGGTTTCGGACATGAAAGGGGTGAAGGCGGGCAAGCTGCGGCTGGCGGTGATCACCACCGCAAAATATTTCGTGCCGCGCCTGCTCGGGCTGTTCTGCCAGCGCTACCCCGGCATCGAAGTGTCGCTCAAGGTGGCCAACCGCGAGCAGGTGTTGCAGCGCATGGCCGACAACCAGGACGACCTGTACGTGCTCGGGCAGCCGCCGGAACACATGGAGATCAAGCTCGATCCCTTCCTGGAGAATCCGCTGGCGGTGCTGGCCTCGAGCAGCCATCCCCTGGCGGCGGAGAAGAACATCACGCTGCAACGCCTGGTGGAGGAGCCGTTCCTGATGCGCGAACCGGGCTCCGGCACCCGCCTCGCCACCGAGCGTTTTTTCGGCGAGCGCGGGCTGAAACTCAAAGTCAGGATGGAACTCGGCGACAACGAGGCAATCAAGCTGGCGGTGGCCGGAGGACTGGGTATCGCCGTGCTGTCGGCGCACGCCATGGCGCTGGAAAGGGCCGGCGGCGAACTGGTCTTCCTCGATGTCGAAGGCTTCCCGATCCGTCGCCACTGGTACATGGCCTACCCCAAGGACAAGCACCCGTCGGTGGTCGCGCTGGCCTTTATCGACTTCCTGCACGAGAAGAGCAAGCTGCTGGGCGAAAGCTATTTGCGGGGCATCACGGGCTTTCCCGCCCCGGATCACGAAAAAAAGGAAAAGGACGTGGCCTGAACCGACCGGCGCCGGTCAGGATCATCGCGCCGGGCAGCCGCATCGCGGTAACAGACAGGGCGAGAAGCGCCGCCACTATCCGCTGGCTCTAGCAGCCTGCCGGACTTAGTCCGACAGGCTGCTGGCCCGGATGTTGTTCGATGTTATCATTAGGCATCACACGTCAGTTTCCCTCACCCACCCCTATGTCCGGAACTTCATTGCCGCCCCTGATCGTTGCAACCGCCTTTATCGGCTGCATCCTTCCCGCCCTGCTGGCCCGCTTCGGCAGGGGCATGGCCGCCCTGGGCGCAGCCGGGGTGATGGCGGTCTGCCTGGCATTGCTCGCCCCCCTGGCGCCTGCCGTGCTGGCGGGGGAAACGCTGGTGACGGCCTACGCCTGGCTGCCCGGCTACGGCCTCGATCTTTCCTTCCGGCTCGACGGGCTGGGGCTGCTGTTCTGCCTGCTGATACTCGGCATCGGACTGCTGGTGGTGCTCTACGCCTACTACTATCTGCCGGAAAGCGACCGTCTCGGGCGCTTCTACTCCTTCCTGCTGCTGTTCATGGCGGCCATGCTCGGCGTCGTGCTGTCCGAAAACCTGCTGCTACTGGTGGTGTTCTGGGAAATCACCAGTCTGTCGTCCTTCCTGCTCATCGCCTACAAGCGCGAACTGCACGAGTCGCGCATCGCCGCGCGCATGGCGCTGGCGGCCACCGGCGGCGGCGGCTTGGCGCTGCTGGCCGGCGTGCTGCTGCTCGGCCACATCGCCGGCAGCTTCGAGCTTACGGCCGTGCTGGCCGAGGGAGAACGCATCCGCGGGCACAGCCTGTATGCGCCGATGCTGATTCTGGTCCTGCTCGGCGCCTTCACCAAATCGGCCCAGTTCCCCTTCCATTTCTGGCTGCCCAATGCCATGGCCGCGCCCACGCCGGTATCCGCCTACCTGCATTCGGCAACCATGGTGAAAGCCGGCGTGTTTCTGCTGGCGCGGCTGCATCCGGCGCTGGCCGGCAGCGACCTGTGGTTCTGGCTGGTCAGCGGAACGGGGGCGACCACGCTGGTGTATGCGGCCTACATGGCTTTTCACCGCTACGACTTCAAGGGGCTGCTGGCCTATTCCACCATCAGCCACCTCGGCCTGATCACGCTGCTGTTCGGGCTCAACACACCGCTGTCGGTGGTGGCCGGCGTGTTCCACATCATCAACCACGCCATTTTCAAGGCCTCCCTGTTCATGGCCGCCGGCATCGTCGATCACGAATGCGGCACGCGCGACATGCGGCGGGTGAACGGGCTGTTCAAGTTCATGCCGATCACCGCCACGCTGGCCATCGTCGCCGCCGGTTCCATGGCCGGTGTGCCGCTGCTGAACGGCTTCCTCAGCAAGGAGATGTTCTTTACCGAGACGGTCGACTATCCGGTGTTCGAGGAAATGCGCTGGCTGATGCCGCTGTTCGCCACCATCGCCGGCATTCTCGCCGTGGCCTATTCGTCGCGCTTCATCCACGACGTATTCTTCAACGGCGATCCCGTCGATCTGCCGCGCCAGCCCCACGAGCCGCCGCGCTGGATGCGCGCGCCGGTGGAGGTGCTGGTGGTGCTGTGCCTGCTGGTCGGCATCTTCCCCCAGTGGAGCGTCGCGCCCCTGCTCGGCGCCGCTGCCGGCGCTACGCTGCAAGCCCCCCTGCCGGCCTTCGAGCTGGCGGTGTGGCACGGCTTCAACCTGCCCTTCGTCATGAGTCTGGTGGCGCTGGCGGGGGGCATCACCCTGTATGCCCTGCGCCAGCCGCTTTTCGCCTTCCATGACCGCCTGCCGTTCATCCACTCCCGCAGCGCCTTCGAGCGCTTTTACGAGGGGCTGAGGGTCCTCGCGCGCGGCATCGTGAACCGGCTGGACAATGGCTCCCTGCAACGCTACCTGGCGCTCTTCATCGCCTTCGTGCTCAGCCTTGGCGGCTGGGCCTGGCTGTCGGGGCCGCCGGCACTGGCCGCCACGGCATACCAGCCCGCCGACGCCGCCGCCTTCGCGGCCCTGGCCACGCTTGTCGTGGGCGCGCTGGGCGCAACCCTGCTGCATCGGCGCCGGCTCACCGCCATTGTCTTCGCCAGCGTCGTCGGCCTGGTCGTGGCGCTCGCCTTCGTGCGCTTCTCGGCGCCGGACCTGGCCCTGACCCAGCTGGCGGTGGAAGTGGTCACCATCGTACTGCTGTTGCTGGCGCTGCACTACCTGCCCCAGACCAGGCCGGCCGAGGATTCCGGCCTGCGCCTGACGCGCGATGCCGCGCTGGCCGTAGCCGCCGGCGCGGGTCTGGGAGCGGCATCCTTCGCCATGATGGGCGCGCCTTTCGAGACGATTTCCGGCTTCTATCTCGCCCAGTCGCTGCCGGGGGGCGGCGGCAGCAACGTGGTGAACGTGATCCTGGTGGATTTCCGCGGCTTCGATACCCTGGGCGAAATCACCGTGCTCGCCATGGTGGGCCTGGCTGCCCATTCCTTGCTGGACCGGCTGGTACTCGCCGCACCCGGGCACGATAGCGACGGTCGGCCCTGGGCAAGGGAGCGCCACCCGCTGTTCCTGTCCATGCTGATGCGTCCGCTGCTGCCCCTGGCGCTGGCGGTATCGGTCTTCATTCTGCTGCGCGGACACAACCTGCCGGGGGGCGGTTTCGTCGCCGGACTGGTCACCGGCGTGGCCCTGATCCTGCAATACCTGGCCAGCGGCATCGACTTCGCCCAGCCGCGCCTGCCCCGGCACAAGGCGCAACTGCTGGCGCTGGGCCTGCTGCTTGCCGGCGGCACGGGGGCAGCAAGCTGGCTGTTCGACCGACCCTTCCTCACCAGCGCCCACGGCCATGTCGCCCTGCCGCTGATCGGCGAGATCGAGCTGGCCTCGGCCATGGTGTTCGACCTGGGCGTGTATATCGTGGTGGTGACCGTGGTGCTGATGGTGCTGGCCCAACTCGGCCGTCTGTCGCGAGAACAGGAGACGGTCGCCTGATGGAAGCCGTTGTCGCCATCGCCATCGGCGTCCTCACCGCCTGCGGCGTGTTCCTGATCCTGCGTGCGCGCACTTTCCCGGTGGTGCTGGGCCTGACCCTGCTGTCCTACGCGGTGAACCTGTTCCTCTTCGCCAGCGGCCGGCTGGTGCTGGATGCGCCGCCCCTGGTGCGAGCCGGCGCCGCCTACACCGACCCGCTGCCGCAGGCCTTGGTGCTGACTGCCATCGTCATCGGTTTCGGCATGACCGCCTACCTGCTGATGCTGGCCCTGCGCGCGCTGGCCGAAAGCGGCGATGACCATGTTGATGGACGGGAAAAATCTTGAACCCGAAAAACCCGCTTAAACCGCAGAGGCGCAGAGACGCGGAGAAAAACGAAGGCTTTTTTGAGAAAAACAGGTGTCACCCAACGGTCGATGGGCTGAAGTTCTTCAATACTCTGTTTTTCCGGATTTCTCTGCGTCTCCGCGCCTCTGCGGTGAGGCTCTTGGGATGAACGCGCACGCCGCCATCCTCCCCATCCTGATTCCCTTTGCGGCGGCGCTGCTGCAACTGGCGGGCGGGAGCCGCGGACTGCCCTTCCAGCGCCGAATCGGGCTGGCCGCAGCGCTGTCCGGCATCATCGCTACCGCCTGGCTGGTGCAACTGGCCGATGGCGGCGCTATGCTGATTTACGCCCTGGGCGACTGGACGGCGCCCTTCGGCATCGTGCTGGCGGTGGATCGGCTGGCCGCCGGCATGTCCCTGCTCACCGCATTGCTGGCGGGCGCATCCCTGCTCTATGCCAGCGGCGGTTTCGACAGCCGGGGCCGCCACTTCCATCCGCTGTTCCAGTTGCAGATCATGGGCATCCAGGGCGCCTTCCTGACCGGCGACCTGTTCAACCTGTTCGTCTTTTTCGAGGTGATGCTGCTCGCCTCCTACGCGCTGCTGGCCCATGGCGGCGGACTGGCGCGCACCCGCGCGGGCCTGGCCTATGTGGTGCTGAATCTGGCCGGATCGGCCCTGTTCCTGATCGCCCTGGGTCTCCTCTATGGGACACTGGGCACCCTCAACCTGGCCGACGTGGCGCTGCGCCTGCAAACCCCGGAACACAACATCGCCCTGGCAAGGCTGGCGGGGGCGCTGCTGATTGCCGTGTTCGCCCTCAAGGCGGCGCTGCTGCCCCTGTCCTTCTGGCTGCCCCACGCCTATGCCGCCGCCGGTGCGCCGGTGGCCGCGCTGTTCGTCATCATGACCAAGGTCGGTATCGTCGCCATCCTGCGGGTGCAGGCCGTGGCCTTCGCCCCGGCAGCGGCGATGGCCGACCTGCTGGCCGGCTGGCTGGTAGCGCTGGCGCTGGCGACTGTCCTGTTCGCCGCCCTGGGCGCAATCGCCGCCACCCGGCTGCGTGATTTCGCCGCCTGGCTGGTGCTGGCCTCCGCCGGCACCCTGCTGGTGGCGCCCGCCTATGCGCAGGCGGACATCACCGCGGCGGCGCTGTATTACCTGTTCCAGTCCACTTTCATCGGCGCCGCCTTCTTCCTGCTGGCGGAACTGATCGCCGAGCGGCGCGGGGAGGTCGCCGATGGCATCCGGCCCGGACCGGTGTTCCATGCGCCCTGGCTGGCGATGGGTTTTTTCCTGGCCGCCATCACCGCCGCCGGACTGCCCCCCTTTTCCGGCTTCCTCGGCAAGCTCATGCTGCTTTCCGCCCTGCGGGAAACGGCGGCAGGCATGGCCATCTGGGCCGTTGTACTGACGGCGGGCTTCCTCTTCATGGTGGCTCTGGCCAGGGTCGGCAGCCGTTTGTTCTGGCGGCGCAAGCCGGATCTGCCGTCCCCCGCACCCCCAGCCGTTACATGGCAGCGTGCGGCAGCCGTCCTGCTGCTGGTTTCCGCCGGCCCCCTGCTGGCGCTCTTCGCCCGACCGGTGGCGGACTACGCCAGCCGCGCGGCGGTTCAGTTGCATGAACCCGGCGCCTATGTCAATGCAGTATTGGGTGCGGGCAGCCATGCCATTGCGCGGGAGACCCGGCCATGATGCGCCGCCTGCTGCCACGCCCGGCCCTGTCGGCGGCAATCTTCCTGCTCTGGGCCGCGCTCACCAATGCCGCCTCGCCGGGCGCGCTGCTGCTGGGCGCCTTGCTGGCGCTGGCGCTGCCTTTCGTCACGCGGCCCTTCTGGCCCGACGCGCCGCGCCTCGCCCGCCCCGGCGTGGCATTGAGGCTCGCGGCACGGGTGATGCTGGACATCATGATTGCCAACTGGGCTGTGGCGCGCCGCGTCGTCGGCCCGGTTGCCCGTCTCAAACCGGCCTTTGTCGAGGTGCCGCTGGATCTGCGCGATCCTTTCGTCGCCACGATCCTCGGCAGTATCGTGTCGCTCACGCCGGGCACCGTATCCATCGACGTCGATCAGGAGCGCTGGGTGCTCTGCGTACATGCGCTCGACGCACCCGATCCCGATGCCCTGATCCGGGAAATCAAGCAGCGCTACGAGGCGCCGCTCAAGGAGATATTCGCATGTTGACTCTCGCCGTCGAGATCGGTTTCGTGCTCATCGGGCTGGCCATGGCCCTCAACCTCTGGCGCCTGGTGCGGGGGCCGGACGCCACCGACCGCATTCTGGCGCTGGATACGCTGACCATCAACGCCATCGCGCTGCTGGTGCTGTTCGGCATCCGCGCCGGCAGCAGCGCCTATTTCGAAGCGGCGCTGGTGCTGGCCGCCATGGGCTTCGTCGGCACCGTGGCGCTGTGCAAGTATCTGCTGCGCGGAGACCTCATCGAATGAGCGTCATCACCGAATTCACCGTCTCCGCCTTGATCCTGCTGGGCGCCGTGTTCGCCCTGCTGGGTTCGGTAGGGCTGGCCCGCCTGCCGGATTTCTTCACCCGTCTGCACGGCCCCACCAAGGCCACCACCCTGGGCGTGGGCGCCATGGCGCTGGCTTCGGCCATCTATTTCAGCGCCACCCAGCCCGGCATCAGCCTGCACGAGATCGCGGTGATGGTCTTCCTCTTCATCACCGCGCCGGTGACCGCCCACCTGCTGGCCAAGGCGGCCTTGCACCGGCGCGATGCGAAACGCCGGGAAGAAATGAAGTGATCGCCTGGACAACCGCCGGCGGCCTGCTGGGCGGCATCGGCCTGTTCCTGCTCGGCATGGGACTGATGACCGATGGCCTCAAGCTCGCCGCCGGCCCGGCGCTGGCGCGCATCCTCGCCCATTCCACCCAGACCCGCTTGCGCGGGCTGGCTTCGGGCGTGCTGGTGACCGCCCTGGTGCAGTCTTCCAGCGCCGTGACGGTGGCCACCATCGGTTTCGTCAATGCCGGACTGCTCACCCTGGGGCAGTCGATGTGGGTGCTGTTCGGCGCCAACGTCGGCACCACCATGACCGGCTGGCTGGTGGCGCTGGTCGGGCTGAAGTTCAAGATCGAGGTGCTGGCGCTGCCGCTGATCGGCGTCGGCATGGCGTTGCGCCTTTCCGGCGAAAGAACCCGGCGCGGCGCGCTGGGACAGGCGCTGGCCGGCTTCGGCGTGCTGTTCCTGGGCATCGACATGCTCAAGGAAGCCTTTTCTGGAATGTCCACCGATTTCAGGCTGCCGGAAGGAGATGGCGTCAGGGATACCCTGATGCAGGTGCTGATCGGCATCGTGCTCACCGTGCTGATGCAATCCTCCAGCGCCTCCCTGACCATCGCGCTGACCGCCGCCCAGGGTGGACTGCTCACGGCCCAGGGCGCCGCCGCCGTGGTGATCGGCGCCAATATCGGCACCACGGTCACCGCGCTGATCGCCACCATCGGCGCCACGCCCAACGCCAAACGGGCCGCCGCCGCCCATATCCTGTTCAATCTCCTGACCGGCGCCGTGGCCCTGGCGCTGCTGCCCTGGCTGGTAGCGGCCATCGGCGCGGCGGGCGCAGCGCTGGAGCTCGGCGCGGCTCCGGCCGCACAACTGGCCCTGTTCCACACCACCTTCAACCTGCTCGGCGTGGTGCTGATCTGGCCCATCGCCGGGCGCATGGCCCGGTTTCTCGAAACACGCTTCCGCGCCGCCGAGGAAGACGAGGCACGGCCCCTTTACCTGGACAGCAACGTCGCAGCGGTACCGGCTCTGGCGCTGGGAGCCCTGGAGCGGGAAGTGCGGCGCATGGGCGGCATCGCCCTGCGCATGATGCGCGAGGCCATGGCCGGCGCCGCCCACAACAAACTGGCGCGGGATCAGCAAATCGTGGCGCGGCTGAATCAGGCGGTGGCAGACTTCATTTCACGCATGAACCGGGCCGGCATGTCGCAAGACAGCGCCCAACGCCTGCCGCATATCCTGCGCGTGGCGCGCTACTACGAGGCGGTGGCGGAACTGGCCATGGAGGCTGCGGCTGCGGCGCGCGAAACGCCCCTGCCGGCGCTGATCGAAACGGGCGGAGACTTTCTCGATCAAGTAACGGGGGTGCTTTCCCGCATTGACCCCGAAGGCAAGCTGGAACTTGCCGCCGCCGTCGAAACTGGCCTGGAGATTCTGGAAAGGAACTATCAGAAGCTGAAGGCGGAACTCCTGGAGGCGGGCGCCCAGGGCCGCCTGCCCGTGGCGGACATGGATGCCCGCCTGCGCGCCGCGAGCGCCATCCATCGCGCCGTGCAGCAGGCCGCCAAGGCAGCGCGCCTGCTTGGCGCCACGGCACCGGCCAGTGAAGCGGAACAGACGCCGCATTTCTGGTAGATTGTTTCGGGGCACAGGGTAAAAAGCCATGTGCCCCGATGTTTTTTGGGGCAACTGTTTGGCTGGCAGATGCAGGTTGGCGGTGAGCGCAACGAACCCCAACGCGGCGCCGATGGGGATATTCACAGTGCCGCAATTCAGGCAGGGAAGTGTTGGGGTTCACGTTGTTCACCGCCAACCTACAAATTCCGATGCGCTATCGGTGCCTTACGCCTTACTACCGCAGGCCGAGCACATCCTGCATGTCGAACAACCCCTTGCCGCGTTGCGCGAGGAAGCGCGCGGCGCGCAGCGCACCCAGCGCAAAGGTGGCGCGGCTGCTGGCCTTGTGGGTGATTTCAATGCGCTCGCCGGTGCCGGCAAACAGCACGGTGTGGTCGCCCACGATGTCGCCGCCACGGATGGTGGCAAAACCGATGCTGGACGGATCGCGCTCGCCCGTCACGCCGTCGCGGGGGTAGACGGCGCAGTCCTTCAGATCGCGGCCGAGCGCATCAGCGATCACCTCGCCCATCTTCAGCGCGGTCCCGCTGGGTGCGTCCACCTTGTGGCGGTGGTGCGCTTCGATGATCTCGATGTCGTAGCCGGTGGCCAGGGCCCTGGCCGCCATTTCCAGCAGCTTCAATGTGACGTTCACACCCACGCTCATGTTGGGCGCCATCACGATGGCGATGGACCGCGCGGCTTCGGCGATCTCCGCCTTCTGCGCTTCGCTGAAACCGGTGGTGCCGATCACCACGTTCACGCGGTGCTTCACACAGGCACGCAGGTGGGCGAGCGTGCCTTCGGGGCGGGTGAAGTCGATCAGGCAGTGGCTGCCCGCGAGACCGTGGTCCAGGTCTGCGGTGATGACCACGCCCGTGACCTGGCCAGCGAAGGCGCCGGCATCCTGGCCCAGCGCCGGGCTGGAAGGCATGTCCAGCGCCCCAGCGAGCACGCAGTCGCCGCTGTCACGCAGCGCGTCCACCAGCATCTGGCCCATGCGGCCACTGGCGCCAGCCACACACACGCGCAGCGGGGTCTGGGACACCGCGCTCACCGGGCGGCGCCCGCTTCCAGCGGCGGGTACACCGTGGCCGGCGCGGTCACGGGCGCGGGCGTGGGGGCAGCGGCCGAGACGGCGTTGCGCTGCTGGAAGTCCTTGAGCTGCTCTTCGGTGGCCTGCAGCACCGGCGCCTTGCCGGACTGGCGCCGCACATCCAGCGATGCCACGAATTCGGCCTCGCTGGGCAGGGCATCGGCTTCGATGCGCTCCAGCGCCTCGCCTTTGAAGAACACCGTGAGCTTGCGGCGCTGCGGCACCTGGCCCTGGCGCTTGAAAGTGAACACGTAGTCCCAACGGTCGGCATGGAAGACGCTGGTCAGCAGCGGCGAGCCCAGCAGGTCCCGCACCTGCTGGCGCGACATGCCCGGCTGCAGCGCCTGGGCCTGCTCGCTCGTGACGACGTTGCCCTGCAGAATGTCGATCCGGTACGGGGTGACCACATCGGTCACGCTGGGCAGCTTGTCATTCAGGCTGGAACAGGCCAGCTGGCTGGCCGCTGCGGCCAGCAAGACCAGGGCCGTACCGACGCGGCGCGACCAGGAGTGGGGTTCTAGAGCAGGTGCGGATGGGTGCATGAAGGCAAACCGGAAAAACCTGCGCCCACGCGAGGGGCGACATGGAAACGGACCCGCCTGGCACAGCCTGGCGATATGATCGCTTCATTGTAGCCCCGGGGTTGACGGGGTTGAATGTCGATGCGGTGCCGCTGCCTGGCCCGGCTGACCTCAAACCAGCGCAACCCTGCTCACGCCTTTGCCATGACCAACATCGACGAATTGAAAAACACCGGGCTCAAGGCCACGCTGCCACGCCTGAAGATCCTGGAAGTTTTTCACAACGCCAAGCAGCGCCACATGACGGCCGAAGACGTCTACCGGGTGTTGTTGGAGGATCGTTCTGACGTCGGCCTGGCCACGGTGTACCGGGTGCTGATGCAGTTTGAGCAGGCGGGCTTGCTCACGCGCAGC
>CAMTYG010000003.1:0-9665 GCA_947085875.1 uncultured Sulfuricella sp.
AAAAACCGCCGCGCCCGGCCTGGATGAAGTTCCTCGACCAGTTCAAGGATCTGCTGGTGATCGTGCTGCTCGGTGCCGCGATTCTGGCGGGCGCGATCGGCGACATCAAGGACGCGGTGGTGATCCTGATCGTGGTGGTGTTCAACGCCGCGCTCGGTTTCTACCAGGAGCACCGCGCCGAGGCGACGCTGGCGGCGCTGAAGAAGATGCTGGCGCAGCACGCCAGGGTGCGGCGCGGCGGCGAGGTTTTGCAAATCCCCGCCGAGGAACTGGTGCCCGGCGATATCGTGCTGCTCGAAGCAGGCGACCGGATTCCCGCCGATGCCCGCGTGCTGGCGGCGCACAACGCCGAGGTGGCGGAGGCGGCCCTGACCGGCGAATCCCATGCCGTGGGCAAGCACGCCGAAGCGCTTGCGCCGGGAGAACACCCGCTGGCCGAGCGTTTCAACATGGTGTTCATGAACACCGTGGTCACGCGTGGCCGGCTGGAAGTGCTGGCCGCCGCCACCGGCATGGAAACCGAGATGGGCCGCATCACCGGCCTGCTGGATACTGCGGAGGAAAGCCCCACCCCGCTGCAAATCCAGCTCGACGGGTTGGGCAAACGCCTGGCCCTCATCGCCGGCGTGGTGGTGACCCTGATTTTCGTGCTCGGCATCCTGCGCGGCGATCCTCTGGTGCAGACCATCATGACCTCAATCGCCCTGGCCGTGGCCGCCATCCCCGAGGGGCTGCCGGCGGTGGTGACGGTGACGCTGGCCATCGGCATGCACCGCATGGCGAAGAACCGCGCCATCGTCAAGAAACTCTCGGCGGTGGAAACCCTGGGTTCGACCTCGGTGATCTGCTCCGACAAGACCGGCACCCTGACTCTCAACCAGATGACCGCGCGCAAGCTGTTCTACCGGGGGCGGCGTTTTGTCGTGTCCGGCGAGGGCTATGTTGGCGAAGGCGAGATCACCGCCGAAGATGGCCTGGCTCCACCTGATTTTCTGCCGCTGCTGGCGCCCGCCGCCCTGTGCAACGAAAGCCGCATCCGCGCCGGCGAACTGATCGGCGACCCCACCGAGGGCGCGCTGCTGGCGCTGGCCATGAAAGGCGGCATAGCACCGGACAGTCTGGCCGAGCACAGCCCGCGTATCGCCGAAATCCCCTTCGATTCGGCGCACAAGTTCATGGCCACCTTCCACCACGACGGGGAAACGGTGCGCATGTTCGTGAAGGGCGCGCCCGACGTGCTGCTGGCGCGTTCCGGCCGCTATCTCGACGCAGCCGCCGAGTCGCCGCTCGACGATGCGGCCCGCGCCGCCTTCGAGGCCGAGAACGCCAGTCTCGCCGGTCTCGCCATGCGTGTGCTGGCGGTGGCCAGCCGCGACATCCCGGCGCACGGCTTCGACCCCGCCGGCGACCTGATGGCTTGGGCGCAGGGACTGACCCTGGTCGGACTGGTCGGCATCATTGACCCGCCGCGCCCCGAGGCGCGCGACGCCATCCGCCTGTGCCGGCAGGCCGGCATCCAGGTCAAGATGATTACCGGCGACCACGCCATCACCGCCGCCGCCATCGCCCGCGAACTGGGCCTGGAAGGCGCGGTGCTGACCGGTGCCGAGCTCGACCGGATCGACGTCGCCGAGCTTTCCCGCCACATCGAGGAAACCGCGGTGTTCGCCCGCGTCGCCCCGGAGCACAAGGTCAAGATCGTCCAGGCGCTGAAAGCGCGCGGCCATGTCGTCGCCATGACCGGCGACGGCGTCAACGACGCCCCGGCGCTGAAGAACGCCGACATCGGCGTGGCGATGGGCATCACCGGCACCGAAGTGACCCAGGAGGCCGCCACCATGGTGCTCACTGACGACAACTTCGCCACCATCGTCGGCGCCGTCAAGGAAGGCCGCACCATCTACGACAACTTCGTCAAGTTCGTGCGCTTCCAGCTTGCCACCAACATCGGCGCCATTCTCACCGTGCTCGGCGCGCAGTTGCTGGGGTTGCCCACTCCTTTCACCGCGATCCAGATCCTGTGGATCAACATCATCATGGACGGCCCGCCCGCCATGACCCTGGGGCTGGAGCCGGCGCGTCCCGGCATCATGAACGAGCCGCCGCGCAGCACCGAGGCGCGCATCCTCACCCTGCCGCGTTTCTGGCGCCTGCTCGGCTATGGCGTCATTATGGCGGCGGGGACCATCGGGGTATTTTTCTACGGTCTGCAAACGGGCGAGAAAACTTACGCGTTGACACTGGCTTTCACCACCTTCGTGCTGTTCCAGTTCTTCAACGTGTTCAACGCCCGCACCGAGCACGGCACCGCTTTCAACCGCCAGTTCTTCGCCAACGGCAAGCTGTGGAGCGCACTGATCGGGGTGGTGGGATTGCAGGTCGTGGTGGTGCACTGGGGCCCGGCGCAGGAAATTTTCCGCACCGTGGATCTCTCCGCATCGGACTGGAGCCTGACCTTCGCCGTGGCGGCGAGCGTGCTGCTGTTTGAAGAGGCGAGGAAACTTCTGCAGCGGCTGTGGAACCGGCAGGCGAAGCCGGACGCGCGATCGTCGGCGGGAGGGAAAGGGGGGTGAGGCATCTCGTGCTCCGGGTTTTCGTCGTCTTCAGTCTGGCGGCACTGAGCGGCTGCTCGCCCCCGCGCACCTACGAATCGGCTCTGGTGCTGGCCGATACGGTGGCGGGCGAGTCGCCTTCGCGGCTCAAGGCAAAGACGCCTGCCCCGCGCCGCGCTCCCGTCGCCTACCGCGTGGACGACCGGCAGCGGGCGGCGGACCTTTACCTGCCGGGGGAGGGCAAACCCCGTGCCGGCCTGGTGCTGGTGCCCGGCGCCGTGCCGCAAAGCCGGAACGATCCCCGCATCGTCGCCTTCGCCCATACCCTGGCGCGCGCCGGTTTCGCGGTGCTGGTGCCGGACATGGCGGGCTTTCGCGATCTGCGGATCAACCCGCGCGATGCCCGCGAGGTGGCCGACGCTTTCGCCTATCTGGTCTCGCGGCCCGAGCTGGCGCCCGCAGGGCGGGCGGGCATGGCCGCCTTCAGCTATGCCGTGGGCCCCGCCGTGCTGGCCGCGCTGGAGCCGGATATCCGCGAGCGGGTGCGCTTTATCGTCGGGGTGGGCGGCTACCACGACCTTACCCGCGCGCTGCGCTTCTTCACTACCGGCTGGTTCGAGCACGAGGGCCGCTGGCAGGCCATCGCGCCGGACGAATACGGCCTGCTGGTGCTGGCGCGCTCGTCCCAGCCCCATCTGGCGAGCGCGCGCGACCGGGCGCTGCTCGAAGCCATGATCGGGCGGCGGCTCAAGGACCGCGCGGCCGGGCTCGACGATCTGGCGGCGCAGCTTGGCGGCGAGGGGCGGGCGGTTTACGCCCTCGCCGCCAACCGCGACCGCGACCGGTTCCCCGCCCTGTTCGAGGCCCTGCCGGCCGGCATGAAACGCGATATCGCCGCGCTGAGTCTGGCCGGCAAGGATCTCGCGCGGCTCAAGGCGCGGCTGATCCTGGTGCATGGCAGGAACGACAACCTGATTCCCTATCCGGAGACGCTCGCGCTGGCCAATGCCGTCGGCAGGGAGCGGGCGCGGGCGTTCCTCATCCACCGCATCCTCGGCCATGTCGATTTGAGTCTCGGCCATATCTTGTCCTGGCCATTCTGGAGCGAGGAATTGCCCGACGCCTGGCGCATGGGCCGGGCCACCTATCTGCTGCTGTCGGAGCGGGCAGATGAGTGAGCGGGGGCGGATCGCCCTGCTCGCCGCGCTCGCCGTCACCATCGTGGCGGCGGTGTTCGCCTTCGTGCCACCCATTGCCCAGCCGCAGTGGTATCACGACTTCGCCGACCGGCGCGCCTGGCTGGGGGTGCCGAATTTTCTCGACGTGGCTTCCAACGCGCTCTTTCTCGTCGTCGGGGCGGCGGGATGGGCGCGGCTGTCCGCCGGGGTGTTCGCCGACCCGCGCGAGCGCTGGCCGTATGCCGTGTTTTTCGCCGGACTGGTCCTCACCGCCATCGCTTCCGGCTGGTATCACCTGGAGCCGACCGATGCGCGGCTGGCCGGGGATCGCCTGGCCATGACCGTGGCTTTCGCCGGCTTCACCGCCGCCGTGCTGACGGAACGGCTGGGCTTGCGCCTCGGCCTGGCCGCACTGCCGGCGCTGCTCGTGGCGGGGCCGGCTGCGGTGCTCTGGTGGGCGACGACCGAGGCGGCCGGGGCGGGTGATCTGCGCGCCTGGGGCCTGGTGCAGTTCACCCCCATGCTGCTCGTCCCGCTGTTGCTGTGGCTGATGCCGGCGCGCTATACCCGCGGCGGCGACCTGCTCGCGGTGCTGGGGCTCTATATCCTGGCGCTGGCGCTGGAATGGCTGGACCGGTCCATTTTCGAGCTGACCGGGAGCGTGAGCGGACACACCCTCAAACATCTGGTCGCCGCCCTGGCGGGCTACGGGATGTTGCGACATCTGTTGCGCCGCCGCGCCCGCGGAGTGGCGACAGGACCCTGAATGCCCTTCTCGCCGCTGGCGTACCCGGGGAGCCCTTTCTTATGTGTCAACAGGCTTGGCGTTGATGATCGTCAAGCGATGCGGTTCAAAATAATCCTCTATCCTTCATAAAGTAGCCGCGAAACGCGGTACATGGGGGTTTAATTGCAGCATTCGCGAATACCGTCGGCCAGTAAATGGAAGAAGCTGCAACGTCGAGTCGCTCGGGCCGCTCCCGATCGAATCGACGCGCGCGCCCTCGGCACGACGCTGTGCATCGATGCCGGGGTTGGCCACATGCGGTTCCGCGCCTGCGGCGGCGAGGGAGAGGTGGTTTTCGACGCAACCATCCCCAGCGGTGGCGATCTTTCCGGTCACTTCTCTGCCTGGGGCCTGAGCGAGAAATTCGGTGCGGCGAGCGGTGCGCCGGTGTTCGTCACCGGCAAGCTCTCCGATCTGGTGATCGACGCTCTGGGTTGCGGCAAAGCGGTCCAGCCTGCCGCGGCGGCCTGGCTGGCGGCGCGGGACCAGATCCGGCGGGAAAACAAGACGGTTCGGTCTCTGGCTATCGTCGAGCTTTCCGCGTCGGGCTACCAGGTGGTAGGGGTCGACCGTGAAGGACGCCTCAAGGACGATCTTCTGGTGGTCAATCCCCGCTGTGGCGCGGGCTCGGGCGTGAACCTCGACCGGGTGCTGCAGAAGCTGGGTCTCGCCCGCGACGATGTGGACCGCATTTTGGCGCCCTATGCCGGCGAGGCGGGCCGCGAGTTGCGCAGCCGCACCACCGTTCGCGCCGACCGCTGTGGCGTGTTCGCGTCTTCCGCCACCATTTCCGACAAGAACCAGGGCATCCCCCTGGAGGTCGCACTGGCCACCACGCTGAAGTCCGAGGTGCTGAAAGCGTGCCGCAAGCTGCCGCCGGGGTTCGACAAGGTTTGCCTTGCCGGCCGGGTGTTCCGCTGGCGCTTCGCCCGCGAGTGCGCCGAGGACCATCTCACCGGCATCGGCGTGAAGGAAATCGTCTGCGACCCGGACAATACCCAGGCGCTCGATTCCCTGCGCGGCTTCGTCGCGGGTATCGGTGCGGACCGCATCGTCTCCCCCGATCGCCGCCTGCTGCGCCCATCTGTGGTCGAGGAATACCCGGCGATGGCGGTATTGCGCGAGGCCTATGCCGCCGACCACCGCTACCTGCGGCTTCCCGACGTGGCGATCCCCGCCGGCGCGCTCGGCGCGGATCGGCCGGTGCAACTGGCGCTCGATGTCGGTTCCACCATGGCCAAGGCGGTGGTCGCCGACGCCGAATCCGGCGACATCCTGTGGCTGCGCGCCTACAGCAACTCCGGCGACACTATCCAGACCATCAAGCAGGTCTTCCGCGACATGGTCCGCGAAGGCGTCGATACGCCCTCGGTGCGCGGCGTCGGCATCACCGGATCCGCCCGCTTCCAGGTCCAGCAGGCCCTGGAGCACATCTATCCGGAGCTCGCCGGACGCGTCGTCGTCCTGGTCGAAAACTACGCCCATGCCCGCGGCTCCATCGCCTTCGCCCGGGAACACGTGGCGCGCCTCAAGGCCAATGGCGTGGCGCGGGTGAACGAGGATTTCTGCATCCTCATCGATATCGGTGGCGAGGACACCAAAATCTCCACCATCGCGCTCAGGGAAGCCGAACTCTTCGGCAACGCCATGAACCTGAAGTGCTCGGCGGGAACCGGCAGCCTCATGGACACCCTGTCCGCCCTGTTCGACATGTCCGACGTGAGCAGGGCCTGCGCCGAGGCCTACGCGGCGCCGCGGGGGCTCGCGATCAACGCCACCTGCGCCGTATTCCTGATGGAGAACGCGCGCAAGCTCCAGGTCCGCGGCGTGCCGCGCGGCGAGATCCTCGCCTCGGCGAACTGGGCCATCGTCGAGAACATGGCGCGCAGCCTGTGGAACCAGCTCGAGCTGCCGCGCCATGCCGTGGTGGTGCTGCACGGTCAGACCATGCTGTCCGAGCCGCTGCCGGTCGCGGTGACCCACCGGCTGCAATCCTGTCCCGATGCGCCGTCGTACGCGCTGGTGCCGCCGAACCCCGGCCATCGCGCCTGCCTGGGGCTGATCCGCACCCTGGAACAGACGGCGCCGGAGGGGCAGGTCCGCATTCCGCTCGACAGATTCATCGATGCCCTCTTCGAGAAGCGCATCGTGCAGTGTCACGGCGCCGCCTGCGAGGACAAGGCTGCGTGCTGCAACCGCAGCCATCTCACCTGCCGCGGCGCCGACGGACGCAAGCTGGTGTCCTTCACGGTGGGCGGGTGCAGCGCCATCAACGAGTTGCTGGCAAAGAAGAAAAGCCAGTCTCCGGTGGCGGCGGTGCGCGACAGCTACAAGGAGATATGGGATTTCATCGACGCCCGTCATCCGACCAGCGAGGCCCCGGATCGGCTGGTCATCCCCCGCAGCTTCAGCGTGTCCGAGTGGGCCTGCCTGTTCGCCGGCCTGTTCGGCAGGCTGGGCATTCCCGTGCAGGTGGACAAGGTGCGCGATACCGACCCCGCCGCGGCGCAGCCGCTGTTCAACATCGACACCTGCGCCCCGCATATGGGCGCGGTGGGCCAGTACCGGCGGCTCGCCGGCGAGCCCCACGGCATCATCCTCGCGCCGCAGATCGAGTTCCTGCCGACCGGGGGGGTGAGCCTCGGTCGCACCTGCACCATCAACCAGGGCGGCGTGGCAGTGGCGCTCAATCTGGCGCGGATCGCCCATCCCCAGGCGCGCTTCCATCTGTTCAACCTGGACCTGAAGGAGCTCGACGCGGACGCGATCCACGCGCAGTTGCGCGACCGTCTCGCACCCGTGTTCGGGCATTACGGCATCGCACCGGCGGACGCTGAATTGCGTGCCGCCGTCGCCGGAGCCATCGACGACCACCATCGGCTGCGCCGCGATGTCGCCGACCTGGCCGCGAGCCTGGCCGAGGAGGCGCTGGCGCAGGGCATCCCGATCGGCCTGGTGGTCGGGCGCGAATACGTCCTCAACCCCGGCATCTACGACAGCCATGTGCGCCGCCTGTTGCGCGACAAGCGCCTGCTCGTGCTGCCGTCCTACGTCCTCGACCTGGAGCTCAACCCGGACTACGCTCACATCTACTGGCGCAACCCGCACTTCATCGTTTCCCTGCTCGACGCCGTGGCGCAGCGCCGGCTGCACGAGCGGCTGCGCCACCCGCGCCTGCGCGAGGTGTTCCGCCGCATCGAAAGCGGAGACTCGCTGCTGCCGGTGGTGCAGGTCTCCACCTTCAGTTGCGGGCCGGACAGCGTGGTCCAGCCCTTCATCGCCGAGATCATGAAGCGGCGGCCCTTCCTGCTCATCCAGTCGGACGCGGTGATCAAGGAGCTCGCCCACCTGGAGAACCGCGTCAACACTTACGTGAAGCAGCTCGAACTCGGCCTGCACGAGCGGCTGCACGCGGACAGCGCCTCTTCGTTCCAGATCCGCACCCTCGACGAGCTGACCCATGCGGCGCCCATCGACCGCGCCACCGACGTCATCTACTTTCCGACCCTTTCCGACAACCGGGTGCTCACCGCCGTGCTGCGCGGCGCCGGCTATACCTGCATCGACAATTACGACGAGGATTATGACTTGCACCGGCTGGTGCGGCAGGGACGCAAGGCAGCGGGCGACAGCGTGTGCGCGCCGCTGGCCGCGGTGTACGCCGACCTCGAGCGCGCGATCGAGGATTTCGCGCGGCGCCGTCGGGCCGGCGATCCGCTGGTTGCGGGCAAGACCCGGCTGCTCTGTTTCGACAACAAGGGCTCCGGCCCCTGCCGGCAGGGGCAGTACGTGGACGTGCACCGCCTCCTGTTCCACCGGCACGCCGCCGCCGGCGACGACGGCGCCCGGTCCTGCGAAGCCCTGCCGGGGAATGCGGTGGTCAGGTTTCTCATTGCAGACGAGGAGAAGGGTTTCGATATCGGCGTCGAGGAATGGGTGCTGGCCCGCGCGCACCAGGGCGCCATCCTCCAGGGCGTGCTGCACGCGCTGCTGTTCGAGGGCGGCGCGGCCTGCCGCGACTTCGCCGAATACGAGCGCTTCGTCGCGGACTACCGCGCCCTCAAGGCCGAGTTGTACCGCGTGCTGGAAAACCGTCCGGCGCCGGGCCGCTTGGCGCTCGGCCTGTTACGGCGGTGCGCTGGGCGCGAAGCCCTTGGGTTCCCCATCAAGTACCTCGCCTACGGCCTCGCCGGGCGCGATCTCGCGCGGCCGCTCGCCCGTTTCGCACGGCGCTGGATTCCTCGCCGCCAGGCGAATGACGGGCGGGTGCGCATCGCGCTTTCCGGAGAGGTCTACATGCGGGTGTCCCAGGCCGAGGAAGTGTTCCGCGTTCTGCTCGCCAACCTCGGCTTTCGCCGCTTCCATCTCGAGTACACGCCGGTCTGGAGCTACATCGAATTCCTGGCGGACGCCTGGGCCGAGGAGAGCCTGGAGCGCATCGACCGCGCCTGCCATCTCGCATCCGCCGCCGAAACGGCCAGGCTTGCCCGGCAACGCCGCGCCGTGACGCGCCGCGCGGGATTGCTCAAGTTCTGGATGCGGCAGATGGTGGCCGGACCGCTCTACCGGGCTGCGCGAGTGCCCATGCCCGTGCCCACGGGAGAGGTGATTCGCGCGACGCGCGAACTGCTGCCGACCCTGCGTCCGCTGTCCGAAATCGCCACCTACGTGGGCGAAGCCCTGATCGAACTCCGGCGCGGCGCCGATCTCTTCCTCAACGTCGGTCCCAACAGCTGCATGGTCGCTTCCATGGGCGAAGTGCTGACGCCCGCCATCGTCCATGCGGCGGGACAGGGCCGCATCCAGCCTCTGTTTTCCGCCGACGGGGATGTCGACGAGGAACTGCTGAGATTGTCTCTGCTCAAGGCCATGGGGCCGGAGCGCTACTATGGGAGCGGCGCGACCGTTCCCCCCGCGGGAGCAGAAATGTAGTCACCGGCCTTCAGGCCGGGGTTTCAAACCTGAAAGGAAGCATCGATGATGAAAATACTTTTTCCCATACTGGCAACGCTCACGGTGAGTTTTGCGGCGGCTGCGGGCGCTTTCAGCGACACCCTGGTGTCCCGCCTGCTGCGCCTGGCGGACGGCGAGACGCCTTTGACCCTTATCCCCGTCGGCAGGAGCCCCCGATCATGAGCGCAAATCTCA
>CAMTYG010000004.1:0-11782 GCA_947085875.1 uncultured Sulfuricella sp.
CGTACCTGTGCCAACGTTTGTAGTCCTTGGGTATGTAAAGTCACGATCATGCCTCCATGATCCCAACTTTCGCCCCTCCAGGCTCATCTCACGCTGGAAACACACCTTCCGTTCAGGCTCATCTGTCATTGGACAAGGCTACCTATTGCAGCCTCCAAGGAGAAACACTAATATCTCGGGAATACTTTGCGGCAACGGCCAGACACCCATGACCCTCAACACCAAGACCCTGCTATTTTTCTCCGTCCTGATGGGACTTTTAATACTGGTTCTGGCCGCCATCAGCCTTTATTCCTTCCGCCAGTTCTCCCTGTACACCGCCGAACACCACGCCCGTTCGGTGGCGGAAACGATCAAAGTGGGCCTGACCGAAAGCATGGTCAACGGCACCATCGGCAAGCGCCCGCAATTCCTGGATCGACTGACTGGGGTGCCCGGGGTTCAAAATGTGCGCGTCATGCGCGGGCCGGCAGTGGTCAAGCAGTTCGGCCCAGGCCTCTCGCGGGAGCAACCGGATGTTGGCATTGAAAGCCAGGTGATCAACCGTGGCGAGGCGAGCTTTGACATACTGGAAAAGGAAGGAGCCCCAATCTTTCGCGCCATCATCCCCTATGTCGCCACCAACCAGGGTACGCCGAACTGCCTGCAATGCCACGCCGTCAGCCACGGCACCGTGCTGGGCGCAGTCTCCATCGATATCCCGCTAGGCGATGTCAAGCGGCAGGCCATCACCGCCACCGTAATGGTAAGCCTGTCCGTGTTCCTGGCCGCCTTGCTCGCGCTGCTGCTGCTGCGGCGGCAACTTCGGCCGCTGGTGGAAACCGCGGGCGCCGTAAAGGCTGTCGTAACCCAGGCGATCGGCGGGGCCTTCCACAGCAGGATCGAGCAGCGCACTTCTGGCGAAGTCGGCGAAATCGCCGTCCAGCTCAACCGGCTGATGGAGTTCCTGGATAAGGGGATAGGCACCATCGGCCGGCGCGTGAGTGAATTGATGGGCCATCATCAACAGCCACTGAATACCGGCAACCAGCTGGTCACCACCACCGAAATGGTGGAGCGGCTGGTGGAAGTATCACGCTTCAAGCAGGCCATCGAGGAAGACCAGAGCAAGCTGGAAGTCTATCAACGCCTGGTGCGCGTACTGGATGACAAGTACGATTTCCACCGGTTTTCCATCTACGAGGTAACCTCGAGCAAGAACCGCATGGCGCCTATCGCTGTCGATGGCGAAATCAATGCGCCATGCAGATGGTGCGACTCGCAGATCCTGATCGATGCCAACGCCTGCCGGGTAAAGCGCACCGGCCACGAAGCCAATGGCATCGACTCCCCCGGCATTTGCACCATGTTCCGGGGTGAACACGGGGAAGAAAAAAATCTCCACCTGTGCCTGCCGATTACCCAGTCTGGCGCTGTCGGCTGCGTGGTTCAGATCGTGGTAAGCCCGGACGAGGCGCAGTTCGCAAAGCTGCTGATCCCGTTCATCGCCGTATACCTGCGGGAAACGGCGCCAGTGCTCGAAGCAAAGAGACTGATGGAGCACCTGCGCGAAAGCTCGCTGCGCGATGCCATGACCGGCCTCTACAACCGGCGCTTCCTGGAAGAATACGTTACCACGCTGGTCGCCACCAGCCAGCGCCGGCAAAGCCCTTTCTCGGTGCTCATGCTGGACCTGGACTACTTCAAGCAGGTCAATGACACCTTCGGCCACGAAGCCGGCGATAAAGTGCTCAAGACCCTGGCCGAAACCCTGGTCAAGAGCGTGCGTACATCCGACATGGTGATTCGCTATGGCGGGGAGGAGTTTCTCATCGTGTTGCTGGATACCGGCGCCGAGGTCGCGATGAATGTCGCTGAAAAGATCCGCGCCAAAGTCGAGGAAACCAAGATCTCGCTACCGGGCACGATGCTACAGAAAACCATTTCCATTGGCGTGTCTGAGTTTCCGGCAGACACGGATACTTTCTGGCAAGTACTCAAGTTCGCCGATGTCGCTCTCTACGAGGCCAAGAGCCAGGGTCGCAATCGCGTAATCCGTTTCATTCCCTCAATGTGGACGGTGGAAACTGGCAAATACTAGCTGCGCCGGCACGGCTACCGCGCCCGCCGGCTGGAAGATGGCTTCCCTGAATGAAAGGTCGATCACCTTCCTGTCGACCGCTAATCCCCTCTTAAAATCCTAAAAACCTCTTTTATCCATGGCTGAACTGCTTTTTTAAGGATGATGCATCACTGAAAGCGATTCGTGAGGCGGTCAATAGTGGTATCGCATTGGGTAGCGAGCGGTTCAAGGACGAAATCGAAGCCACGCTTGCAAGATCGGTTCGACTCAGAACGCTGGGGCGACCGAGGAAAAAGAGGATGGACGAAGGTATGCCGAAACAGTATGGTCTTGGTTTGAGGGGGAAATGATTGTGGTGATGAACATGAACAGAATATATCGGGCTCCGCCCCCATTTCTCATTTCTCCGCTTTGCCCAGAGCATTCTGAATGCGTGGCGGACAAATCGGAGTTTGCATGGGCGCCCAAGGGTTGGGGGGCGAGGAAATGATCCAGGGCTTACCTCAATCGAAACACGCGATGTTGTTTGTAGTCGGAATGATTTTGGGAGGACAGGCAATGGCATGGAACGGTAGCGGATACCGCAAGCCGGACGCGAGCGAACTGAAAAAACACCTCGCTTCGGAGCAGTATCACGTCACGCAGGAAAACGGCACGGAATGGGCATTCCGCAACGCCTATTGGGACAACAAGAAGGAAGGCATCTACGTCGATGTCGTATCGGGAGAGCCGCTGTTCAGTTCCCGCGACAAATTCGATTCAGGCACCGGCTGGCCCAGCTTCACCAAACCGCTGGAACCGTCCCATGTGACCCTGCGCGAAGACCGCTCGCACCTCATGACGCGCATCGAGGTGCGCAGCAAGCTCGGCGACTCGCACCTGGGGCACCTCTTCGACGACGGCCCTGCCCCCACCGGCAAACGCTACTGCATGAACTCGGCGTCGCTGCGGTTCATCCCGAAGGAAAACCTGGAAAAAGAAGGTTACGGCGAATACCGCAGGCTATTCGACAAGTAACCTGAAAACGACGAAACCACCACAAGTTAAGGAAGCGCTGATTTATTCGCTCAGGACTCAGCCAGAGCTGAGCGAGTCAAACGGTCGAAACCCTTTCTCCCGATGAGTCACAAGGAGCGTCCTTCGGCAGGATCAGGGCGAACGGGGTTAATCCGGGCTTCCTTAGGGCACGACGGCATCTATGATGATATCCGCACCTTGCTGCCCAAGCTTGACCGGACCGGTTTTCCCCTGCAAATCTCCACTTTGCGCCATGGCTTGGCCCGACTTCGATATGCGCGCACTGATCATCACTTCAGGATGATTCGAAAGCTTGTCGTTCGGCGACATGGACACGGAATCGTCCAGCGTGTAACGATAGGGGAGCTGTCTGGTGTCGATCTTCAAGCTGGCGATGGGCATCCTGGGGCCTTGTGGCGCCTGTGCAAAAATGAACACCTTGTCAGTGGGGCTGACCCTGGCGGCGAGATCCTTGCTCAATATCACCCTGCCGGAAATGGAGGCCGCGCCCTGCTGCGGTTGTTGGGGTTTTCCGCCTGCGCCACCCTTCTCGATTGGCTTGCTCATGTTATCCGGGCTGCCGCTGGCCGCGAGCTTTTCGGTCTCTGCAACCGTTGCCGCGATACCCTTGGCGATATCCGAATCCGGCGGGAGAAGTTTCAGCAACTGCCGCCAAAACAAGACGGCCTGAACTAAATCCTTGCGCTGGTAAGCAGCGGATGCGGCCAGATTCAACGTCTTCTCATCATTCGGGTTAAGCTTGAGCGCCTTATTGATCAGTTCCAGCGGTTTCCCCTGCAGATTCCGCCCCTGCGACATGGCAAGCGCATCGGCATAGTCCGCCAGCAGACGCGCATCCTCGGGGAACAGCTCGCTGGCTTTGGCAAAAGCTTGTGCCGCTTTCCCGTAATTTTCGATCGCGGCATAAGAACGTGCCAGCATGTGCCAGCCGGGCGCATCATCCGGCTTCGCCTTCAGCTTGGCTTCCAGGGCTGCGATCATGGGGGCCGCATCGTGCTGGCCTGGCTCCCCCGCCACGGGAGCTTCGGGACGTGACATGAGCAGGGCTTCGGGATTGCCCAAGGCCAGATACAGTGCGATCGCCAACGCCGGAATCGCTCCCGCCAGCACATACCCCGGCCAGCGGCCCGCCTGAGTCACAACAGGAGCGGATTCCAGCGGAACATCCTCGCTCAGGCGTTTTTCGATTTCCCGCCGGGCATCCTCGTATTGTGCTGCATCCAGCTCACCGCTATCGAGATCCGACTTCAATTCGGCCATCTGATCATAATAGATGGCGACATTGGCCTCTTTCCTATCTACATGCCCCTGCCTGACACCGCGCCGCAGCAAGGGTGGCAGGACAAACGCCAGGGCCGCTACGATAAAAAGGAAAAAAAGTGCCCAGAACAGCGAAATCGTCCAGAAATTGCTCATGATTTATTTCCGTTGTTACCAATAAGAGCCGCCACGCGCTTCTTCTCTTCTTCGGATAAGGGTTCGTCGACGAGGCGGTTGCCGCGTCGCTTGATATAGGAATAGAGACCGCCCATCGCGCCGATCAGCAACGCGAACGGGCCGAACCACAACAACCAGGTAATCGGTTTGACCGGCGGCTTGTATAGTACGAAATCGCCATAGCGCTCGGTGAGGTATTCGATGACCTGCTCATTGGTCTTGCCGGCGTGCAACTGTTCGCGAATTTCCTGACGCAAATCCTCCGCCAGCTCAGCATGGGAACCCGCCAGCGACTCATTCTGGCACACCAGGCAACGCAAATTCTCGGAAAGAGCGATCATGCGCTGCTCCAGCACGGGATCTTTGGCCATCGGTTTGGCTTCGCCAGCCATGGCGGCAAACGGCAAGCATAGTGCGAGCACGATCATCCACAGTCTCATTGCTGCAACTCCTTCACCAGAGGAAGAATTTTCTTTTCCAGGACCTCGCCGGTCAGCGGGCCGGTATGCTTGTAGCGGATGATGCCGTTCTTATCAATGAGGTAGGTCTCGGGAACGCCGTACACTCCATAGTTGATGCCGGCCCGGCCATCGGGGTCGACAACGGTCTCCACATAAGGATTCCCGAAGCGATCAAGCACGGCCTGCGCATCGCCTGGCTGGTCCTTGTAGTCCATGCCATAGATCAGCACGACCCCGTGCCTCGACAGATCGAGCAACAGATCGTGCTCCTGCCGGCAGGAAGCGCACCATGAGGCCCACACATTGAACAGCCAGACTTTGCCGCGCAGATCAGCCGGACTCAATTGTTTGGCTGGGTCAGACAGGAGGGCAAGCTTGAAATCGGGCGCCGGCTTGCCGATCAGCGGCGAAGGCACCTCGCGCGGATTGAGCTTGAGACCGGCGAAAAGGAAGCCCGCCAGCACGACGAAAATGCCCAGGGGGATCAGGAAACGCTTCATGCTTCAGCCCTTCCCTTCTTGCGCGAGGCGCGATAACGCCGGTCGGTGATCGCCAGGAAGCCGCCCAAAGCCATCAGCACCGATCCGATCCAGATCCATACCACGAAGGGCTTATGGAACAGCCGCACGCTCCAGGCGCCGCCATCCAGGGATTCACCCAGTGCGGTATACAGGTCGCGCGTAAAGCCGTAGTCGATTGCCGATTCGGTGAAAGGCATGCCGGATGCAGTGTAAATACGCTTTTCCGGGCGCAGGATGGAAACGGGTTTGCCGTCCCGGCTCACTTCCAGTGTACCGCGCGCGCCCCTGTAATTTGGGCCCTCCATATCTTCCGCCCCATCGAAGCGGAAGGTATAGCCCTTCACGGTCACGGTATCGCCCACCTCCATGCGCACATTGCGCTCGGTCTGGTAGGTCGACACCATGGTTACGCCGATCACGGTGACCGCCACGCCAAGGTGCGCGAGATGCATGCCGTAGAAGTTCGCCGACCAGCCTGCACCCGTCCGCATGCGGCCACGCACGCTGATGGCAACGGTAACGGCAATCCACAGGGACAGCAAGCAGCCCAGGGAAACCATCGGCTTCCACTCTCCCATTGTAAACGGCAGCAGCAATGCCACCAGGACGCTTCCGCCGAAACCCCATTTCAGCCGGTGAGCGAGTTCAGGCACATTCACCTGCTTCCACCGCGCCAGCGGGCCGATACCGCTGAGGAATATCAACGGTGTCACGAGAGGAACGAATACAGAATTAAAATAGGGGGGGCCAACCGAGATCTTGCCCAGCCCAAGCGCATCGAGAAACAGCGGGTACAGCGTGCCCAGCAGCACCGCCCCGGTCGCCGTCAGGAGCAGGATGTTGTTGACCATCAGAAAGGATTCGCGCGACACCAGCGCGAAGCGGCCTCCCAGCCCGACATGGGAGGCGCGCAGGGCAAACAGCAGCAGCGAACCGCCGATCACCACGACGAGGAAAATGAGAATGAACAGGCCGCGTGTCGGGTCGGTGGCGAAGGCGTGTACTGAAGACAGCACGCCGGAACGCACCAGGAACGTGCCGAGCAGACTCAGGGAGAATGCGCCGATGGCGAGAAACACCGTCCACGCCTTGAAGCTGCCGCGCTTCTCGGTAACCGCCAGGGAATGGATCAGCGCCGTGCCCACCAGCCAAGGCATCAACGAGGCGTTCTCCACCGGATCCCAGAACCACCATCCGCCCCAGCCCAGCTCATAATAGGCCCACCAGCTACCCATCATGATGCCTATCGTCAGGAATGCCCAAGCCGCCGTGGTCCAGGGGCGCGACCAGCGCGCCCAGCTGGCATCCAGCTTGCCGGAAAGCAGCGCCGCTATCGCGAAAGCGAAAGCCACGGAAAACCCGACATAGCCCATGTACAGAATCGGCGGATGAACCACCATGCCCGGATCCTGCAGCAGTGGGTTGAGATCGGAGCCGTCCATGGCCATTGGCATCCGCAGGAAAGGATTGGAGGTGACCAGCAAGAACAACAACAAGCCGAAGCTGACCAGACCCATCACGCCGACCACCCGCGCCACCATGTCGTCGGTCAGATGGCGGCTGAATTGGGTCACTGCCAGCGTCCACAGGGCGAGAGTCACCGTCCACAGCAGCATCGAGCCTTCATGCGAGCCCCAGGTGGCGGTGAAGCGGTAAACTTCAGGGAGGCGGGAATGGGAATTTCGGGTCACGTTCACGACCGAAAAATCGTTGGTCAAGAACGAATAGGCCAGACATCCAAAGGCGATGGCGACAAAAAGAAACTGGGCGCGAGCGGCCGGCTTGGCGACCGACACCCATGCCGGAATGTTGCGTGCGGCGCCCACCAGCGGCAGGGTGCCTTGAACAAGCGCCAGCAGCAGCGCCAGGATTAACGAGAAATGGCCGAGTTCTGGAATCATTATTTACCTTCTTGCCGTGAAACTGAATTATTTTGGAGCGACTATCGTTTTCTGGGCTTTTTGCGCCTGTTCCAGCGCGCTGGCCGCTTCAGGCGGCATGTAATTTTCATCGTGCTTGGCCAGCACCTGCTGTGCCACAAACACGCCATCGCTGTTCAAGCGGCCTTCCGCCACTACGCCTTTGCCTTCCTTGAACAAGTCAGGCAGGAGTCCTGTGTAGGTAACCGAAGTGGTCTGCGCCGTATCGGTGATGCGGAAATGCGCTGTCACGCCGTCCTTCTCGCGGCGCAGGCTGCCTTCCTCGACCAGTCCGCCGATGCGGAAGGAACGATCATGAGGCGCCTCGCCCTTGGCCACCTGCGTCGGGCTAAAGAAAAACACCAGATTGCTGCGGAAAGCGTTGAGCACCAGCGCAGCCACCGCGCCCAGGGCGATCACCGCGATGGCGACCAATATCAGTTTCTTATGCCGCGATTTCATCGTTGCTCTCATCCTTCTCGACCCTGCCATATTTCACAGTACGTTTCGCCAGCGTCAACGCCTTTTGCCGGTGCGACCTCAACAGCAGGATCTCGCCGACAATCAGGGCGGCGGTCACGGCATAGGACCCCCACACGTAAAAGGCGTACCCCCCCATGTGAAAAAATTCCGACCAGCCATTCCAGTTCACGCCTCGGCCTCCACCATTTGCGCCACCCACTGGCTATTCCGCTCGCGCTCCAGGATGATGCTGCGCACCCTGGACAATGCCGCCGCGATGGCGTACATCCACGCGGCCAGCGCCATCACCAGCATGCCCACGAGCATGATGGTGGCCATGCTCGGCGCCTTCGAAAAGCTCACCGAGGCCCCCTGATGCAGGGTGTTCCACCATCTGACAGAAAAATAAATGATCGGCACGTTGACCACGCCCACCAACGCAATCAGTGCGCCGGCACGGTCGGCACGGCGTGGATCGTCGATCGCCGCCTGCAGCGCCATGAAGCCGAGGTACAGGAAAAACAGGATTAACTCGGAAGTCAGGCGTGCATCCCATACCCACCAGGTGCCCCAGGTCGGCTTGCCCCACAGCGCTCCCGTCCACAACGCCACGAAAGTCAGCATGGCGCCGGTAGGCGCGAGGGCGCTCGCCATCATGAACGACAAACGCGTGTTGAAAGCCAGCCCGAGCGCCGCCCAGAAGGCCATCACGATATAAATGAACATGGACATCCAGGCGGCGGGCACGTGGATAAAGATGATGCGGTACGCTTCGCTCTGCTGAAAATCGGTGGGCGCGAGAAAAAACCCGATATACAGGCCGGCCACGCAAAACAAGGCTGCCGCGCCGTAAAACCATGGAATCGCTTTCCCGGCAAGACCGTAGAAGGTCGCCGGAGAGGAATATTTATACCAGTTCAAGCTGCTCATCATTCCATCGAAATCCGTAACGCCGCCGACACCGCCCACGGCGTCAGCATGAAAGCTAAAATCAGAATACCGCCCAGCAATGACAGGTGGGCTTCCGAGCCCAGCCCTGACATTGCGCCATCCACCGCGCCAGCACCGAAAATCAGCACCGGGATGTAGAGCGGCAACACCAGCAGCGACACCAGCACGCCGCCGCCGCGCAAGCCCAGAGTCAGGGCGGCGCCAATCGCACCGATCAGCGACAGCACCGGCGTCCCGAGCAGCAGCGAAAACACCAGCACGCCCAGCGCCTCGCTCGACAGGCCGAACTGAACGCCCAGCACCGGCGCCACGAGAATCAGCGGCACCCCGCTCACCAGCCAGTGCGCCAGCATTTTACCAGTTATCCAGACCACTGGGGGCGTCGGCGTCAACACCATCTGTTCCAGCGTGCCATCGGCGTAATCGCTCGCAAACATCCGGCCGAGAGAAAGCATCGCCGCCAGCAGGGCGGCCACCCACACCACGCCGCCACCCATCAGGCGCAGCAGCTTGGGATCGGGACCCACTCCAAGCGGAAACAGGCTGGCGACGATAACAAAGAAAAACAGCACGGTAAGCACGTCCCCGCGCCGCCTCATGGCCAGCGTCAACTCGCGCCGCAACAGGACAAGGACAATTTGCAGCGTGTTCATGGCGTCAATTGCAAGGTTTTGGGCACTATGCCCGTGATCATGACCGGCTGATGCGTAGTCATCAAAGCCATGCCGCCCTGGCGCAAATGCTCGCCGATCAAGGTTTGCACCAGTTGCAGAGCGGCCTGATCAAGCGCCGTCAACGGCTCATCGAGTATCCACAATTTGGCCTTGACCAGCATCAGGCGGGCAAGCGCAACACGCCGACGCTGCCCTTGTGACAGCGATTTCGTCGGCAGGTTCAAACAATGGCCCAAACCGAGGTGCCCCAGCGCGCCGTTCACCTCATCGCTACCCACCAGAATTCCCGCAAGACGACAGGAAAAATCGAGGTTCTCGGAGGCGCTCAGATCCTCCTTGACCGCAGGCGCATGCCCGAAGTAGGCCATCTCGGCATGATAGGTTTCGCGCGCCGCGCCGATCTCTTCGCCACGCCACAGAATTTCGCCAAACTCCGGCATCAGCAGACCGCACAGCATGCGCAGAAGACTGGTTTTGCCGCTGCCGTTGGCGCCTTGCACCAGCAGCAACTCACCTTCATTGAGTGTGAAGTTGAGGTGGCTGAACAACGTACGCTCGCCTCGTACACAGGCAAGGTCTTTCCCCTCCAGCATTAATCATCGCCCAAATCTTGAAAAAAAGCATTGTACTGGAAAAATCCGAAAGGCCAAGCCCGTGAGCCGGATCTTTCTGCTCGAAATTGCCGGTCTGGCCACCCAAAATGCTCCGCCGACAGATGCGTTCCGGGGAAAAACATGGGGCGTGCAAACGCCCTATAATGAAAATTAAGGTTTATTAATTCAGTGGCATAATAAATCCATTAGAATTGTTATCCCGCCACAAACCAAAATAGACTTAAAGACTGCCCTCCCGAAACGCCGTGGCGCGTAGTTGGGCGCTGTTCGATGCAACCTTGCCGATTGACGAACTGAATATGGACTTGAGCACGGTATACAGCAAAACAGCCAAGGGTGTGCAGGCCATCACCCAGAAAGGCAAACGCTTGCCCGCCGGCCTTGCGCGAGCACTCAGCCTTGTGGATGGCAGGGCGACGGTCGAAGAAATTCTGGAAAAAGCCGGGGAGCCGCCCACCTCCGCGCTACCTGGAAACCTGGCCGATCTGGCTAAAGACGGCTACCTCAAGGCGGTTGCAAGAGAACCCCTTACTGAACTTTCGATCTCCCCCGATAACTCTGCCTCCATGGTTGTTTCAGAAACCGTCGACGAAACTTTTTTCAAGGTGCTGGCCGAAACCGAAGCCCGCAAGAAACTCATGAAAGAAGCCGTGGCAAACCCGCAAGAAGTGCGGCAAAAAGCCCAGGAAGAAGCGGCGGCAATGGCTGAAGAGGAGACGATGCGCCGGAAAATCGAGGCGCGTGAAACCGCCGAAGCTGAAGAGCGCTCACGGCAGAAAGCAGTACAACAAAAAATAGCCGAAGCCATGGCACTGGAAGAGGCTGCGATTAAGGCTCGCCGGGAAGCCGAGAGTCGGGCGGCGGAAGCCGAGGAACGGGCGCGCCGGGAAGCCCTGGAGAAGGCTGCCAAGGAAGCTGACATCAGGGCCGCGACAGAGCGCAAGGCGCAGGAAGAAGCTGAGGCCAAGGCAAAGGCGGAAGCTGAAGAATGGAAGCGCCTCGAAGCAGAAGCAGAAAACCGGGCGCGCCGGGAAGCCGAGGAGAAGACACGTGCCGAAGAGGAGGCACGGATAAAAGCCGAGGCAGAGGAACGGGCGCGCCGGGAGGCCCTGGAGAAGGCGGCTAAAGAAGCTGAAGAGCGTGCGCGGCAAGAAGCGGAGCAACAAAAAATTGCCGATGCCAAGGCACGCGAAGAAGCAGAGCGCGAGGCTCGCAAGGAAGCAGACAGCCGGGCTCGCCAGGAAAAAGCGGAAAAAGAAAAGGCTGAAGTCGAGAAACGAATGCGCAAGGAGGCCCAGGAGAGGGCTGACAAGGAAGCCCGCATCAGGGCGACTGCGGAGCGCAAGGCGCAGGAAGAGGCCGCGGCAAAAGCGCGGACCGAAGCCCGTAAACAGCGCAGGCTGGAAGCCCGTGCCCGGGAAGAAGCCGAACGCAACAAAGCCCGTAAAGAAGCCGAGGCCAAGGCAAAAGCGGCAGATGAAGAACGAAAGCGCCTCAAAGCCGAGGCAGAAAACCGGGCACGTCTGGAAGCAGAGGAAAAAGCACGGACCGAAGAGGGGGTTCGGATAAAAGCCGAGGCCGAAGCCAGGGCGCGCGAGGAATCCGAGCGCAAGGCGCGCGAGGCGGCGGAAGCCAGGGAAAAG
>CAMTYG010000005.1:0-4514 GCA_947085875.1 uncultured Sulfuricella sp.
CCTCTGACCGCGATCGCATTTCTTCTCTGGCAACCTTGAAGAAGCGCACCCCGCACTACCTCATGAAAGAAGCGATTCTTGAGTACGTGCAGCGTGAAGAAGCACGACAAAATTTCATCCAGGCTGCCGAGACATCCTTCGAGCACTACAAAGAAACCGGATTACACATCACGCTCGACGAGTTCAGCGCTTGGGTGGATGACGTACAAAATAACCCTGACGCGCCCATCACCGCATGCCACACGTGAGACTGTCAGTACGCGCGCATTCCGACCTATCCCGACTTCACGCATTCCTGCTCGAGAAAGACGCCAGCGCTGCAAAACGGGCCGCTCTTGCCATTCGTGAGGCATTTATGCCGCTCAAACATTCGCCCATGATTGGCCGGCCAGTGGAAGATCACGACGATTTTCGTGAACTTGTGATCGACTTCGGCACCAGTGGCTACCTTGCCATGTACCGCTTCGAACGCACCCTGGATGCCGTGACGATTCTGGCGGTCAAGCACCAACGAGAAGACGACTACAAGTAACAATTCAACCCGCGTAAGGCGTAGGGTGCGTCCCACGCACCAATAATCCCGGAAAAAGCAAGCAAGTAGCCTGGATGAAGCGTAGCGTAATCCGGGAGCGCCCGGCAGGGTGCATATTATGATAATGGAGCAATGCAACCCCTCCACCGACCCATCCAACCACCCAAAGATGCCCCGGATTACGGCCTTTGGCCTTCATCCAGGCTACACCGCTACACCGCTTGTGCAGATCGCAGCTACCCTTGCAGCAATTTGACTTCCGCCGCAGCAAGATCCTCCGGCGCACCCAGCAGCACCACCACATCGCCCGCCTGCAGCACGGTTTCCGGCTGTGGTTCCAGGGCGCGGATGTTGCGCCGCCGTACTGCCGTCACCTGCACCAGCAGGCTGTCCAGGTCCAGATCCGCAAGCGTCTTGCCCACCGCCGCGCCCCCTTCGTTCAGGGCAACGGTGTGCAAGCGCGGCTGCACTTTTTCGCTCGACTCATCATCCTGGTCGGTGGCGCCATGGAAGAAGCCGCGCAGCAGACTGTAGCGCGCTTCCCGAACCTGGCGCACGCGCCTGACTACGCGCGACAGCGGCACGCCCAACAGCATCAGGGTGTGGGAAGCCAGCATCAGGCTGCCTTCCAGCACTTCCGGCACGACCTCCGTGGCGCCGGCGTCGCGCAATTTTTCCAGGTCCGTATCGTCCAGGGTGCGCACGATCACCGGCAGGTCGGGGCGCATTTCATGGGCATGTTGCAGCACCCGCAGCGATGATTTCACGTCGGCATAGGTCACCACCAGCGCCTTGGCTCGGTTCAGCCCGGCTGCCATCAATACCTCGCGTCGGCTCGCATCACCATAGACGACGCTTTCGCCCGCCACCGCCGCCGCCTTGACGCGCTGCGGGTCATGGTCGAGCGCAATGAATGAAATGTTTTCCTGCTCCAGGAAACGCGCCAGATTCTGGCCGCTGCGGCCATAACCGCAGATGATGACATGCTGGTCGCTGGACGCGCTTCGCACCGCGACTTCATGCAACTCGCGGGCACGGTTCACCCATTCACCGCCGCACACCTTCTGCACGATGGCTTCGCTGTAGTGGATGATGAATGGCGCTGCCAGCATCGAAAGCAGCATCGCCGAGAGGCTGATCTGCAAAACATGTCCATCCAGGAGATGACCGGTCCCGGCCAGAGACAGCAATACGAAACCGAATTCCCCTCCCTGGGCCAGCGCCAGCCCGGAGCGGATGGAAACCGAAAGCTCGCTGCCGGAGAAGCGGCTCAGGAGACCGATCATCAGGGCCTTGCCCAGCACCAGAAAAAAAAGCAGCGCCATCACCCAGGCAAAATTGCCGGCAACCGTGCGCAAGTCGAGCATCATGCCGATGGTGACGAAGAACAAGCCGAGCAGCACATCGCGAAAGGGCTTGATGTCGGCTTCCACCTGATAGCGGTATTCGGTCTCGGAAATCAGGATTCCGGCAAGAAAAGCCCCCAGCGCCAGCGACAGGCCGGCCAGGTCGGTCAGATAGGCGAGGCCGAGCGTCACCAGCAACACATTCAGCATGAACAGCTCGGAAGTCTTGTGCCCGGCAACAAGATGCAGCCATGGGCGCAGGATGCGCTGGCCAAAAACCAGCAACACCGCCAACAGCAGCGCCGCCTTGATGAAGGCTTCCGCCATCGTCCAGCCCAGGCTGTTGTCGCCTGCGGCCATGGCTGGAATCAGCACCAGCAGAGGCACCACCGCCAAGTCCTGGAACAGCAGCACGCCGACAATTTCGCGGCCGTGCCTGGAATGCAGTTCGACCCGTTCAGCCAGCAGCTTGCTGACAATGGCCGTGGAGGACATCGCCAGGATGCCGCCCAGCGCCACACCGGCTTGCCAGCTCAGGCCCAGAGCCAGGCACGCCACCAGCACCAGCACCAGAGTCAACAGAACCTGGGCGCCGCCCAGCCCGAAGACGATCCCCCGCATGGCCTTCAGCTGCGGCAGGCTGAATTCCAGACCGATGCTGAACATCAGGAACACCACGCCGAACTCGGCCAGGTAAGTCGTTTTGCCGCTTTCCGGCACCCATCCCAGAGCGTGCGGGCCGATCACGATGCCCACCAGCAGATAGGCGAGCAGGGGTGGCAGGCGCAGCGAGCGGAACAGGGCCACCACCAGCACGGCAGCGGCAAGCAGGATCAGGACAAGTTGCAGGGTGTTGTGCATACGGGAGTCAGGTAATAGGCAATAGGCGGCATGGTTTAGTATACTGCTCGGATGAACGCAACCGACCCGATATCCAACCGCAACGCGCTCGACCTGGCGCGCCAGGTGCTCTCTATCGAAGCCAAGGCGGTAGAGGCGTTGATAGGCAGGCTGGACGACAAATTCACCAGCGCACTCCAACTGATTCTACACTGCCGGGGAAGGGTTGTGGTGAGCGGCATGGGCAAATCCGGCCACATCGCGCGCAAGATCGCCTCGACCATGGCCAGCACCGGCACGCCGGCCTTCTTCGTCCATCCCGGCGAGGCCAGCCACGGCGATCTCGGCATGATTACGGCAGATGACGTGCTGATCGCCCTGTCCAATTCCGGCGAAAGCCCGGAGCTACTCACCATCGTGCCGATCATCAAGCGCAAGGGCGCGAAACTCATTTCCATGACCGGCAACCCGGCCTCCACACTGGCGCGCGAGGCGGATGTGCACCTCGATGCCAGCGTGGCGCAGGAAGCCTGCCCCCTGGGGCTGGCGCCGACTGCCAGCACCACTGCGGCGCTGGCACTGGGGGATGCGCTGGCGATCGCGCTGCTCGACGTGCGTGGCTTCGGTGCGGAGGATTTCGCCCGCTCCCATCCCGGCGGTGCGCTCGGCCGGCGCCTGCTGGTGCATGTCGGCGACCTGATGCACAGCGGCGATGCCCTGCCCAAGGTGCCGGAAACCGCCCTGCTCACCGAGGCGCTGCTGGAAATGTCGCGCAAGGGCCTGGGCATGACTGCGGTGGTGGGCGACGCAGATCGCCTGCTCGGGCTGTTCACCGACGGCGACTTGCGCCGCGCTCTCGACAAGACGCTCGACATCCGCGCCGCCAGGGTCGCCGAGGTAATGACCCGCAACCCGCGCACGATCGGCCCGGGCAAGCTGGCGGCCGAAGCCGTGCAGATGATGGATCAGCACAAGATCAACGGGCTGCTGGTGGTGGACGCGGATGGCCGGCTGGTTGGCGCGCTGAATATGCACGATCTGCTGCGGGCAGGGGTGGTTTAAGAACAGTCCTGAGTCCTGAGTTAAAAGTCCTGAGTAAAACATTACCTCATTGGACTCAGAATGTAGATACTCTGTTCGAGGGCAAGCATTTTTTCTGTAATTTTTGCACCTTCCGGCTCATGCTGGAATAGCGTAAAAGCGGGCGTTATCGAAGGGTTTGTCGTGTTTCAACATGCCGTGGATGGCATGCAGCAGTTTGCGCATGACGGCGCAGACCGCCTGTAATGGTTTCTTGCCGTTATCCACAAGGTGCTGGAAATAGTCTGGTAGGGTGGGCACGTTTTTGTGCCCACGCGGTCAGCGGGGGTTATTTCTGCGTGGGCACAAAAAAACGTGCCCACCCTACTTGACTAGTAGTCCGTTCCCTGCCTATCCGGTTTGTTGCCAAAACCATCTCCTGTAGGGCGTCAATAAGCGAAGCGCAGTGCGCCGCATGGCGAAACACATTCGGCGGCGGATTACGCTGCGCTAATCCGCCCTACAATGGCTTATGCTGTCGCTTGGCATTCTCGACTATTTTTGGCAACAAACCGGATAGGCAGGGTTCGTTCCGCTAAAACAATTACAACAAACCGTTCGGCCTGAGTATGATTTTCGCCCGCAGGCCGAAAGGCGTTGGCAAGAAACAGGGCTGTGGTGTGTTACCGTTCGTAGTGTTGCTTTCGGACAAAGACCGGCTGAGCACTGGTGCCATTGAGCCCGTCCTCTGAGTATGGTTGAGGCATCGTCGGCGA
>CAMTYG010000006.1:0-14606 GCA_947085875.1 uncultured Sulfuricella sp.
GCGATAATGACGCCGCCCAACGCCTCAACGAGGCCAGGACAAAACTCTTTCAATTTATTAACAAAACCCAACAACGCGCCGCCTGAGATACATTTCACAAATCACCTTCGTTCAGGCTCATGTCTGGATTGGAAAATACTCATTCGGGCTAGATATGGGTGCGATTCAAACTGATGTGGCGCAGAACAAACATGTAGGTTGGGTTGAGCGGCCTTATCGCGAAACCCAACCTACATGTTTGTTCTGCGCCACATCAGTTTGAATCGCACCCGCTAGATATGAAGCAGTTCCAGCACGCTTTTGATTTCCCGCCGCAGCAGCGCCAGATCCATGGTATTGCCTGCTTCAGGCATGGCGCCTGCAGCCACTGCCGGCGCTTCGCGCTCGCCCGCTTCTTCCAGGCGATGGCGCGCGCCGCTGATGGTGAAACCCTGCTCGTAGAGCAGGTCGCGGATGCGGCGCACCAGCAGCACCTCGTGGTGCTGGTAGTAGCGGCGGTTGCCGCGCCGTTTCACCGGCTTGAGCTGGGTGAATTCCTGCTCCCAGTAGCGCAGTACGTGGGGCTTGACCCCGCACAACTCGCTCACTTCACCGATAGTGAAATAGCGCTTTGCCGGAATCGGCGGCAAATCAGGCTTGCTTGCGAGTTCCGCCATTTGCGGCCTCTGATTGATAGGATTCTTCCACCAGCGACTTCAGCTTCTGGCTGGCATGAAAGGTCACCACGCGCCGCGCGGTGATCGGAATTTCTTCCCCGGTTTTGGGATTGCGGCCGGGGCGTTCAGGCTTGTCGCGCAGCTCGAAATTGCCGAACCCGGACAGCTTGACGCCTTCCCCTTTTTCCAGGGAGAGGCGAATCTCTTCAAAGAAGGATTCCACCATGTCCTTGGCTTCCCGTTTGTTCAACCCCACTTTTTCGAACAGCATGTCTGCAAGTTCGGCTTTTGTTAATGTCATGTTCTATCCTCAATTACGTAACTTCGCGCCGTAGCGGGAAGTCAAAACTTCAGCAAGTTGCGCGGTCGCCGCGTCTACTTCTTCATCGGTCAGAGTCTGTCGAGTATCTTGCATCAACACCCGGAATGCAAGACTTTTTTTACCTAAATCAATGCCTTTGCCGCGATAGACATCAAACAACGCGAGCTCGGCCACGACGTTCGGCAAGTGCTCACTCATGCCGTCAAGCAAGGCCTGCACGCTGACTCCCTCGTCCACGACCACCGCGATATCTCGGCGCACCGCCTGAAACTTCGGGATCTCGGCAAACGCCGGAACCCTGCCGCGCAGCAGCGCGGCAATATCCAGCTCGAACAACACCGGCGCGGTCGGCAGCTCATATTTCTGCTGCCACTTCGGATGCAGCGTGCCTATCCAGCCGATAAATTCACCCTCCAGCCACACCTTGGCCGATTGGCCCGGATGTAACGCCGGATGCGAGGCGGCCTCGAAGCGGGGAACCGAGGGCCAGAAGAGGGCCTCCACATCCGCCTTGGCGTCATAAAAATCCACCGCGCGCACGGCCTCGCCCCACTGCTCGGGCTTGGCGTTGCCGTAACACAGGCCGGCGATTCTTTCAGGCTGGCTGAAGCCGTCCGCCGACCGGTAGAAGCAGCACCCGGTTTCAAACAGGCGCACGCGTTCCTGCTTGCGGTTGAGATTGAAGCACAAGTTATCGACCAACCCACCGAACAGGGTCGAACGCATCACTCCCATCTGGCTGGCTATCGGGTTCTTGAGCGGCAGCGGACTGTCGTTGCCGGCAATATCGCGCTCCCACGCCGCGTCGACGAAACTGTAATTGATCACTTCCTGGTAATCGCGCGCGGTCAGCAACGCCCGCAACGCATCCCGCCCCCGCGCCGCCTCGGACTGGGCCAGCATGTTCAGGCTGCCTCTGGGCGGCAGCGCGGGGATGTTATCGTAGCCGTAGAGCCGCGCCATTTCCTCGATCAGGTCAGCCTCGATGGCCAGATCGAAGCGATAGCTCGGCGGCGTGACCTGGAATGCCGTAATGTAAGACTCGCGAAGCGAGACCTCGTCCCTCAAATCAAAACAAGCGCCCTTCTCGTTTGCCCCCTCTCCCGCTTGCGGGAGAGGGTTGGGGAGAGGGGAACACTCTGGGAGAGAGCTAGGAGAGAGGGAAACGTCTTCGGCAAAATCGAATTGCAGGCGGGACAGCAGCGCCACTATCTGGGCTGCGCTCAGATCTATGCCCAGCACCTGGTTGACGCGCGCCACCCGCAGCCGGATCGGCGCACGCTGCGGCAATTCGGCCGTTACCTCGGTGATCTCGCCGGCCGCGCCACCGCAAATTTCCAGCAGCAACCGCGTTGCCCGCTCCAGCGCGGCACGCGTTGCGGCAAAATCCACCCCGCGTTCGAAACGATAGGAGGAGTCGGTGGAAAGCGTCAGCCGGCGCGCCTTGCCGGCGATCGCATCCGGGCTGAAGAACGCGCTTTCCAGAAAAATATCTGCGGTAGTATCAGACACCGCGCTCGCCTGCCCGCCCATCACGCCTGCCAGCGCCAAAGCCTGGGCCGTATCACCGATGACCAGCATGTCGGAATCCAGCGACGCCGTCTGCTGGTTGAGCAGTTCCAGTTGCTCTCCGGGACGGGCGAAACGCACGCTGATGCCGCTCTGGATTTTCGCCAGGTCAAACGCGTGCAGGGGTTGGCCCAGTTCAAGCAGAACGTAATTGGTTACGTCCACGATCGCACTGATCGGACGCAGCCCGCTTCTTTTCAGACGGCGCGCCATCCATTCCGGTGTCCCCGCTACCGCATTCAGGCCTTTCAGCACCCGGCCGCAGTAACGCGGACAAGCAGCGGGTTCATCCACCGTAACGACGATCCGGTCAGGGATGGTCGCCGGCACGACTACCGCTTTCGGCAAGCTCAACGCCGCGCCCGTCACCGCCGCCACTTCGCGCGCCACGCCGGTCACGCTCAGGCAGTCGCTGCGGTTGGGCGTGAGCTTGAGGGTGTACAGCTTGTCGTCGAGGCCGAGATAGTCGCGGATCGACTGCCCGACCGTCGCATCCGACGGCAGCAGCAACAGGCCGCTGCTTTCATCGGCCAGCCCCAGTTCCTGCTCGGAACACAGCATGCCGGAGGATTCGACGCCGCGCACCTTGGCCTGCTTGATCGCCATCTTCGGCAGTTGCGCGCCGACCAGGGCGCACGGAACCTTCGCTCCGGCACGAACATTGGCCGCACCGCACACAATCTGCAACGGCTCGCCGGCGCCGATATCGACCCGGCAGACATTCAGCCGGTCGGCATCGGGATGCTTCTCCAGCGACAGCACTTCTCCCACCACCACCCTGTCGAAGGGAGGCGCGACCGATTCCAGCGCCTCCACCTCCAGCCCCGCCATGGTCAGGGTATGGGCGAGCCGGTCACTGTCGAGATCGGGATTGACGTAGGCACGCAGCCAGTTTTCGGAAAATTTCATTTTTGTCGTGAGGCGTTAGGGGTGAGGCGTGAGGCGACCCAAAAAAGCGCGCCGTACCACTCCTCACTCCTCACCCCTCACCCCTCACGTTCAGTTGAACTGCCTTAAAAACCTCAGATCGCTCTCGAAGAACAACCTCAAATCGTTCACGCCGTAACGCAGCATCGCCAGGCGCTCCACACCCAGGCCGAAGGCGAAGCCGAGGTATTTCTCGCTGTCGATGCCGACATGCTTGAACACGTTGGGATGCACCATGCCGCAGCCCAGCACTTCGAGCCAGCCGGTATGACTGCACACGCGGCAACCCGTGCCGCCGCACATCACGCAGCCGATGTCCATTTCCGCCGAAGGTTCTGTGAAGGGAAAGAACGAGGGGCGAAAGCGCACCTTGAGGTCATCGCGCTCGAAGAAGCGCTGCATGAAATCGGCCAGCACGCCCTTGAGTTCGGCAAAGTTTACCTGCTCATCCACCCACAGACCTTCCACCTGGTGGAACATGGGGGTGTGCGTGACGTCGGAATCGCAGCGGTAGACCCGGCCCGGCGCGATGATCTTCAGCGGCGGCTGATGATTCTGCATATGGTGCACCTGCACCGGAGAGGTATGAGTGCGCAGGACATGCCGGTCGTCCAGGTAGAAGGTGTCGTGCATGGCACGGGCGGGATGATTCTCGGGAATATTCAGCGCGGTGAAGTTGTAGAAATCACTCTCGATTTCCGGGCCTTCCGCGACGCTGAAACCGATGGAACGGAACAAGGCCTCGATGCGCTGTTGCGTGCGCGTAACCGGGTGCAAGCCGCCCACTCCCAAACCACGGCCCGGCAGCGTCACATCCAGCGCTTCCTGCGCCAGTTGCGCCTGCAACAGCCGCTCCTGGATCGCCTCACGCCGATCTTTCAGAGACTGCTCCAGCAAGTCCTTCGCCTGGTTGATGCGGGCACCCGCTTCGCGACGCTCTTCCGGCGGCATTTTGCCAAGCAGCTTGAGCTGCTCGGTGAGCACGCCGCTCTTGCCCAGATAGCGCGCCTTGGCCTGCTCCAGCTCGTCCGGATTATCTATTCCGGCGAAGGCGGCCTGCGCTTCCTTCAGGATGTCATCAAGATTTAACATTTATTTTTCGTCGATGCGGTATGTTTTCATTCGGCGCAATAACGATTGCGCCCTACGCAGCAGGCGCAGGGTGGGCAAGCTTCATTTGCCCACCCTGCGCTAAGCGGCTAATAGCGCATGCAAACGGATGGCTGTCGGTTCCTGAACATCCACGGCTTCGAATAAGGTGGCCGGATAAAGATAATCCTCGCCAGAATCGTCTATGATCCTCATCGTTCCATGTTGGTCAATGGGCGCAACGACCTCATAGAGACGCCCAAGTGTTAAATCGTCCGCCGAAAACACGCCGAGGCCTTCACGGGAAACGCAGACCACGAATTTCATAGCCATTCCTTTACTTTGAGGTTCACTTTGCCGATGCCGTGAGCTTCATACCAATGCACCTCTGCCTTTGCCAAGCTGCCATCCGGAAGCCGTACCGAGGCGATGCCCTTCTTTTTGCGCCACCGACCGAGTCCGTAGCGCTTCCGGAGAATCGCAAGGTCGCGGATGCCATTTCCTTCAGCAATCGTTTCGACTGCTTCGATTAAGCCAATAATTTGAAAATCCATCAACTCAAGTTTACACGCACTTCATTGAACGTAAAATAAACGGAAATAAAAAAGGAGGCTTCTCAGCCTCCTTTTTCTTTACCGCTGCTTAGGCAGCAAGGCGGGCTTTTACCTGATTCACGATGTGTGCAAAAGCGGGCTTGTCGAACACCGCCAGATCGGCCAGAACCTTGCGGTCCACTTCGATCGCGGCTTTCTTCATGCCGTTCATGAACACGCTGTACGTCAAGCCCAGTTCGCGAGCTGCCGCGTTGATACGGACAATCCACAGCGCGCGGAATTGACGCTTCTTCTGGCGACGGTCGCGATAAGCATATTGACCGGCTTTCATCACCGCCTGTTTGGCGATGCGGTATACATTCTTACGGCGGCCGCGGAAACCCTTGGCCTGTTCCAGAACTTTCTTGTGGCGCGCGCGCGCCGTTACACCCCGTTTAACTCTTGGCATTTTTCCGTCTCCTTACGCGTAGGGCATCATGGCGCGAACCGACTTCATGTCGCTCGCGCAAACCATCGAAGTACCGCGCAGCTGACGCTTGCGCTTGGTCGATTTCTTGGTCAGGATGTGGCGCAGGTGGGAATGGGTGCGCTTGATACCGCCGCCACCCAGAGACTTGAAGCGCTTGGCAGCGCCGCTCTTGGTTTTCATCTTAGGCATGTACAACTCCTGCATTTTAGCTTGATGCCAGGCGCTCCCCTGCGGGGAAACTTGGTAGCCTGAACACCACTTGTTATAAACATGTAGGTTGGATTAGCGCAGCGTAATCCGACAATCCGAACGTCGGGTTACACCACAAGGGCATTCCGACTTTCTACGGGCTAAAGCCCGTGAAAGATCGTATACGGCCTGACGGCCTAACCCAACCTACATGAATTCCTACTACTTCTTCTTCGGCGACAACACCATCACCATCTGACGGCCTTCCATTTTCGGGAACTGCTCGACCGTTCCGTGTTCCATCAAATCGGCCTCAACGCGCTTCAGAAGCCGCAAACCGATCTCCTGGTGCGCCATCTCCCGGCCGCGGAAGCGCAGGGTGATCTTGCACTTGTCGCCCTCTTCCAGAAATTTGATCAGATTGCGCAGCTTGATCAGGTAGTCGCCCTCGTCCGTTCCCGGACGGAATTTGATTTCCTTGACCTTGATCTGGATCTGCTTCAGCTTGGCTTCGTGCTGCTTTTTGCTTTCGCGGTACTTGAACTTGCCGTAATCCATCAAACGGCACACCGGCGGCTGGGCTTGCGGAGCGATCTCGACCAGGTCGATCTCGGCATCTTCCGCCATTTTCATGGCCACGGCCAGGCTGACTATGCCAAGCGGTTCACCTTCCACACCGACCAAACGAATCTCGGGCGCAGTTATCTCGCCGTTGATTCGTGATTCTTTTTCTTGAGCGATAGCAAAAACCTCCAAATCATAAAAATCAAACCGTGCCTACCCTCTCGGCAACCTCGCCCTTGAGCCGCTCAATCAACGCTTCCAGCGGCATCTGGCCCAGGTCTTCGCCCTTGCGGGTACGCACGGCAACCTGTTTGGCAGCCACCTCTTTGTCCCCCACGATCAGGAGGTAAGGCAACCTTTGCAAACTATGTTCCCGTATTTTATAGGTTATTTTCTCATTTCTCAAGTCCGCCTCGGCGCGCAGACCATTCTTTCTGAGTTCGGCCACCACCTCGCGCGCATAATCCGCCTGCGCATCGGTGATATTCATGACCACCATCTGCCGCGGTGCCAGCCACATCGGGAAGGCCCCGGCGTAGTGTTCGATCAGGATGCCGATGAAGCGCTCCAGCGAACCGAGGATGGCGCGGTGCAGCATCACCGGCGTCTGCTTGGCGCTCTCTTCGTTGATGTAGGTTGCGTCCAGCCGGCCAGGCATGGAGAAGTCCACCTGTATGGTGCCGCACTGCCAGACGCGATTCAGGCAGTCACGCAGCGAAAATTCGATCTTCGGCCCGTAGAATGCGCCTTCGCCTGGCTGCAGCTCGAATTCCAGACCCTTGCGCTTGAGCGCCGTTTCTAGGGCAGCCTCGGCCTTGTCCCACTCTTCGTCGGAGCCGACGCGCTGCTCCGGCCGGGTGGATAGCTTGACGACGATGTCGTCGAAGCCGAATTCAGCGTAGACCTTTTGCAGCAGATCGATGAAAGTCGCCACTTCATCCTGAATCTGCGCTTCGGTGCAGAAAATATGGGCATCGTCCTGGGTGAAATTGCGCACCCGCATGATGCCGGCAAGCGTGCCGGACGGCTCGTTGCGATGGCAGGAGCCGAATTCCGCCAGCCGCAGGGGCAGGTCGCGGTAGCTCTTCAGTCCCTGGTTGAACACCTGAATATGGCACGGGCAGTTCATCGGCTTGACCGCGTAATCGCGGTTTTCCGAGTGGGTGGTGAACATCATCGCCTGGAACTTGTCCCAGTGACCGGATTTCTCCCATAGGCTACGGTCCACCACCTGCGGCGTGCGGATTTCCAGGTAGCCGTTGTCGCGAAACACGCCGCGCATGTACTGCTCGACGATCTGGTACAGCGTCCAACCATTGGGATGCCAGAACACCATGCCCGGCGCTTCTTCCTGGGTATGGAACAGGTCCAGCAGCTTGCCGATCTTGCGGTGGTCGCGCTTCTCGGCCTCTTCCAGGCGGTGCAGATAGGCTTCCTGGTCTTCCTTTTTCGCCCAGGCGGTGCCATACACGCGCGTCAGCATCTCGTTCTTCGAATCGCCGCGCCAGTAGGCGCCAGCCACCTTCATCAGCTTGAACACCTTGAGCTTGCCGGTGGAGGGCACGTGCGGGCCGCGGCACAGGTCGGTGAAATCGCCCTGGGTGTACAGCGACAGGTCTTCGTCGCTGGGAATGGATTCGATAATCTGCGCCTTGTAGTGCTCGCCCAGCCCCTTGAAGTAAGTAATGGCGTCAGAACGCGGCAGCACCTTGCGCTCGACCTTCAGGTCGGCTTTTGCAAGCTCCGCCATTTTCTTTTCGATGGCCAGCAGGTCATCAGGGGTGAACGGGCGCTTGTAGGAGAAATCGTAGAAGAAGCCATCCTCGATCACCGGACCGATGGTGACCTGTGCATCCGGGAAGAGCGATTTTACGGCTTGTGCGAGGAGATGCGCAGTGGAGTGGCGGATCACTTCCAGGCCTTCGGCATCCCGGTCGGTGATGATAGCCAGATCGCTATCGACCTCGATGCAATAGGCTGTATCCACCAGCCTGCCGTCGACCTTGCCGGCCAGCGCCGCGCGGGCCAGGCCCGCGCCGATGCTGGCGGCCACTTCGGATACCGTTACTGGCTGGTCGAATTTGCGCTCGGAGCCATCAGGCAAACGAATAACAGGCATTTGAATCCTACCAAAGAAAAAGTGCGGCTGAGCCGCACTTTTAAGAAACTGGTAGGCGCGATTGGACTCGAACCAACGACCCCCACCATGTCAAGGTGGTGCTCTAACCAGCTGAGCTACGCGCCTAAAAATCGAAACGGCATTCTATCTTAATTTTCCCGCCGATTCAAATCGTGTTTTGCTGCGTTCCCCACATGCCCGTTCAGGAACTCGCCCAACGCCAGAACCCAGGATTCGCGCACGAAAATAAACCCCTCGTTGTGGCCGCCGCTGAGTTCGAGAAACTGTTTGGGCGGTTTCGCCGCGTCGTACAGTGCAAGCCCGTGCCGGTAGGGGATGATTTCGTCTTCGGGGCTGTGGGCGATGAATACCGGCGCCTCGACCGCGCGCAAATATGCGCGCGTGTCGTATTCGAAGCGGGACAGCCACCTGACAGGAAGAAAGGGGTAGAACTTCGCCGCAAGATCGGGCACCGAAGTGAAGCCCGAGGCGATCACCAGCGCGCCCGGCCGGTGGCGGGCAGCCAGCCAGGCGGCGACGGCGCCGCCCAGCGATTCGCCGAACAGTACGATGGTATCCGCAGGGATTTGCCGGGTTTCGGTCAAATCGCGCCAGGCCGCCTCGGCATCCTGATAGGTGCCCTGCTCCGAAGGCTTGCCAGCGCTGTTGCCGTAACCGCGGTAATCGATGATCAGGGTGCTGTAGCCGAGGCGGCGGAACATCAGCAGCGAATCGAGGCGGTGGGAAATGTTGCCGGCGTTGCCATGCAGGAACAGCACCGTGCCGCGGGATTGAGCGCTGGGGACGAACCAGCCATGCAGGGCGACACCATCCGCCGTCACCAGCTTCACGTCTTCGTAATCGAGCCCGGCCTGGCGCGGCGTGGCAACCATTTCGCGCCCGATCTCGGGGTAATAAACCATGCTCGACTGCAGCGCAAACAGCGTCAGGCCAAGACCGGCGTAGGCCGCAGCCAGGATACCCAGAACATGCCACATCATGCGCACCCCGTTCCCCTGCTCATCCGTCCAGCCGGATCCTGGCGGAAAAAAGCGGCAAGCTGCCGATACACCTCGGGATATTCCCGCCGCAAGGTGTGCGGTACTTCAAAAAAGGCCTCGCTCATCACGGCAAAGAATTCTGCCGGGCTCTCCGCCGCGTAAGGATCGATCACCGTTTCCGCGCCGGATTCGACTTTGGCGCTAAAGTCGTCAAATGCCTCGGAGAAAGCCCGGGTCCAGGCGGCGCTATCCATCCCGCGGTGCAGCGGCGGGAAACCATCCGGCGCGCCGTTCAGCATGTCCAGCTTGTGGGCGAATTCATGGATCACCACGTTGACGCCGTCGTGCTCGCCGGAGCGCTCCGCATCGGCGCCGGACAGGACGACCGGGCCGCGCTCCCAGGACTCGCCGATCATCGGGTCGCGCGCGAGATGCACCACGCCGGCCTCGTCGGTGTGCTCGTATTCCGGCACGAATTCATTCGGATAGACGATCACCGAGACCCAGCCCGCGTAATAATCCAGGCCGAGATTGAGTATCGGCAGGCAAGCCTGGGCGGCGATTTTCAGGCGCACCGCTTCGCCCATCGAATAGCCGCCAGCCGCGACCACCTCCTTTTCGTGCAGGAACAGAACCGCCAATTCACGCAAGCGCGCCAGTTCCTCATCCGCAAGCCCCCGCAACAAGGGCAAAGCTGAAACCGCCGTACGCCACACCACTTCCGGCAAAGCATTGCGCCGCAAGATGCGTTTTCTGTTCCAGGATTTAAGCGCCTTCAACACCCCAAAAAATCTCCTTGAATTAATCGCGCCAACGTCTATATTTAAAAAATAATAAAAAGTCTTCCGCTTTGAACATGGAATCTGGAAAACCAACCTGACGGAGGTGGCAAATGCACCATTTGATCATTCAAACCGAAGCAATGCTGTATGAGTTCCGCAAGCACATTCCCACCGACTGCAAGACCGCAAAATCCATTGATCGCAACGATCCTTGGGGCAGGGTTGCAACCTTCGCCAAGGATGACGGTTTTCTGGAAGTCGCCGAACAACTGGAGGAATCGAAATCTCAATTGCTTCAGCAAACTCACTGAGAACCGATCAACCGCGCCGTCGCGCCCAAGCCACGCCGGGTACCTCCCGGACCAGGGCGAGGGTGCGCGCGAGTTGGTCAAGATCGGCTATCTGCACGGTAAAACGCATGCCTGCCTGAAGCCCATGGCTTAGCGTGCTCACTGCGGTGACGTTGATTTTCTCGCGAGTCATCACATCGGAAACATCACGCAGCAGTCCCTGACGATCGTTCGCCTCGATCTCGATATCCACCTCGTAATGACCGCCATTCTTCGCGCCCCAACTGGCGTCGAGCAGACGGTCGCGCTGGCTCTCATCGAAATGCAGAACATTCGGGCAATCCTGGCGATGGATCGCCACGCCGCGGCCATGCGTAACGAAGCCAACAATGGCATCCGGCGGCACCGGCTTGCAGCATTTGGCAATGGTGGTGAGCAGCCCGCCCTCGCCGTGGATCAACACCCCGGACGCAGAGGGCCCGACACCCGCACGCGGCGCGGGCAAATGCCATTCTTCTTCGGTTAGTTCAAACTCTTCCTGGACCGCCGCCATCACCTGACGGGCAGTAATGTCGCCGCGCCCGATGGCGGCGAGCAATTCTTCCGGCCTGGCGAAGCGGTTTTTCTGCGCCAGCGTTTCCAGGTTGGGCAGGGGCAGGCCGAGGCGATGAGTTTCCTTCTCCAGCGCATCGCGCCCCTGGGCGACGTTCTCTTCGTAGTGCTGATGCTTGAACCAGTGGCGAATTTTCGCCTTGGCGCGCGAGGTCTTGACGTAGCCCAGATGGGGGTTGAGCCAGTCGCGCGAAGGCCCGCCCTGCTTCACGGTGATGATTTCGACGCGCTGGCCGTTCTGCAATGGGCAGGTGAGCGGCACGATATTGCCGTCCACCTTGGCGCCGCGACAGCGGTCGCCCAGGCCGGTGTGGACATGATAGGCGAAGTCCACCGGCGTGGAACCCTTGGGTAGCGCCACCACCTTGCCCTGCGGGGTAAGGATGTAAACCGTGTCCTGGAACAGCCCGGTCTTGAACTGCTCCATCAGCTCGCCGGCATCGTGGACGTCCTCCTTCCACTCCATGATCTGGCGCAACCAGGCGATTTTATCCTCGAACCCGGCGTCCTGCCTGCCGCCTTCCTTGTAACGCCAGTGCGCGGCCACGCCCAGCTCGGCGTGGTTGTGCATGTCGTGGGTGCGAATCTGCACTTCCAGCGCCTGGCCCTCCGGCCCGACCACGGCGGTATGCAGCGAGCGGTAATCGTTGCCCTTGGGATGGGCAATGTAATCGTCGAACTCGCCCGGAATCGGTTGCCACAGACTATGCACCACGCCCAATGCGGTGTAGCAGTCCTTGAGGTCGTTCACCAGCACCCGCACCGCGCGCACGTCATAGACCTCGGAGAAAGCCACCCCCTTGCGCTTCATCTTCTTGTAAATGCTGTAGATGTGCTTGGGACGGCCGGACACCTCGGCAACGACACCGTTCTTATGCAGCTCCTGGCGCAACTGCTCGCGCACTTCGGTAATGTACTGCTCGCGGCCGAGGCGCTTCTCGTCCAGCAGTTTGGCGATTTTCTTGTAGAGTTCGGGCTCGAGGTAGCGGAACGACAGGTCTTCCAGCTCCCACTTCACCTGCCACACCCCGAGACGGTTCGCCAGCGGCGCAAAAATATCCTGCACCTCGCGCGCTACGCGGCGGCGCGTGTCGTCGTCGGCACGGGAAAGCTCGCGCATCGCCTGGGTGCGCTCGGCCAGCTTGATCAGCACCACCCGGATATCCTCCACCATCGCCAGCAGCATCTTGCGCAGTGACTCGAGATGGGCGCCCTGCTCGCGCTTGTCGCCGCCCTCGGGTACGGCGTATTCGCTGATCTGACCCATGCGGGCAACACCGTCCACCAGCCGGGCGACCCCCTCGCCGAAAATTGCCGCCACTTTACCGAACCCATCCGGGCCATGCTCTGTCGCTCCCTGCAGAATCGCGGCAACAAGGCTCTCCTGATCCAGATTCTGCTGCGCCAGGATAGCCGCTGTGCCCAGCACATGGCTCAGGGCGTCCGGCTCTTCGGCGTAAAGGCCTTGCGCAAATTCGCAGGCGCGAAGAATCGTGTCCTGCTCTTGCGGACGGAAATCGACGGCCAGGGATTCCAGCCAGGAACGGAAATCGGCATCGCCGTTGCCGGCTGAAAATGTGCGGGATGTATGAACGGAAACCATATGTGGAATGATAGCAGGAACTGGGTTCTGACTTTGGCAGTAGCGCAAATGTTCCGGCTCCTGCTATCACCCCCCTCTGCTTGTTGGCCGTTAATCATCCTTGTGGTTTATGATGTGCGCAGCCATTGCATTTCTTTTCCCTGCCGGATGATGCAATGCCTGCATGTGAGAGTCGTGCTTCCTGACATTGAGCGTGAGACAGTCGTTGATGATAAAAAAACCGAGCATAAAAACCATCACCGTTAAAAGCCTGGTCAATGTCCTGTCGATTCTGGCGCTGGTATTGCTGCTGATTACCGGCCTTAATTTCCGTTCGCTCTCCATCCAGGCCATCGAGAATCAGGCGCTGGCGCACGCCGAGCTGGTCAAGGCGGGTCTGACCGCCCACATGAAGGCGCGCATTATGGATCGGCGTGACTACTACCTGGACGAGATCAGAGAGCTGCACCATGTTAATGCCCTGAACATTATTCGTGGCGATGTGGTGACGAAGCAGTTTGGCCCTGGCAAGGCCAGGGAGCGGGTCGCGGACCCAATCACCAAACAGGCCTTTGATACCAAAAAACCGATATTCATCCTGAATGAATTTTCACTCCAGCCAACCGTTCGCGTCATCATTCCCTATATTGCATCACAACAGGGGGGGCTCAACTGCCTCACCTGCCATCAGGTTACCGAGGGGACAGTGCTTGGTGCGGTAGATATCGAGCTTGATGTCAAAGAATATCGCAATCATGCACTCTGGGTAATGGCGGGCCTGCTGGCGTTATCCATAGTGGCTTTTGCTCTGATCCTCGTGAACACCGCTCGCACCATCAAGAATCATGTCCAACTGCCGCTGGAGACGCTCATTGATCACGCCATGACTGCCTACAAGCAGCATCAACCGGTGAATTCCGATCAATTCCATAGCCGCGAATTTGCCAATGTCGCCGACGAGATTAACCTCTTCAATACACAGATCCTTGCCCATCAGGACATGCTGCAAAAAAAGAATGATGAGTTGCTCGCCCTCAATGACGAAATCGAAAGCACGCTGCGTGAGACAATCTACACCATGGGCGTTATCGAAGAGAGACGCTCCCAGGAGACCGCCAATCATACCCGGCGTGTTTCGCTCTACAGCCAGCTGCTGGCGCAGAAGGCGGGGCTGACGCCGAGAGAGGTGGAGTTGATCTCCGCAGCGTCGCCTCTGCATGATATTGGCAAACTCGGGATTCCCGACGAGATATTGCTGAAGCCCGGACGCTTCACCGATGAAGAGCGGCAGATCATGATGAACCACCCGGCTATCGGCTACGCCATGTTGCGGCACTCGCGGCGTGACATTCTGGTTGCGGCCGGCATTATTGCCTACCAGCATCAGGAGAAGTGGGATGGCAGCGGCTATCCGCAGGGATTGGCCGGTGAAAATATCCATATCTTTGGCCGCATCGTGGCGCTGGCTGACGTCTTTGATGCGCTCTATTCGCCACGTGTTTATAAAGAGGCGTGGTCACTCGAGAAAGTGGTTGAATGGCTGGGCGAACAGCGCGGCATACACTTTGATCCACATCTGGTGGATATATTCCTCGCCGATATCGATGAATTTGTGGCGATCTACAATCAGTATCCGGCAGATAAAGAGACTGAAATGTAACTCAAGCAACCCATGCCTTCCAAAACGCCCTGCAAGCCATGATGGAATCATAATTCAATTCAATTCCTGCCAGTAACATTGGCGTTCCTGGCGCCAGGTTTGCAGCTTGACGCCATCCCCTTTCTCAAAGCGCAGCAACACCGCGCCGTCCGAATCGGAGCGATAAAGCCGGCTACCCAGCACCCGGTAGCGCTCCACCACTTCCGGCTTGGGATGGCCGA
>CAMTYG010000007.1:0-37491 GCA_947085875.1 uncultured Sulfuricella sp.
CACAGCCAGAGTCACAGCCAGAGTCGATGGAACAACGGGTGCTGGCATTGTTGGCTAACGGGTCGCTGGCCAAGGCGGCGATTTCCGTCGGACTGGGGCAAAAAGAGATTTCCGGCCATCTGAATCAGGTCATCCGCGTGTTGCTCGCCAACCAGACGCTGGAATATACCGTTCCCGATAGACCCACGAGTCGGCTTCAGCAATACCGATTGACTGAAAAAGGCCAAGCACTGCTGGCAACTTTGCGGAAGGAAAAAACACGACCATGAGGCTCACCCATGACTGAACAACCCCGCTCCGAACGCAAGACGCAGAACCGCGTCATCGACCTCTTCACCGACAAGGTGCGGCCAGATAGTCTTGGCTACCGCTACCTTGGTGAGTGGAACAAGCGTGAGAATAATCGCCCCATCGAGACGGAACTGCTGCGCGACAACCTTGCGGCACGAGGCTATTCCGCTGCCCACATTGCCGCCGCCTTGCAAAAACTGGAGGCGGCTGCCGACGCCACCGGCATCACGCTCTATCAGGCCAATCTGCGCACCTACCAACTGCTGCGCTACGGCGTGCCGGTGCAGATTGCCGCCGGGCAGGCGCATGAGACGGTGCATCTGATCGACTGGGAGAACCCCGAGAAGAATGACTTTGCGCTGGCCGAAGAGGTGACGCTCAAAGGCGGCTACCAGCGACGCCCGGATATTGTGCTCTACCTTAACGGCATCGCCATCGCGGTGATCGAGCTCAAGCGCAGCTCGGTGGAGCTGGCCGACGGGGTGCGCCAGCTCATCACCAACCAGGAAGAGATTTTCAACAAAGGCTTTTTCAGCACGGTGCAGTTCGTCTTCGCAGGCAGTGATTCGCAGGGGTTGCGCTATGGCACTACCGGCACGCCGGAACAGTTCTTTGTGGCGTGGAAGGACGAGGATCCCGAAGCGGCCAGTGCGATACCCGCTGCCGGGGTGCTGCTCGACCGACCGCTGGCACAGTTGTGCAACAAGACCCGGCTGCTTGACCTGATGCGCAACTTCATCATCTTCGACGCGGGCCAGAAGAAGGTGCCGCGCCCGCATCAATACGCCGGGGTGAAGGCGGCGCAGGAGCGCATCGCCAGGCGCGAGGGCGGCGTGATCTGGCACACCCAGGGCAGCGGCAAGAGCATACTGATGGTGCTGATTGCCAAGTGGCTGCTGGAGCACGACCCCGAGGCCCGCATCCTGGTCATCACCGACCGCGACGAATTGGACAAGCAAATCGTTGGGGTGATGCGCAACGCGGGGGTAATCGGCGAAAATTCGCCTTCGCCACGGATTACCTCGCGGGCGGATTTTGTGCAGAAGCTGGGTGCCACCACTACGCGACTGATGTGCGCGCTGATTCACAAGTTCGACGTGGTCGACCTGAAAGGCCCGGCACCTGCGGTGCATGGCCGCTTTTATGTGTTCGTGGACGAGTGCCACCGCACCCAGGGCGGCGACATGAACAAGCAGATGAAACGCTGGCTGGAGGGGGCGATCTTCATCGGCTTCACCGGCACGCCGCTGTTGCGCCGCGACAAGCTGATGACGCGGGATGTGTTCGGCACCTACATCCACACTTACAAGTTCCATCAGGCGGTGGCCGACAAGGTGGTGCTCGACCTCAAGTACGAGGCGCGCGATGTGCCGGAGCGGTTGACCTCGCAGAAAAAAATCGACGAATGGTTCGAGCAGAAGACCAGGAACCTCAACAACTTCCAGAAGGCTTTGGTGCGCAGGCGTTGGGCGACGATGGAAGAATTGATGAGCGCAGCAGGGCGCAAGCGCGAGATCATTGCCGACATCATCGGCGACTTCGCCCTCAAGCCGCGCCTGAATAACGACCGGGGCACGGCGATACTGGTGGCGGCCTCGATCTACGATGCTTGCCATTACTTCCGGCTATTTCAGGGCACGACCTTTGGCTCTTTCTGCGGGATCATCACCTCCTTTGAACCGAACCATAATGCAATCTCCCGCGAACCGGCCAACAGCGACGAGCGCTATAAGTTCGACACCTATTCTCAGCACGTCTTAAAGGACTTCCCTACAACCGAGAAGTACGAGACAGAGATGAAGCGCCGCTTCATTGAGGAACCGGCAAATCTGAAGCTGCTGATTGTGGTGAGCAAGCTGCTAACCGGCTTCGATGCGCCGAGTTGCACCTACATCTACCTCGACAACGAACTGCGCGACCATAACCTGTTCCAGGCCATCTGCCGCACCAATCGGCTGGACGGCGACGACAAGGACTATGGCCACATCGTCGATTTCAAGAAACTCTTTGGCGACGTGCAGCAGGCGATTGCTGTGTACAGCTCTGACGAGTTGGACATCGACCAAGGTAATGGCGGCGACAATAATGTGCACCTCAAAAACTGGCTGGAAGAGGGCAAGAAGCAGCTCGACAATGCCCGCCAGGCGATCGGCTACCTGTGCGAGCCGGTACCACTGCCACGTGAGGTGGAGCAGTATCTGCACTATTTTTGCGGAGATGCCGCCAACGCGAACGCATTGACCGAAACCGAGGCGTTGCGGGTGTCGTTCTACAAGGCAGTGGCAATCTTTGCGCGGGCCTACGCTGACCTTGCGCAGAACTTGATCGAGGCGGGGTATTCCGACGCCGAGGCAGCGGAGCTGCAAAAGGAGGTAGAGTTCTACGCCGAGATTCGCTCAGCCATCAAGAAGCACTCCGGTGAGGAGCTGGACATCAAGCCCTTTGAGGCAGACATGCGCCACCTCATCAACACCTACATCCAGGCCGACCCGGCGACTGAGCTGGGCGAACTGGGCGAGATGTCGCTCACCGAATTGATCATCAAGACCGGCATCCACGACGCCATCGCCAGAAAGCTCAACGAGAAGGGCAAGCTCTCGAAGAACGCCATCGCCGAGGGGATCATCAACAACGTCCGCAAGACCATCATTCGCGACCAGCTCACCGACCCGAGGTTCTACGCGCAGATGTCCAAGCTGCTCGATGATTTGATCAAGCAGAGCCGGGTGGATACGGCGGACTATGAGGAGTTTCTACGCAAGGCTGAGGACTTGGTGAAGCGGCTGGCGGCCAAGCAGCCCGAGGAAGGCATTCCTGCGGTGCTGCATGGTAGGTATGAAGCCATCGTGCTCTACAACAATCTCGACTCAATTCCAGCGACAAGTTTTTGCTATCCAACCACCGATGAGGACAAGGCCGCCTTGGCTGCACGTCTGGACTGGGTGGTACGCGAGAACGCCCCCGCCGGATGGAAGGGCGACCAGGCGCGTGAGGCGCAGGTGCTTAATGCCCTGTTCCCGATCCTTGACCGAGACCGCGAGGCCACGCAGGCCATCTTCGAGATCATCAAGAACCAGCCGGGGTACTTGTGACGGAGACGATCCAGCTCGGCGACATCGTGATCGCCGTGAACCGTAAGGCGGTCAAGAATGTGCACCTCTCGGTGCATCCTCCGGTCGGCCACGTCACGCTGGTCGCACCCACCGGAACCCGATTGGAGGTGGCCCGCGCCTATGCTATCTCCAAGCTCGGCTGGATTCGTGACCAGCAGGCGAAACTGCTTGCGCAGGCGCGGGAGACTCCCCGCCAGTTTGTCGAGCGGGAAAGCCATTACCTGTGGGGGCGGCGCTATTTATTGTCGGTAGTCGAGAAGGATGCGAAACCAGCCGTGACGCGGGATCACCGCCGGATCACGCTCTCCGTGCGCCCTGGCAGCACGCTGGCGAAGCGGGAAGAAGTAATGGATGAATGGCATCGCGCCCTGATGCATCAAGCTGTGCCTGTCCTGATCGAGAAATGGGAGGCCAAGCTCGGCGTGACGGTCTCCGGCTATTTCCTCCAGCGCATGAAAACAAAATGGGGCGGCTGCAACCACCGGGCAGGGAACATTCGCCTGAATACCGAGTTGGCCAAGAAGCCCAAGGATTTGTTGGAATACGTTGTCGTGCACGAAATGCTCCACCTGGTCGAGCCGACGCATAGCGAGCGCTTCGTGATGCTACTGGAGCAGTACTATCCGACGTGGCGGGAAGCGCGGTCGGAATTGAATGAGTTGCCGTTAGCAGCGGAATCGTGGAGTGAGCGGTAGCCGTTTCGACGCCTCGGGCTGGAAAATTCGGCGCAGGCGGGACGACGGCAGACTGTCATGGGTTGTGGGATGCCGCTTGCGGAGGCGTGCATTGCTCCGTATTGGATGGCTGCTTTAGGGCTCCGTCTTTGATCTGATGAATGGCCGAGTTGGGTCTCTATGTATAGCTATACATAGGGGTCGGAAGCAAGCAGTCGCTGTACGGGAAAGCGGCCGTTCGGGATAATTCCCTTACCTATGGCCGGTGACAATTTCATACCGGTCGTTGGTGCATCTGGATGCCACTGGCGGCAATGGCCGATCCAGAGTCAGTCAGCCAAAATTCCTGACAGGCAGCTTAGGGATTATAAAGCTGACATAGCACTTGCCGATGTCATCAGTCGCTTGTGGGTCGCAAACCGACATTATCAAGCGTAGCCCGGAAGAAGCCGCAGACGGATTCCGGGGGTTTATTTGCGCGACGTGCTATAAAATATTTAGCATGGAATTCAACGAGTCTGTGCCCTGCCGGGCACTCCCGGATTTCGCTTTGCTTCATCCAGGCTACAAATGGCATTTGAACCGCTCACTTTGACTGAACCAGGGATGCATCCCCAGCCCGGAATATTCAGGGGCTTTCTTCAATAGGGAAAAATCATGACCACGACCAGAACCGAGCGCGACTCGCTCGGCGCCATCGAGATCCCGGCCGAGCGGCTTTGGGGCGCGCAGACGCAACGTTCGCTAGAATATTTTCATATTTCCTCGGAACATATGCCGCAAGAACTCATCCTTGCACTCGCTACGGTCAAGCGAGCCTGCGCGCTCGTCAACCGCGACCTGGGCCTGTTGAATCCGGACAAGGCGGCAGCCATCGTGCAGGCGGCCGAAGAAGTACTGGCAGGACGCCATGCGGAAGAGTTCCCCTTATCCATCTGGCAAACGGGCTCCGGCACCCAGACCAACATGAACTTGAACGAGGTGCTTGCCAATCGCGCTTCGGAATTGCTCGGTGGCGAACGCGGCGATGCCCGGAAGGTGCACCCCAACGACGATGTAAATCTCGGCCAGTCCTCCAACGATATTTTCCCCACCGCAATGCATGTGGCTGCCAACCTGGGCATTCAGCAGAAGCTGCTGCCGGCGCTGGGCATGCTGCGCGCAACGCTGGAAAGCAAATCGCTGGCGTTCGCCGATATCGTCAAGGTCGGCCGCACCCATTTGCAGGATGCCGTTCCCCTGACGCTGGGGCAGGAGTTTTCCGGTTACGTGGCCCAACTCGATCAGGCGGAGCGGTTCATCGCCGCCGCCCTCCCCCCGCTCCAGGAGCTGGCGGTTGGCGGCACTGCGGTAGGCACCGGGCTCAACACCCATGCCGAATTCGGCGACCGCGTCGCGGCGGAGCTGGCGCACGGTAGCGGCCTCCCCTTCAGTAGCGCCGCCAACAAGTTTGCCGCGCTGGCGGCCCACGATGGGCTGGTGGCCGCCCACGGTGCGCTCAAAACCCTCGCCGCGGCACTCATGAAAATCGCCAACGATATCCGCTGGCTGGCCTCCGGGCCGCGTTCCGGCCTGGGGGAAATCCGCATTCCGGAGAACGAGCCCGGCAGCTCGATCATGCCGGGCAAGGCGAATCCGACCCAGTGCGAAGCGCTCGCCATGCTGTGCTGCCAGGTCTTCGGCAACGACGTTGCCATCACCATCGGCGGGGCATCGGGCAATTTCGAGCTGAATGTGTTCAAGCCGCTGATCGCCCATAATTTCCTGCAAAGCGTGCGGCTGCTCGCGGACGGAATGACGAGCTTCGAAAGGCATTGTGCGCGCGGCATCGAAGCCAATCGCGAACGAATTGCGGAGTTGCTGGAGCGCTCCCTGATGCTGGTAACCGCCCTCACCCCGCACATCGGCTACGACAAGGCCGCCGAAATCGCCAGGCAGGCGCAGCGGGATGGCGGCACGCTAAGGCAGGCGGCCCTGGCGCTGGGCTATGTAACGGAAGAAGAGTTCGACCGCTGGGTGCAGCCGGGGGCGATGACCCACCCTTTTGTCGATGCGAGCTGACTCAGCACATTGACGGATTAAACGCCTGTCCGCTGTGCCGCCTTTACCAGCTCGGCGGCTTCCTTCGCCGTGAGCGACTTCCAGGGCAAGGGAATCAGGCCGGGCACCCGCTCCATGTAACGCCGGTAAACGTCCCCGTGATAGACCACCAGCTTCTTCTCTTCCAGCCGCGAACCGATGATGAAATAGGCCGTCATCATCACGCCGGACAACAGCATTGCGGCATTCATGTCGCGCGTCCAGATCAGCACCAGCCCGAAGGAATACCACGGGTGGCGCACATAACGATGGAATGGCGAAAGACGAAAACCCTCCTGATCCTCCACCCGCTGAGTGTGGGATTTCCACTGGCGCAAGCCGAGGAATTCCTGGGTATCGTAATAATTCAGTGTTTTCACGAAACCGAACAGCGCCGCCAGCGCCAGCCCGTTCGACAACCAGGCGCCAAGACCCTGCCAGGCCCATAGCGCCGGGCCGGGATTGCGAGCCATCAGCCAGAGTATCGGCAGCAGCAGGAGCGCCGCAAAAATATTGAAGCCCAGCCGATAATGCGGCATCCGCTCCGGATAATGCGAGGCGACCCAGCTTTTCGCCCGGAGCGAAGCCAGCGCCGAGTGCAGGGAGAAATAGCCCAGCCAGCAGGCTGCGAGCAGGAACAACCCTTTCCATTCCACATCCGTCATGCTCCGTCACCACCTTTCTTTCCTTGTTTTATCTGGCTAGTATAAGAAAAATCCTTCAACAAAAATCAAAAGGAATCTACATGCCCGCCCAAGATCAAATCCGTGAATGGCGTTTTTTCCGCGCCGGCGGTTTCGACCAGGTCCGCCTCGACAGCGGCGCCGACCTGCTGGCTCTCGACCAGCTTGACCAGAAACTGTGGGTTGCGCTGAGTTGCCCTACTCATGGACTGGAGTTTGACAGCAAAACGCTGGAAATGATCGACAGCGATCAGGATGGCCACATCCGCGCGCCCGAGATCATCGCGGCGATGAAATGGGCCGGAGCCCTGCTGAAGGATGCGGAAGTTCTGGTGCGCAGCGAGGACGGGCTGCCGCTGGCCACCATCGACGACCGCAGCGAGGAAGGGCAGCGCCTGCTCGCCTCGGCGCGGCAGATCCTGCGCGACCTCGGCAAGCCCGACGCAAGCGTGATCACTACCGCCGACACAGCGGACACCGAACGCATTTTTGCCCAGACCAGGTTCAACGGCGACGGCATCATCCCGGCCAATGTGGCGGAAGACCCTGCCGTCCAGCAGGTGCTGGAGGAAATCATCGATTGCCTGGGTGCGGAAACCGACCGCAGCGGCGCGCCCGGCGCCTCCCAGGCCAAGGCCGAGCAGTTCTTCGCCGAAGCCCGTGCCTGCTCGGACTGGTGGAGCATCGCTGAAAAAGACAGCGCCATCCTGCCGCTTGGCGATGCCACTGCAACCGCCGCACAAGCCTTTGCTGCCATACAGGCCAAGATCGACGACTATTTCACCCGCTGCCGGCTGGCTGCCTACGATCCGCGCGCCGCTTCCCTGCTCAACCGCGCCGATGCCGATTACCAGGCTCTCTCGGCCAAAGACCTCTCCGCCTGCGGCGAAGAGGTCGCAGCCTTCCCGCTCGCACTGATCGAAACCAGCAAACCCCTGCCCCTGGCCGCAGGCATCAACCCGGCTTGGGCGGCAGCCATGACGCAATTCCGCACAGCCGTGGTGGTACCGCTGCTGGGAAATCAATCCAGCCTCAGCGCCGAGGACTGGGCCGGGCTCAGCGCCCGCTTCGCCGCCTACCGGGCATGGATTGCAGCCAAACCCGCCAGCACCGTGGAAAAACTGGGGCCTGCGCGTATTCGGGAAATCCTGGCGGGCGGCCAGCAGGCGACGATCGAGTCGCTGATCGCCCAGGACAAGGCGCTCGAACCCGAAGCCAGCGCCATCTCCTCGGTCGACAAGCTGGTGCGCTACAGCCGCGATCTGTACACCCTGGCCAACAATTTCGTGGCTTTCCGCGACTTCTACACCCGCCGCGCCAAGGCCGTGTTCCAGGCCGGCACCCTGTATCTCGACGGGCGCAGTTGCGAACTCTGCGTCAAGGTCGATGACGCCGGCAAGCATACCGCCCTCGCCACCCTGAGCCGGGTCTGCCTGGTGTACTGCGACTGCGCGCGCGGCAGCGAGCGCATGACCATTGCCGCAGCCTTCACCGCCGGCGATTCCGACCAACTGATGGCGGGCCGCAACGGCGTGTTCTACGACCGCAAGGGGCAGGACTGGGATGCCGCGATCACAAAAATCATCGAACACCCGATCAGCATCCGGCAGGCCTTCTGGTCGCCCTACAAGCGGGTCGGCCGGATGGTCGGCGAGCAGATGCAGAAGCTTGCCGCCTCCCGTTCCAAGGCATCTGAAGAAAAAATGCTGACCACCGCGCTCGAAGCCGGCAACAAAGCCGAACCGGCCAAACCCGCCCCGCCGCCTTTCGACGTCGCCAAGTTCGCCGGCATTTTCGCCGCGCTCGGCCTGGCGGTAGGCGCCATCGGCACCGCCATCGCCTCGGTCGTCACTGGCCTGTTCAAGCTGTCCTGGTGGCAGATGCCGCTGGCCCTGCTCGGCCTGTTGCTGGCGGTCTCCGGCCCGGCGATGGTGATCGCCTGGTTCAAGCTGCGCCAGCGCAACCTGGGGCCGATCCTCGACGCCAATGGCTGGGCCGTGAACGCCCGCGCCAGGATCAACATCCCGTTCGGCACCTCCCTCACCGGCATCGCCAAGCTGCCCAACGGCGCAGGGCTGGCCCTGGTCGACCCGTTCGCCGAAAAGAAAAAACACTGGCCGTATTACGTTGCGTTGATGGTATTGCTGGCAGCAGGCTTCCTGCTCTGGCGCTATGGCTTCCTGGCCAGGTAACCGGGACGGCTGGAGCAATGCTGTTCATTTAAGCAACCGTCCCATGTAGGTTGGGTTAGCGGCCTTATCGCGTAACCCAACAAACCCAAACATTCAATATCTGTGTTTCACAGGGAAGAGTTAGGTTTGTTGGGTTACGGCGCCAAAAGCCGCGCCTAACCCAACCTACATAGGATGCATCCTTTAAGGACGCAGTATTGCGGCTAGGAAGCCTCAAGCGCCCGCCACAGGCAGGCGCCCTTGCTGGCCTTGTCTATCTCGTTCAGGCAGGCGCGGTGCGCCTCCATCTCGTCCGGTGTCGCCGCCAGCACCATCAGGTCATGCGGCACGAAATCCCCACCCAGATCGGCATGATCGTCTCCCGCTTCAGCGGATTCGATCATCAGGCTGTTCTGTCCGCGCGTCATGGCGAGATAAACCTCGGCCAGCAGCTCGGTGTCCAGCAGGGCACCATGCAGGGTGCGGCTGGCATTGTCCACAAAATAGCGGCGACACAGCGCATCCAGATTGTTTTTCTGCCCCGGGTGCAGGTCCTTGGCCATTTTCAGGGTGTCGATCACGTCCGGGCTATATTTCCCGACTGGCTCCAGACCGATCAGCTTCAACTCGCTGTTGAGGAACCCGAGATCGAACGGCGCATTATGGATAATCAGCTCCGCGCCGCTGATGAACTCGATGAAATCCTGGGCGATGTCGCGAAAAAACGGCTTGTCCTGCAGAAATTCCAGGCTGATGCCGTGCACCTGCTGCGCACCCGGGTCGATCTCGCGTTGCGGATTGACGTAATGATGAAAGTGGTTGCCGGTCAAACGCCGGTTGATCATTTCAACCGCAGCCACCTCGATGATGCGGTGCCCCAGATTGGCGTCCAGGCCAGTGGTTTCGGTATCCAGAATGATTTGCCGCATGGTTTATCCTCTTAAGGGTCTGTTCATGGATAACTTGGACAATTATGGGTGTGCTGGCGGGATGCGATGCAAGACGCCGGGCGCGCCGCATGGCCATTCCATGCAAGCGACCGGCAACGCCGCAGCGCGCCCGCCAGTGCGGCCAGAATGTTCGAGTTATTCATGAACAGGCCCTTAACTCCTCGACGCCCCGGTTGGCCAGCCTGTCGGCTCGTTCGTTGCCTTCGTGCCCGGCATGGCCCTTGATCCACAGCCACTCGACCTCGTGCTGCGCGGCCAGCACGTCGAGCTGCCGCCACAAGTCGTCGTTCTTCACCGGCTTCTTGTCGGCAGTGCGCCAGCCACGCAGCTTCCAGGCATGAATCCACTCGCTGATCCCTTTCTGCACGTACTTCGAGTCGGTATGCAGCCGGACGATGCAGGGGCGCGACAAGGCTTCCAGCGCCCGGATTACCGCGGTCAGCTCCATGCGGTTGTTGGTGGTCAGCTTCTCGCCGCCGCAGAGCTCCTTTTCATGGCCGGAATAGCGCAGCCATGCGCCCCAGCCGCCCACGCCGGGATTGCCCTTGCAGGCACCATCGGTATAGATCTCCACGATGTTGCGCCGCAGTTCTGGAATTTCCTTGCTCTCAACCATTTTTACTGACCGGATATTTTATTGTTGATCATCTTCTGCGGTGCCGGGGCAAGCACTTTATTTGCCGCTGAACTTTTGTTCCAGCTCGGCATGATCAGATGCATGCCGGCCACCTTCTTCTTCGCCTGCAGAAAATATACGCCGCCCGCCAGCGCCCACCAGCGATCGCCAGCGGCTTCCATGAAGCGGCAGCGCCGCAGCCATTGTTCGCTGCGCACCGGCGGCGCATAGCAGCACATCCGGCCGGCCACCACATCAAAGCCCAGCAGGGCCAGCCAATCCTTGATGCGACGCAGGGAAATAAAATTCCCATTCCAGGGATAATTCTGCCTGTGGCTGGGCAGGAACCGGGGCAGCCCCCACAGGCTGAAGGGGTTGAAGCCGCTGATGATCACCTGCCCCTCCGGCATCAGCACCCGCTCCGCCTCGCGCAGAATCTGGTGGGGGTGAGCGCTGAATTCCAGCACGTGGGGCAGCAGCAGCAAATCGATGCTCTGGCTGGCGAGCGGCAAACACCCCGGCTCGGCCAGCAATTTAATCTCCGCTTTCCCATATTCCGAAAACTGCGGCGCGGCAGCGAACCGCATCTGCATGCGATTCGCACGCAACAGGTCGGATTGGGCGAAACCGATCTGCAGCGCATTGAAGCCGAAAATATCCGCCACCACCTGATCGAAATAGGCCTGTTCGCGCTCGATCAGGTAGCGCCCGAGCGGCGTGGCGATCCATTCATCCATTGACATCATGCGAGCTTAATTCGAACATATTGGGCGCCTCTAAAAATTCAGAGTTCGCCCAAATGCAAGGCGCGGAAAAAATTTCGCAGCGCAGCATATGGATGATATGTAAGCAAGAAATTTTTTCAGCAACGCAGCAGTTGGGATGAAATCTGGATTTTTAGAGGTGCCCATGGTCATGAAGATTATTCCTGTTCCCGCTTTCGAGGATAACTACATCTGGCTGATTGGCGACGGGCGCTACGCCGCAGTCGTGGATCCCGGCGATGCCGAGCCGGTATTGGACTATCTCGGGCGCCACGGACTGCGCCTTGCCGCCATCCTGATCACGCACCACCACGGCGATCATACCGGCGGCATAGCAGCACTGCTGAGACACGCCGCCGTGCCGGTTTACGGCCCCCGCATGGAAAATATTCCGGGCATCACCGACCCGGTCGGCACAGGCGATACGGTGCGATTGCCGGAGCTGGGGGTGGAATTCGCAGTCCTCGACGTACCCGGCCATACCGCCGGCCACGTTGCCTATTATGGCGCAAATTCCCTGTTTTGTGGCGACACGCTGTTCACCTGCGGTTGCGGCAAACTATTCGAAGGCACCCCTGCGCAGATGCATGCCTCGCTGCAAAAATTCGCCGCCCTGCCCGACGACACCCAGGTCTATTGCGCCCATGAATACACCCTGGAGAACATCCGCTTTGCCAAAAAGGTTGAGCCCGCCAATCGTCAACTCCTGGAGCGCGAAGCGCGCGACCGCCAGGCCCGTGAACAAGGCCGCCCCACCCTGCCTTCCACCATGGCCCTGGAAAAAGCCACCAACCCCTTCCTGCGCTGCGAACACCCCGCCGTGATTGAAGCAGCCGGCCATTTTTCCGGCAGCCCGCTGGATGATGCCATCAAGGTCTTCACCGCCCTCCGGGAGTGGCGAAACAGCTTATAGTTCAAGGCATTACCCTCTGCCGCCTGGGCAGGACAGGCGAAGATACCCCTTGACGCCGCAAGGGTTTCTTGGCTACCATCGACGGAGTTTTAATTACGCCGAACAATCAATAATCGCATGCGCCTTATCCCCCCTCTAATTCTGGCACTGGCCAGCGTTTTCACGCTGCATCTGCCGACAGCAAGCGCAGCTGACTTGTTTGGCCCCGATTTCTCCGAACAACCTGTCAAACAAGCGCTGGCCGAAACGACCGCAGAGATGCCTCTGCTGCTTCAGCCCAGCACCGGAGCTCTTGGTTCCACGTCGAAAAAAGGCCGCGACGTGGCTTCGTCGGAAGAGCGCGCAGACTTGTGGGAACGCATCCGCGATGGTTTCGCCCTGCAGGAACTGGATTCGCCCCTGGTGCAGAACCACGTTGCCTGGTATGCCAACCGCCCTGAATACGTACGACGCATGGTGGAGCGCAGCCAGCTCTACCTGTACCACATCGTCGAGGAAGTCGAAAAGCGGGGGATGCCGACCGAAGTCGCCCTGCTACCGATGATAGAAAGCGCCTTCAATCCCAAAGCCTATTCCCGCAGCCATGCCTCCGGCATCTGGCAGTTCATCCCTTCCACTGGCAAGCACTTCGGCCTGGAGCAAAACTGGTGGCATGACGACCGCCGCGATGTCACGGCCGCGACGGACGCGGCGCTGGACTACCTGCAAAAACTCCACGACATGTTCGGCGACTGGGAACTGGCGCTCGCCGCCTATAACTGGGGCGAGGGCTCGGTACAACGCGCCATCGCCAAAAACAGGAAGAAGGGTCTGCCCACCGACTACCTCAGCCTGACCATGCCGGCAGAAACGCGCAACTACCTGCCCAAGCTGATGGCGATCAAGCAGATCGTCATGAATCCGGAGGCGGCGGGGCTCGAACTGGCTTCCATCCCCAACCTCCCCTATTTCGTCAGCATCGCCACCACGCAGCACATCGACCTTGCCGTGGCCGCGCGACTGGCCGAAATGCCGCTGCACGACTTTGTCTCGCTCAACCCCGCCTACAACCGGCCGGTCATCAACGCCAAGGGCTCGCGCGCCTTGCTGCTGCCGGTGGACAAGGCCGATACCTTTGCCAGCAACCTGGGAAGCTATGACAAGCCGCTGGTTTCCTGGCAATCCTACACCCCGGCACGCGGCGAAAAAATCGACAATGTAGCGCGCCGCTTCAGCATCAGCGTCGCCCGGCTGAAAGAGATCAACAGCATCACCAGGCGCGACAAACTTTCTGCCGGCCAGACTCTGCTGGTGCCGCTCAGCCGCAACGAAGCAACGGTTCCCGCCTTCGACGAAGCACGGCAAGCCATTGAACCCGAAAAAACCGCACCATTGCCGGCCTCTTCCCGCCTGATTTATGCGGTGAAGAAGGGCGACACCCTGGCCGGCATCGCCAAACGCCACAAAATCTCCGAGACGCAAATCAAGGCCCTGAACAAACTCAGTTCCAACCGCCTCAGCAGCGGCCAGAAACTGGTAATCCGCCAGGAAACCCTCGCCCAGCGCAACCTTGCAACGAGCAAGGCCAAGCCGGTTAAACAAGCTGCGGCAGGCAAATCAATGCCCGTGAAACTAACTGCGGCAAATAGCGCAAAACACAGCCAGCGCTATTACACCGTGCGCCGAGGAGATACTGTTGACAGCATCGCCAAACGGTTTAATGTCGCAACCAACGATATCCAGCGCTGGAACAATATCTCCGGCAAGCGTGGCCTCACCCCAGGCGACAAGGTTGCCCTGATGTTGCCCGGAAAGGGCTAAGGGATCACGCAAAAACAACTTGGACAATTCATGTAGGTTGGGTTAGGCGCGGATTTTTGCGCCGTAACCCAACCTGCATTTCTGAGGGAAGCGGCTCCGTGTTAAAGTTGTTTTTGCTCGATCCCTAAATCTCTCTGGGGGTTTGCTAACCTGGTTTCAAAGACAGCGCAGCAGGATTTCCCTGACCTCCCCATCGCTCAACACGATGGGGTTGGTCTTCATGCTGCTGCCGCGGCTACTCGCCACGATCAGGTCCAGGTCGGCTTCGCGGATACCACAGGCACCCAATGACGGAACATTCATCCTGGCCGTCCACTCCTTGAGAGTCCGCACCAGAAACGCCCTTGCCGCGAAATCATCGACAGGGTTTTTGCCCTGGAACAGGCGGCCAATGCGGGCGTACTTCGCCAGTGCCGGGCTGGCCGGCTCCCGCTCTTCCAGGGCGCGGATATTGATTTCCGTCGCCTCCGCCACGGTAGCGCCACAGGCCACGCCATGCGGCACCGGGAAAAGCGCCCCCAGCGGTGCCGCCAGGCCATGCACCGACCCCAGCCCCACCTGCGCCAGGGCAATGCCCGACAGCAACGCGGCATAAGCCATTCCCGCCCTGCCCTCGGCCGCCTTCTCGCCGCCCTCATGCCAATCCAGCAGACCGTCGCGCACATAGCCCAAGCCGCTCAGCGCCAGCGCATCGACAAAAGGATTGGCACGGGTTGAAACATAGGATTCCAGCAACTGGGTCAGCGCATCCATGCCGTTGGCGGCGATCAGATCGGGCGGGCAGGTGGCGAGCAGCGCCGGGTCCACCACCGCATATCTCGCCACCAGCAGGTCGTGGCGGAAGGATTTCTTGAAACCATCCGGCCCGTGCATGCTGAGGACGGCATTCTTGGTGGCCTCGGAGCCGGTGCCCGCAGTCGTCGGCACCGCGATGAAGGGCAGCGATGGCCCTCGATAAGGCAGCTCCGGCCCCACCCCTTCGAGGTGGTCCATCACCGAATTGCCGTGGGGCAGCAACCCGGCAATCGCCTTGGCGGCATCCAGCACGCTGCCGCCGCCGATGCCCAGCACCATTTCGATGCCGGCATGGCGGTACACCCTGACGGCCTGGTCCACCAGACCGGGCGAGGGCTCCTGCTCCACCACCATATCTTCCCAGGACAGCCCCCGCCCCTTCAGCGCGTCGACCAGCCCCTGCCAGTGCAACGAGGCACGAAACGACCTGCCGCCGGTGACGATCAGCACGCGTTTACCCAGCGACTGAAGCAACTCGGGCACATCGCCCAGGCGGCCCTCGCCAAAAAGAATTTTCGGCAGGCCCGAAATGGAAAATGGAGAAATCATGTCAGCGTCAATTCAAACAGAAAGCCCGATTCTACTGGATTTACCCCATGCCGGAACAATCCGGAATTTGAGATATGGCTTTCTTGCTATTATGAGAAGTTAAAATCAACATTTAGAACTTGAACCTGCCGGGTATTTCGATATGAGCAGCGTAACGCCGATTCACCAAAGTCACTCAAGCAAGCGAGAATTTCCGCTGCGGCTGTTCGCGGTCGCATTTGTGATCGGCCTATTGACCACCGTTTTCAGCGGGTGGCAGTCGTGGCAGATGCACAACCGCTTTCATGCGTCATCAGACAAGCACATACACATTACGGAACATGTCGGCCGCATCATGCTGCTTGACGAGGTGCTGACCATGTCGGCGCGCATGGCTGCTGCAACAGGGGAGTCCGCATACGAAAAAAGATATGACCAATTCGACCCGCAACTGACGACGGCGATCAATGAGCTAAGAGCCATGCTCCCGCAAGCGGAACTAGAACGGTTTGCAGAGGAGACGGATGAAGCGAACCTCTCTCTGGTGAAAATGGAGCGGCAGGCTTTCGCATTGACGCATCAGGGCAGGCGGCAGGAGGCGATGACTCTGCTGAGCAGCGATGAATATATGAGATTGAAAAAAGTTTACGCTGGCGGCATGGAAAAAACTGTCGCTGCGGTGGAGCGGGTTATTGAAAGAGATCATCTACATTTTCGCTCCCTGGCTCTCTTGTCGGCGGCCGCAAACCTCGTAGGCGTTCTGGTGTTACTGGCGACCTGGTTTTTTGCCGCCAGGTCTGCGCGCAGTTAGACCGCAGAGCGCGGGGAAGCGGAAGATGCGTTACACAAGGCCCATGACGAGTTGGAAGTTCGGGTTGAACAACGCACGGCAGATCTGTTGAGCGCCAATGAAGAACTCAAGCACGAGATTTCCGAGCGCAAACGGGCCGAGGCAGCGCTGCTTCAACTCAACGACGAGCTGGAAGAAAGAGTCGTTGCGCGCACCGCCGCTCTGGAGCGGGCCAAGCTTGAGGCCGAGCAGGCCAGCCGGGCCAAATCGGAGTTTCTCTCCACCATGAGCCACGAAATCCGCACGCCGATGAACGGCGTGATCGGCATGCTCGATGTGCTGCAACAGAGCAGCCTCACCGGCCCGCAGGAGGAGATGGTGAAAATCATCCATGACTCGGCGTTTTCGTTGCTGGCCATCATCAACGATATTCTCGACTTCTCCAAGATCGAGGCCGGCAAGCTCCAGATTGAGCATGTACCGATCGATGTCGCCGGTGTGGTGGAGGGGGCATGCGAATCCCTGTATCCGCTGGCCTTGAAGAAAGAGGCGGAACTGACGCTGTTCACCGATCCGGCCATTCCCGCACAAGTCATGGGCGATCAGGGACGGTTGCGCCAGATACTGGTCAACCTGGCCAACAACGCCATCAAGTTCTCCAGCGGACGGCAGCGGCAGGCCAGGGTGTCGCTGCGCGCCGTGCTGGCCGAAAGCACGCCAGAACAGGTAACGCTGGAGTTTCGCGTGGCTGACAACGGCATCGGCATGGATGAACGAACCCAGGCGCGGCTGTTCACTCCCTTTACCCAGGCTGACTCATCCACGACCCGGACTTACGGCGGGACCGGGCTGGGGCTGGCCATCACGCGCCAGCTGGTAAATATCCAGGGCGGCGAAATCACCGTGCATAGCGAACCGGGCAAAGGCTCGCTGTTCAGCGTGCGCCTGCCGTTTGCGCTGCCGCCGGATAGGTACCGGGTTTTAGCTGGGCCCGACCTGCTGGTCGCAGGGCTGCCCTGCCTGGTGGCGGGCGACCCGGAAGGAATGGCCGATGATCTCGCCGCCTATCTCGCCTATGACCAAGCGCTGGTCGAACGGGCGGCGGACATGGCGGACGCCCGGCAATGGATAGCCGCCCGCCCGCCCGGTTTGTGCATCGTGGTCATCGACACCGCAGGCGGCAAACCGCCGCTGGATGACCTGCGCGCCGCAGCCCGCGCCCGCCCGGAACAGGAAACCCGCTTCGTCGTCATCGGGCGCGGGCAGCGTCGGGAGCCGCGCCTGGAGGACACCGAGCTGGTGCTGGTGGATGGCGATGTACTTACCCGCAGGGCTCTGCTGAAGGCGGTGGCCGTTGCTGCCGGACGGGCAAAAGCGCCTGACCGGCAAGCCCTGCCCAGCAATGCCAAGGCGATACTCACGCCGCCGTCCCGCGAGGAAGCGCGGCGGCTGGGCCGTCTGATCCTGGTTGCCGAAGATAACGAGATCAACCAGAAAGTCATCCGGCAACAGCTCGCGCTGCTCGGGCAAACCGCAGACATCGCCGGCAACGGCCGCGAGGCGCTGGATCTATGGCAGAGCGGCGATTACACCATCCTGATCACCGACTTGCACATGCCGGAGATGGACGGCTACGAGCTGACCGCCGCCATCCGCGCCGGCGAAACCGGCACGGCCCGCGCGCCGATCGTCGCCTTCACCGCCGATGCCACCAAGGGCGAAGCCGAGCACTGCCGCGCCAGCGGCATGGACGATTACCTGAGCAAGCCGGTGCAACTGGCCAACCTGAAAGCGATGCTGGAAAAATGGCTGCCGGTTGCGGCTGCATCTGTAATGCCCACCCCCACCCCAGCCCTCCCCCTTGCAGGGGGAGGGAATGTGCCGGTGGACGTGAATGTGCTCAAGGCGTTGGTGGGCGACGACGAGGCGATGATTCGCGATTTCCTGCATGACTTCCGCATCAGTGCGGCCAGGATAGCCGTCGAGCTGCGCACCGCCTGTGCGGCGGGGCAGGCAGCCGCTGCCGGTGCTGCGGCCCACAAGCTCAAGTCCTCGGCTCGCTCGGTGGGTGCGCTGGCGCTGGGTGAACTGTGCGCCGAAATGAATCAGGCGGGCAAGGCCGGCGATACTGAAACATTGGCGGCGCTGTTGCCCAGGTTCGAGCAGGAACTGGCGGACGTTGAACGTTTTCTTGAGGGGTATTAAAACCGCCCCGACTACTTCACAATTTCCAGCAGCTCCACCTCAAAAACCAGCGTGGCATCGGGAGGTATGGTTCCCGGGATGCCGCGCGGGCCGTAGGCCAGATTGCCGGGGCAAACCAGCTTTGCCTTGCCGCCTGCTTTCATGGTTTGAACGCCTTCGGTCCAGCAGGGAATGACCTGGCTCAGGGAAAAACTGGCTGGCTGGCCTCTTTTGTAGGAGCTATCGAACTCCTTCCCGTCGGTAAGGGTTCCACGATAATGAACCTTGACCGTGTCCGTTGATTTTGGACTGTCACCCGATCCCTCTTTCAAGGTGGTTATCACGATCCCGGAAGGGGTCTTTACTTCCTTGGCTTCGGCCGCAGCGGTTGCTGGCGCCGCAGCATGAGCGCCCAGCGTTAGTACGAGGGACATTGAAGCGATTAGCGTGCCTGTTTTTTTCATAAAAGTCTTTCTTGTTGAAGTTGAGTCAAAAAAATTACATCAGAGGAAAAATCAGGCTTTGACGAACGTGAATCTTCCGTCCTTGAAGTCCGCTCTGATGGTGTCCTTGGCCGCGAACTGCCCGGCCAGAATATCCCGTGCCAGGGCATTTTCCAGGTGCGCCTGGATCGCCCGCTTCAGGGGCCGCGCACCGAACACCGGGTCGAAGCCCGCCGCCGCCAGTTCGGCCAGCGCCGCGTCCGACACTTCCAGCTTCATCTCCATGGCCGCCAGGCGCTTGGTCAGGTACTGCAACTGGATGCCGGCGATGGACTTGATGTGCGCTTCGTCCAAGGCATGGAACACCACGACTTCGTCGATGCGATTGATGAATTCCGGCCGGAAATAGCTTTTCACTTCCGCCATCACCGCCAGCTTCACCACCTGGTAGTCGTCCCCCTCCATCTGCTGGATCATTTGCGATCCCAGGTTGGAGGTCATCACGATCACGGTATTCTTGAAGTCCACGGTGCGCCCCTGGCCGTCGGTCATGCGGCCGTCGTCGAGCACCTGCAGCAGGACGTTGAACACGTCCGGATGGGCCTTTTCCACCTCGTCGAGCAGGATCACGCTGTAGGGTTTGCGCCGCACCGCCTCGGTCAGATAGCCGCCCTCTTCGTAGCCGACATAGCCCGGCGGCGCGCCGATCAGGCGCGCGACGGAATGCCGTTCCATGAACTCCGACATGTCGATGCGGATCAGGTGGCCTTCCGAATCGAACAGGAATCCGGCCAGCGCCTTGCACAGTTCGGTCTTGCCGACGCCGGTGGGGCCGAGAAACAGGAACGAGCCATACGGCCGGTTGGGATCGCCCAGCCCGGCGCGCGAACGCCGGATGGCGTCCGCCACCAGGCGCACCGCCTCGTCCTGGCCGACCACGCGCTGGTGCAACTGGTCTTCCATGTGCAGCAGCTTGTCGCGTTCGCCTTCCATCATCTTGGAAACCGGAATGCCGGTCGCGCGCGACACCACCTCGGCGATTTCCTCCGCGCCCACCTGGGTGCGCAGCAACTGGTGCGCCGGCATTGCTTCCCCGGCTTTATCGGCATGCTTCAGTTGCGCCTCCAGCTGCGGAATCTTGCCATACTGGATCTCGGAAACCTTCTGCCACTCGCCCTTGCGGGTGGCCGCTTCCATTTCCACCTTGAGCCGGTCGATCTCTTCCTTGATATGCTGGCTGCCCTGCACCTGGGCCTTCTCGGCCTTCCAGATCTCTTCCAGATCGTTGTATTCGCGCTGCAATTTGACGATCTCTTCATCCAGCAAAACCAGGCGTTTTTTCGAGGCCTCATCCTTCTCCTTCTTCACCGCCTCGCGCTCGATCTTCAGCTGGATCAGGCGGCGATCCAGCTTGTCCATGACTTCCGGCTTGGAGTCGATTTCCATCCTGATCCGTGACGCCGCCTCGTCGATCAAGTCGATTGCCTTGTCGGGCAAAAAACGGTCGGTGATGTAGCGGTGCGACAATTCCGCCGCAGCGATGATGGCCGGGTCGGTAATGTCCACGCCGTGGTGCAGCTCGTATTTCTCCTGCAGGCCGCGCAGAATGGCGATGGTATCTTCCACCGAAGGCTCGTCCACCAGCACCTTCTGGAAGCGGCGTTCCAGCGCGGCGTCCTTCTCAACGTACTTGCGGTACTCGTCCAGCGTGGTCGCCCCGATGCAGTGCAGCTCGCCGCGCGCCAGCGCCGGCTTGAGCATGTTGCCGGCATCCATCGCGCCTTCCGCCTTGCCCGCGCCGACCATGGTATGCAGCTCGTCGATGAACAGGATGATGCGGCCCTCCTCCTGCCCCACTTCCTTCAGCACCGCTTTCAGGCGCTCCTCGAATTCACCGCGGTATTTGGCGCCGGCCAGCAGCCCGGCCATGTCCAGCACCAGCACGCGCTTGCCCTTCAGGGTTTCCGGCACCTCGCCGTTGACGATGCGCTGCGCCAGACCTTCGACGATGGCGGTCTTGCCCACGCCGGGCTCGCCGATCAGCACCGGGTTGTTCTTGGTGCGGCGGGCGAGGATCTGGATCGCGCGGCGGATTTCCTCATCGCGGCCGATGACTGGATCCAGTTTTCCTGAGCGGGCGCGCTCGGTGAGGTCGTTGGTGTATTTCTCCAGCGCCTGACGGTTGCCATCTGCGTTGTCGCTGTCCACTTTCGCGCCGCCCCGCACGGCGCTGATGGTTTTCTCCAGCAACTGCTTGCGTGCGCCAGCGGCTTTCAGGGCTTCGCCCAGCACGCCCTTGTCATCGAGTGCGGCGACGAAGAACAGCTCGCTGGAAATAAACTGATCGCCTCGCGTCTGCGCTGCCTTGTCGCTGAGATTGAGCAGGCGGCTGAGTTCGGCAGAGACGCTGACATTGCCGTCCGGCTGGCTCACTTTGGGCAGGTGTTCGAGTGCGATGCCGAGCTTGCTCTGCAGCAGCTCCACCTGGACACCAGCCTGCTCCAGCAGTGGCCGCATGCCGCCCTCTTGGCCGAGCAGGGTGAGGGCCAGATGGATTGGCTCGATGGCCGTATGGTCACGTCCAACCGCCAGACTCTGGGCCTCGCTCAGGGCCTGCTGGAAACGACGAGTGAGTTTGTCCATGCGCATGCTGAATAACCTCCGTGGGAACACCGTTTAAATGGGTCTGTCTCACGGTGATTCAAGTCCATGACATCGCAGGTAAAACCACAACTGGTAGTGGTTCCAGTCTGGTCTTGCCACAACCTGTCCGTGCTACTCTTTGCAAAGACAATTGGGGTTGCCATGTACCGAGCAGCAGTCACAGTGCAATGCAGAGGGGTGATGGTTGCCCCGATGGCATTGCTGCTGTCTGCCTGCGCTCAGCTTCCTGTCAGTGTCGAGGTTGAGCCTGCTGTTTCGCCTGCATCCCTGCCGCCTGCGGCGGAGTTGCGGACATCGCCAAGCTATCCGGTGCAAATCTACGCGTTTGAGGCGGGACTCAGCGACCCGGACGGCAGCATCAGCACGGCAGCTGCGGAGTGGCCCTTGGCCCCGGCACCGCAAGCACCGTTGGCAGAGGCCCCGGCAGTGGCTGCTGCAAGCGCTGCGCAGTGGCCTGTGGCGTCGACGGAGCCACGTGAGCCCGTGTCCGTTCCAGCGCTGCTGCCGAAAGATGTTGCGCTGGAGGCCGCTGCCTGTGAGGTGCAACCGGCGCCATCGATCTACTACTTCCAGCAGGCCGTGCCGACGCCCATGGAAACCGCTGCTGCCCCTGTCAGTGCTGCGCCGCTGCCACGGCCCGTACTTTCCGCTGTCCAGTCACAATCTTCAGCCTTGCCGGCTGTCACTTCGCGTTTTCCAGTAGCCGTTGGGGCCAGTGCAACCACGGTCGGGCGCATTCCGCCCGCAGCAGCTGCCAGCTTCACCATCGGCCCCGGCGACACCGTGCAGATCGAGGTGCTCGGGCGTCCAGAGCTGAGTGTGCGTGGCAGTGTCTCTGACGATGGCCAGGTGACTGCAGCGCTGATCGGCGCGGTCGCAATTGGCGGCCTCACACCGGCGCAGGCGGCGGCGCGCATCGCCGAGAGTTATCGCGCAGGCCAGTATCTGGTGACGCCGCAGGTGACGGTGACGATCGTCGATTATCAAAGCCAGTTGCTGACGGTGTTGGGTGAGGTGGGGCGCCCTGGGCGCTTTCCCATCCGCACCCGGCTATCGGTGCTGGATGCCCTGGCGGTCTCTGGTGGCATCACCGAGCAGGGTGCCAGCATGGCTTATCTCCTGCGCCCGGAAGACAGCTTGGTCACGCGCTATGAGATCGACCTCGACGCGTTGATTCAGACCGGCGCCGGCCAGCAATATTTCCAGCTGCTTGCTGGCGATATTCTGGTGGTGCCCAAGGCCGAAGTGTTTTACATCTACGGCGAGGTGCGCAGCCCCAATGCCTACAAGATCAAGCCCGGCATCACGGTCATCCAGGCTTTGTCGCTTGCAGGTGGCTTGACCGACAAGGGCACGGATCGGCGCATCGACATTCGCCGCCGCGACAGCAGCGGCACGCTTCGCACGCTGCCAGTCTCGCTCAACGAGCCGCTATTGGCGGATGATGTGATCTACATCCGCGAGCGGCTGTTCTGATGACCCTGCGAAATATGCCCAACACGCCTCAGTCAACGCTGGTGTTGCCAGCAGATTTTCTGCGTCAGGGCCTCAGTCTTGGCCAGCTGCTGGCCATTCTCAACGCTTATCGCCGCCCGATTGTCGCCGCTGCGCTGGTGACGATGATGCTGGCCGGATTGGTCAGCAAGCTCATCCTCAAAAAAGCCTACGACGCCACAGCGACCGTGCTGGTGGACTATCAGGTGAATGCGCCTGATGCCGGCCGCGAGTTTCCCTCAATGCTCGCTGCCAGCTACATGACGACGCAGGTGGCGTTTATCAGCAGTGCCGCGGTGCTGGGGCCTGCGCTGGAGCAGCTGGGCTGGCTGAGCAATGCACAAAAAGCCAAGGGCTTTGTGGGGCCTAGAGAAGGGCTGCGGGCGTATCTGATGTCGAAGGTGCTCAACGACAATCTGACGATCAACAATCCGAAAGACAATCGCTTCATTTACATCAGCTATCGCGCCGACTCACCCGCCGAAGCCGCAAAAGTCGCCAATGCAGTGGCCGACAACTACGTTCGTGAGCATGGCATTCGGCTGCGTGAGCCAGGCCGACAGCGCGCTGAAGATTATCTGAAGTCGATGGATGAGCTGAAAGCTCGCTTCGTTGCAGCGCAACAGGCAGTGGCCGAGTTTCGCCGCCGTACCGGGCTGATTGATCTCGATGGCAGCGGGCAATTGGAAGTAGAGCGCCTGCGCGAGATCAACAGTGCTTTGCTGCACGCCGAGACCGATGACCGCAACGCCAGCATCCGCGAGCGGCAGGTGTCGCGTCTGGATCGCCAGGCGACGAACGCTGATGTGGAATACGCGCAAAGCCCTGGGGTGGTGCGTATCAAGAATGATCTGCTGACGGCGGAGTCGCGGTTCTCCGAGTTGCAGAAAACGCTGGGCTCGCGGCACCCGGACTACCGCATTGCCGAAGCCCTGGTGCGTGAGCTGCGCGAGAAGCTGGCACAGGAAGTCAACGGCTACTCCGGGGGCGTGGTGGACAATGCCAGGACGGCGGCAAGACAGTCCAGCGCGATGGTGAAAGACCTGCGTGGACGCATCGAGCAGGAGCGCGAGAAATTGCTGACGATCCGTGAGCAGCAGGATGAAGCCGCGCGTCTGCTGTCCGAACTGGAAGCGACTGAAAAAGTCTACAAATTGGCACTCGATCAATACGGCCAGATCACTCGCAATTCCGAAACACGGTTCAACGATGTCTCGCTGATCGCACCGGCTACACCGCCCGCGCGGCATACCAAGCCACAAGCCAGCTTCAATGTCTTGCTGGGGCTTCTGGGTGGCTTGGTTTTTGCGGCGCTCTTGGCCTTGCTGTGGGAGTTCAGTAACCGCCGCGTGCGCTGTGTCGAAGATTTCGAGCTGGAGTTTGGGGAGTCACCGCTGGTGGTGATCGAGGAGTCGGGCCGATGACGCCGATTCCTGAGCTAGGCGTGGAACTGGCGCCTGACATCACACAACTTCTCACTTTTCTGGTGAAGGCGCGTGGCTTGACCGAGGCTGATCTGGCCCGTGTTGTCGAGCTGCAGCGTGCGCGTGAATTGCAGCTCGCTGAAGCCTTGCTGCAACTGAAGCTAGTGACTGTCGCTGACCTTCAAGAAGCCAGCCAGCCTGAACACAGACCGGTGCTTGAAGTCGTTGGCCTTGCCTCACAGTCGATGCGATTTGTACGCGAGCCCCTGCATCCCATTGCCGAGCAGATCAGGGCGCTGCGCACGGAGTTGCTGCGTCGCCGAGTCGACCGCGCGCACAACTGCATCGCCATTGTCAGCAGCAATACAGGCGACGGTCGCTCCAGCCTGGCAGCTGCGCTTGCCATGGCGTGTGCGCAGCTGGACCAACCGACACTGCTGGTCGATGTTGATCTGCGTCAGCCGCGTCAGCATGAGCTATTCGGATTGCCTCGCGGGTCAGGGCTGGCCGACACACTGGATCGCGGCGTGCCGCCGCGTGTGCTGGGCGTGCAGGGCTTTCCGCATCTGGCGGTACTCAGTGCTGGCACACCGGTCAGCAATCCACTGGAGCTGCTCAGCTCGAAACCATTCGCTGATTTGATGGACAGCTGGCGCCGTCGCTATCGTCACGTCATTCTCGATACCACCGCTGCCGAGCGCGGCGCCGATGTTGCTGCAGTTGCCAGCGTTGCCGGCGCAGCAGTCGCGCTGGCGCGTCTGAACCACACCTCGCTGCCTGCCAGCATCGAATTGCTGAAACGTCTGCGCAGCGCTGGGGTTTCCTTGCTCGGAAGCGTGGTGCTCAAGGCGGCTTTATGAGCGTGCTGCTGGCCCAGCATCAGCTGCCTCGCGAAGGCACCGTGCTGCCGATGTTGCTGGCATTCGGGTTTTCATTGGGAATGGCCTGGGCTTTTCTGCCGCCAGGCCTGGAGTTCGACCCGGTCGCACGTGAGGCAGCCAGCAAGGCCACGGGCCATGGAATGTTTGCCCGGCAATGGATGCCGCTGATTGGCTTGGGACTGGTGGCGGTCGCCTTGCGTTTTAGGCTGGCGACGTTGGTGCTGCGAGAGTTCAATCCCTGGCTGTTGCTGCTGCCAGCCTGGGCGATGTTGAGTCTGCTGTGGGCACCTGAGCCGTTCAAAGTGCTGAAGCAATCGTTCGGGATTACCGGGCTGCTGTTTCTGTCGCTCGGCTTCATGCTGCACGGCTGGCATGCGGATCGTTTCGTCACGGTCATGCGCTTTCTGGTGACCACCGCACTGGCGGTGTCTCTAGTGGTTGGCCTCGCAATGCCGGACATCGGCATCCACAGCGAACAGCAGTTCGAGCTCAGTGGTTCCTGGCGCGGCATCACCTATCAAAAAAACAGCCTTGGACAGCTGGCGTCAGTAGGGATCATTCTCTGGTTTCACACTTGGGCATCACGCTCGGCGTCGATGCGTGTGGTGATTCCGGGCCTCTGCCTGTCGCTGCTGCTGCTGCTGTCACGCAGTTCCACCTCTTTGTTGCTGTCGCTGGTTTGCTGCGGCGTCATCTTGTTGCGCTTGCGCGCGCCGCTGCGGCTGGGCAAGTCCAGTTCCATCGTTGCTGTCGCAGGCTGGATGATGGTCTTGCTGCCCCTGTTTGCCTATCTGATCGTCATCGGCTCGCCGAATGGCGAGGGGATCGCAGAATCTTTTGCCCAAGTGTTTGGCAAGGATGCAACGCTTTCAGGACGCACCCTGATCTGGGCAGAGATGCTGCGCAACATTGAGCTGCATCCATTGCTGGGTGTGGGGTTTAATAGTTTCTGGCATACGCCAATGGCAGATGAATCCATCAAGCGCCTTGGCTGGTTCGTCCCAAGCGGGCACAACGGCTATCTCGATCTCTGGAACACTTTGGGTATCGTTGGACTGGCAATGCTCGCTGCCTTGCTCGTGCGGCAGTTCTTCGATATCAGCCGGTTGACCCAGGTGGATTACAGCGCTGCCGCGCTGCACTTCGCGCTGCTGCTGTACGTGATTCTGGCCAATCTCACCGAGAGCGGCTGGTTTGTGCCGATTTCGTTCATCCACATCATTGCGATGTACTCTTCGGTGTGCGTCTCGCGGCTGCTGTTCGATGCCCGCCTGCGCATGGTATCGGTGCAGGCATACCCATCTTTTACATCGGCACCTCCCAAGCAACCGCAGACACCAGGTCAGTCCGCAGATGAACAACACAGTCAGCAGCAAAATTAGTGTCGCCGCAGTCAGGGCAATGTTTGAGGCCTCACTCGCGGTCAAGCGGCAAGTGCTGGCCGACGAGACCCTGCTCGCCAGTATCGTCGTGGTATCCGGCGTGATCGAAAAAGCATTTCGTGCCGGCCACAAAGTGATGCTGGCCGGTAATGGCGGCAGTGCCGCAGACAGTCAGCATATTGCTGCGGAGTTTGTCAGCCGGTTTGAGTTCGATCGCCCCGGCTTGCCTTCCATTGCGCTCTCCACCGATACCTCCATGCTCACCGCCATCGGCAATGATTATGGCTACGAGCGAGTGTTCGAGCGGCAGGTGCAGGCCAACGGCCAGACAGGAGATGTGTTCATCGGCATCTCTACCTCAGGCAACTCCAGGAATGTCATCAGGGCAGTGCAGGCCTGCAAGGCTAAGGGCATCATCACCGTTGCCTTGTGTGGCAGCGGCGGTGTGCTGAAAGATTGCTGTGACTACGCGCTGCCGGTGCCCAGTAGCCACACGCCAAGGATCCAGGAAAACCACATCCTCATCGGCCATGCGATCTGCGCGATGGTAGAAGAAGCGATCTGGGGGGATGAGTACAAACCGCAAGCAGCACGATGATCGTCGGTGCCGTCATGCTTTTTTCTGGTGAATCCCAATGACAGCCACCGTCAACATTCTCGGTGTGACGCTGACTAACCTGGACAGAGCGGAATTGTTTGTGAAGCTGACTGATGGCGTGCTGTTTACGCCCAACGTCGACATCATCATGAAACTAAGGGCCGACCCTGAGTTTCATGCGCTGTTCCACAAGGCGGAGTTCAGGGTCTGCGACAGTCAGATCGTCAAACTGGCAGGGCGGTTTTTGGGAACGCCGCTCAAAGAAAAGATCTCTGGTTCTGATTTTCTTGGCGAATACTGCACGCATCATGCAGAGAATCCCGAGATCAGGATTTTCTTGCTGGGCGCTGCGCCAGGGGTGGCACTTGAAGCGCAGCGTCGCATCAATGCCCGTATTGGCCGCGATATCGTGGTGGGCGCGCACGCACCCAGCTTCGGTTTTGAGAAAAACCATGAAGAATGTATTTCGCTGGCAAAGCTGGTCAGTGACAGCAGCGCCAGTGTGCTCGCCGTCGGCGTCGGTGCGCCCAAGCAGGAGCAATTCATCATGCGCTACAAAGCGCAGATGCGTGGCGTGCGGGTATTCATGGCGGTGGGTGCCACCATTGATTTCGAAGCTGGCAATGTGTCGCGTGCGCCAGCCTGGATGAGCCGGGCCGGGCTGGAATGGGCTTATCGTTTATACCGTGAGCCCAAGCGCCTGTGGAGACGCTACCTCGTTGATGACCTGCCGTTTTTCTGGTTGTTGCTGAGGCAGAAGTTGAGGCTGGATAAGCGCTCAAAAACGGCGAACGGGAACGCTGTCTAGTTGAGCTTCCCGTCACTCCCCGGACATGTCTTATAGACCATGAAAGTATTCCAGTGATCTGGCGTCCAATCTATCCACCGAATGTCTGGTCCGTTTTTTTACTGCGCAACAAGGTTGCGCACTGTAGTACCAGCGGGCGGTCGACGATCCAGAACAGCAGCAGGTAGCCAGCGGCAGCCAGCGCCTGCGTGCCGATAAATAGGGGCAGCGAAAGCGAGAGGTTCCTGATGGCTATATGCATGCTGCCAAAGGCAATCCAGGCGGCGATGGCCGCTGGTGCAATGCAGGTGAGATATTGGGTGTAGGGCATTCCGGTCAGGGGGCGGACAATGAAATACCAAGCCCCTATCATCTGCTGGAGTGCCATTGAAGCCAGCATGGCCCAAGCTAGGCCCACGACCCCGAACTGCATGCCCAGCCAGGCACTGCTTGCGAACAACAGCATTGAGACGGTGCTGAAATAAAACGCCAGGCGGGTTTTGCCAAGCGCAAAAAAAAGACTTCCGGAGGGGTTGCCCACGGAGCGCAGCAAGCCCCACAAGCCGAGCAGCACGAAAGAAGGTTGATATGCGGCCAGTCCTTCGCCAAACACCAACCGTGTATAGCTGCTGGCGAACAGGATCAGCGAAAAGTAGATGGGGAAGTTCAGCACGGTTGTTACCCGCAGCACCTGCGCATAGACGCTGCGCAGGCGGTCACGTTCGCCCTGCAATTGCGCCAGCAGGGGCGTTGCAATGCGGGTGACGATGGGATTGATCGCCCAGCCGATCTTCAGGCTCAGATCCTTGGCGATGCCATGGCCGCCGAGTGCAGCAGCACTCAAGTAGCGGCCACCGATGAAGATATCGGAGTAGACCGAGACGCTGTTGGTGAGATTGAACCCAAAACTGTAGGCGGAATAGCCGGCAAAGCGGCGCAGGATGCTGCGTGAAAATCCGAAACGGAAATCTTCGCGGTCAGGCCGCAACAACATCAGCCATAAAGCCATCATCAGGCTGTAGCCGAGCGGGGCAATCAGCACGGCGTAAGTGCTGCGACTGGCGAGCGCTACCACTACCATCGTTGATTGCGAGAGCAGCGCAGCAACGATCTCGCCGCCGCCGACGAGGCGAAACTCGAACTGTTTTTCGAGCACTGCGCGCTTGGTCTGCCACAGACTGTTGAGCAGAAACAGTCCGCCTGCGAGGCTGACCAGGATATGCAGGCGTGCATCGCCGTAGAACCGTGCCAGCAGCGGGGCAGCCAATAGCAGCAGTCCGCACAGCAGCGCGCCCATGCCCAGTGCCATGCCGCGGATGCCGCGCAGTTCTTCCACCGTGAGTTGCTGATGGTGCATCACCAGATTGGCAATGCCGACATCCGCGAACAGTTGCGCAACCGCAATGATCGAGAACAGCAACACCACTACGCCCAGATCATCGCCTGGGAACAGTCGGGCCACCAGCACCAGTTGCAGCACTTGCATCAGTGCGCGTACAGCGGCGGCGGCACTCGTCCACTTGGCCGCTGATAGCAGTCGGGCCCTAGCCATGCGCAGGGTTCCGCAGGGATTGGTAAAACGCTAGGGTCTGAAGGGCGATTGCAGGCCAGTCGAGCGCTGTGAGGTCAGGTGTGGCTGTCGAAGGTGGCGGCGCAGCCATCGCAGCAAGCAGTATTTCGGCGCTCAGCTCACCGTCGTAGAGTCGCAGCCAGCTACCGGGGATATGAGCGGCGAGTTCCTTGAGTGAGCCCAGTGCCGGGGCCAGTACTGGACGGTTGAGAGAGAGCGCCAGGATCGCACTGCCGGAGTTGGCAATTTCGCGATAGGGCAACACCACAAGCCGGGCGGCTGCCACGAGATCGGCCAGTTGATCGTCCGGCACATGCTCCAGTCGCAAGGTGACTTGTGGCGAGTTTTGTGCAGCCTCGATGAGCTCGCGGCACAGCATCGGGTTGTCGATCACGCGTCCGGCAACGATGAGGCGTGTATTCGGCAGGGCGGCTGCAACGAAGTGGCGGATCAGCGCAGGTACATTCTTGTAGGGGCGGATCATGCCGAAATAAAGCAGGCAGTCTTCGTGCTCTGCCAAGCCCAGTCGCGCGCGTGCAGCTTCAGGGTTGGGAGGAGTGGGGAAGACAGGACGGTAGTGTCCGTGCGGAATCACGCAGGTGGGCAGGCGCGCCAGTCGTGGATCCGCTGCCAGCGCTGCCTGGCGAGTGACATCGGAAAGGAAGACCAGGCCCGCGCAGGCTTTGGGGAACAGCCAATAGAACCACCGGGCCGCCTGAGGGCGCTTTTGCTCATGCGGCTTGAGGTTGTGCACAGTCCAGACGATGGGAATGCGTAACAGCCGGCAGGTCAGGACCTGTGCACACAACTTAAGGCCGCTGGCGAGACAGCGTAACGCCGTCGGGCGGTGCAGAAAGGCCTCTGGCCAGTGGCAGTGGAATACAGCGGTTTGTCGAACCCTGCGATGCCACAAGCCTTCTCGCACCTCGACGCCGAGTGTGCACAGACTTTCGTACAGCAGGCTGTTGTAGGGGTTGAGGGTGCGGTTTGAAAACGCCGGGTCAGCAGCGATGAGCATGGAACGTACTCAAGAGGCAGTCACGCAAACGTGGGCCAGAACGGCGCGTGACATGCCGATATGAACATCATACTTGGGCTGTTCGCGTGCTCGCCGGTTCAAGCCAGCCGCAGTCGTTGCAACAGTCCGGTGCCGAGTTTTCTAAGCCGCTGCATCTGCCACTTTCGCAGGTTCTGAATGAATGCGGCATCGTCAAACTGTGGCTCGCGCCGGAGCAGCGCATAAAAATAAGCTGTGATGATGATCACACCGCCGATCACAAAAGGTTTTTCGCGCATGCGGAAAGTGCCAGCTGCCAGCGCGTAGAGCGGGTGATAGCCCATGAACCAGATACCGCGTCCAAGCCGTACCCGCCCCTTGTAGATGTTTCGGTCGGAGGAGCCCATCAGACGATGGTGAATCAGCTGCGCCTCAGGGTGGAAGAAGCTCAACGTGGTGAAGCCTTTCATGCGGCAGCGATGGATATCGATACCATCCCAGAGAATGGTCTGACTGAAGCCGCCAATCGCTTCAAAGCACTCGCGCTTGTACAGCTTGAACTGCCCAGCCACCATTTCGTCGATCATCACTTCTTCAGTGAAGCCGCCGCCTTCGGGTCGAAACACCTTGCCGGATACCGCCGCGAGGAGTGGATCTTGCTCCAGCCGTGCCAGCATGATTTCGAGATAGCGCGGCGGGAACGACATGTCGCCATCGAGCTTGGCGATGTAGGCATATTTTTGCGACGTGATCTGCTGGCAACCGTCGTCGAAGGCGGCGATGACTCCGGCGCCCACCTTGCGAAAACCGCGATCCTGGCGCGAGACCACCCTGATCCAGGGATATTTTTCGGAGTAGGAGTGGATGATTTCACGGGTGTTGTCCTGTGAACCGTCATCAACGAAAAGCCATTCCTGCGGCCGCGTGGTTTGCCGAATCATCGACTCCAGCGTGTTGCGGACGTAAGCCGCTTCATCCCGTACGGGAGAGACAATGACCAGCGGACTGACTGAATGCACGGCAGGAGATTCCGAGTGAAATCGGCTTGGGAAAACCAGTCAGTGCATTGTTGCGGATGAACAGGGCACTAGCAATTTAATTCAAATATATCGGCAGCAGATTGCACGCCACTTGCATAGTATTCAGCATGATGAAGCTGGCGCGAAACAAGTGGCATGCAGAGGTCGCGCGAGATGTCCAAGACGTAACCCTTTTCGCTGACGAACTCCAATCGCCGTGCTCCTAAAACACAATTCGCAGGTACTAGCCATCCTGGGCGGCATCTACAGTCTGGTTGTTGCAGGCACGCTATGGGCAACTACTCAGCTGTTTGATCAGCTGTTCTATGAGGCCTATCAAATGCTGGCTCTGCTGTCGGGCCTGCTGTCGTACTTCGCGTTCCGCCGCTTTGACCTCCTTGATAGCTGGCAGCTGGGACGACCCGGCAATATTGGCGCCAAGGTGATCGTCAACTGGGTATGGGTCGTGGGCGCTTTGATGATGCTGGGTCTGCTGACTGGCCACCTTGATCGGTTTGCTCGCAAGGTATTGGTTGTTTGGATGCTGGCAGTGCCGACGGCTTTCTTCGTCATACATGTGCTGGTGCGGCATGTTTTGCAGAGACTCATTCCGCAGTTGGTCGTCAGACGCAGGGCAGTGATTCTCTTTGCCAATGATTCAGCGAGAACACTGGGCAAGAAGCTGTTGGGTTCCAGCATTTATGAGTTGCAGGGCTACTTTGATGACCGCGAGGTACACCGCATCGGTGGCGGCATACCCGGCGTGCCCCTCTTGGGCAAAGCACGTGATGCTGCGCAATACGTGCGTGACCACGGAATTGAAGTGGTGTTTGTGGTGCTGCCGGATGCTGCCGCGCGCAGGGCAATGGGGGTGATTGATGAACTGGGCAACACCACGGCATCGCTGTACTACGTGCCTGATCTTTTGATGTTCTCGCTGCTCAAGGCGCAGATTGGCGAGATTGAAAGCGTGCCGGTATTGCAGGTGGCCGAGTCACCGTTCTACGGCGTGGATGGCATGCTGAAGCGGTCTTTTGACTTCGTGTTCGCTTTTTTCGCAGTGATCGGCATCTTGCCGTTGCTGTTTGCAGTGGCCATTGCGGTGAAGCTGTCCTCGCCGGGGCCGATACTGTTCGCGCAGAATCGGTATGGCCTGAACGGCATGCGATTCAAGGTCTATAAATTTCGCTCGATGCGGGTGAATGCGCCAGATGCCGCCACCCGTCAGGCCACTCGAAGCGATGACCGCATCACCCGTGTTGGCCGCTTCATCCGCAAGACTTCACTGGATGAATTGCCGCAGTTTTTCAATGTGCTGAAGGGGGAGATGAGCGTGGTCGGCCCTCGCCCGCATACAGTTGCTCACAACGAACACTACCGCAAGGAAGTTCGCCGTTACATGCTGCGTCACAAGGTAAAGCCTGGCATTACCGGCTGGGCGCAAGTCAATGGGTTGCGCGGCGAAACCGCCGAGATCGAGCGCATGGAAGAGCGCATCCGCTACGACCTTGAATACATCCGCCACTGGTCGCCGCTATTGGACATCAAGATCATCCTGCTGACGCTCTGGACGGTTGTACGCGGCGATGAGAATGCGTACTGAGTTCTGGGCGGCGCTGATCGCGCTGAGTCTGGTACCTGGGGTGGCGACTGCGCTCAATCTGCAACTGAAGCCCTCGCTGCATGTGAAGGGGCAGTACGATGACAACATCTTTCGCGCACCCGATAACGCCGCATCGGGTACTGCGCCCCGCACGGCCGACAGGCTGGTGCACTACGGGGCAGGTGCTCGCCTGACATTGCGTGAAAGCCTGCAAGAGCTGGAAGTGCGCGGCGACTACGACCGCATCGACTACGCCAGACTGGATGCACTGGACTACGACCGCTATCTGCTTGGCGCACAGGCGCGGCTGGCGTTGGCATCCACTCTCAAGCTCAAGATTGATGCGGGACGCGAGCGCAAGCAGGAGAGCTTCGTCTTCCGCGATGACACCGAACCGGGATTCATCGTGGTTGATCAGGCCGCTGCCGAACTGCGTTATGCCGTGACGCCGCGCTGGACCGGCATTACCCGTGCAGCCCGCTATGCCAGCAAGGCATCGAGACAATCTTCGAAAGACTATGACCTGGAAGAGAGTGCTGGAGAACTGGGTGTGGAATACCGTCGGAATGGCTACTCCATGCTGGGTCTGGGGCTGCGGCAGGCCAGTGGAAAATATCCCAACCGCATCATCGTGTCGGGCGATGGCCGCGAGAAGAGCTACACCCAGCAGAGCTTTATCAGCCGTATCGGCTACACCCCCAGCGGCTTATCCGACCTGACTGCACAGATCGCCTACACACAGCGCACGCACGAGGACCCGGCAGTGCGGGATTTCAGTGGCGTGACTGGGCGCCTTGCCTACGCTCGAAAGTTTTCCGGTATCAGCCGCTTGCGGCTCGAAGCCTACCGCGACCTGTATTACGTTGAGGACATCAACGCCAACTACGTGGAAAACCTCGGCATCAAAGCCAGCTACGACTATCGTTGGTCGCCCAAGATTGCTCTCGCGGTATCAGCGGAGCGTTACGACTCCAGCTACAGGGGCGCGCCAAGTGTGAACAGCAACGGCCAGCCGCGCGAAGATGCGGTGCTGGGGCTGCGGATTGGAATGGACTACCAACCGTTCTACCGGTTCAGCATCCTGCCGGAGTACCGCTACGAGCAGCGTGACTCCAGTTTCGGCAACAGCCGCTACAACTTCAGTGTGATCGGCGTTGATCTCACTTATACCTACGGGGCGCAGGCGGGTCGTTGAGAACGCACAACCCCTGAATTGAAAGCGAGAAAGCGGCGCTGCAAAAGCCGCTCAACTCGGTTACGCACGCGTTATTTGGTGCGCGCTGCGCGTGGTTTTTCTTCGCGGAACAGGTACGCTTCCAGGTCTTCATCGACCAGCTTGCGCAAATCGCGCGCCTCGCGGTACTTCTCTACATCGCGCCAGTCGCGCCGCTCTTCACCATCTGCGGCAGCAATGTCAGGCACATCTTCGCTGAAACCGCCGTCATCTCCGGCGAAATCATCATAAGTCTTGGCGACTGCATCGGCTTGCGCCTTGGCTTCTTTCGCTTTTTTACTGGGACGTCCGGCCATTTTTCTTCATTACACAGGGTGAACAAAAGCGGCGGCGTTTTAGCAGGCTTCTGCCGTAAATGGAAGCCCTGCAGTCGGCAGTAGAGCCGTAGGCGCTTTTTTTTGTTGATGAATCAAGGGCGTCAGCTGCCCTTGGCGTCGGGCATGTCGCCAGTCTCTGGGCGTATCAAGGTCGTTGCGCGCGGGTGTGAGCCAACGCAGCGTGCCGCTGCGGGTCAGTCTGGCGGCGGTCTGGCGGCCTTCACGCCCGCTACTCCAGGCAATGCCTGCCAGATGCGGCAGCGGTTTGCAGGCGCCAATCAGTACATAGCCGCCATCGGGTGCCGCCTGCAGCAGGTAATCGGAGGTGCCGAGTGCAGCTGATGCGCGCTGTAGATCCTCAGCTGTCAGGCCCATCGCGTCCGAGCCGATCAGTAGCCCTGGCTTGTGCCTGAGCGCACTGCGCATGCGGGCGCCAAGATCGCCCGGAGCTTGCCGCGCAAGACGCACACCGTGGCGCCGTCGACAGTGCGTGAAAAAGCCGTGTGTGGCATCGGGGGCCCCCCAGAGGGTGACATTGACAACACCGACAGCAGCGATGGCAGCGGTTAAAACGTGCTCAATCAGCCGACGCTGCACCCAGGCTGCACCACGTGGGCCCAGCCGGGGGATCAGCCGCGTTTTGCACTTTCCCGGCACCGGCGCGCGGGCGAAAATATGGATGTGGCTCAAGCGTGTTCCAGCCGCCATGGATAGTGATTTTCCACACATTCTGACCCACGGTTGGTGCATGGCGTTTCAGTTCGGCCGCGCTTACACTTTCCACTCGTTTGGGGTGGTAGCTCAGCTGGGAGAGCGCTGCGTTCGCAATGCAGAGGTCGGGAGTTCGATCCTCCTCCATTCCACCAACACATGAGGGGCCAGAGGTTTCTCTGGCCCTTTTTATTTTTTTGGGCTTTACTTGGGTATCAGAAAAATAATCAAGTGGGGATGGGATGAGCAGTTTCATAGCAAGCCTCTACAACGCTGTGCTCGATCATCAAGAGCAATTCGCGCAGTGGGCATTGAAAGCTGTTGCGATGCGCGTGCCGCTTTCTCAGGCCCGCTGGGTGGTGATCAGCACTTTCGGCGAGCGTGAACTTGCGGCTGCCGGGCAAGCGGCTCAGCGGCAGGCTGAGGAACTTTCCACCCTGCGTATCGAGGTGCTGGAGCCACTCGACAACACGCGCCATGAGTTCACCTGGCAGCGCAGCGTATCGACTGCATTTACTGAGGCTGAGCATCATTTTTTATCTGGCACCATGGAGCATCTCGCACATGCCGAACGTCTTTCCCGGCGTTTCCAGGGCTTGCTGAGGGAGGCAAAGAGCGGCGCGCTGGAGCCGATTGGTTTCGCGATCGTGGACCGTGCCGGCGTCATCGAATCCGCTGATCGCGTATTTGAGGATTACCTGCGTCGCTGTCATGACGATTGGGATGGCAGGACACTGCCGTTTGAAATGAGCCTGGCGGATGATCAGCTCAAGCATGCGCAGTCTTGCCGTGGCTTGTTCTTTCGGATCGACAAGACTGTCGACAGATTCCACGTCCGGGTGAGCAATGATCGCCGCCTGCCAAGTGTCAGTGCCCGCGAGTTGCAGGTGGCCCGCAAGCTGGCCGGCGGACTCACCTTCAAGGAAATCGCCCATGATCTCGGGCTGGCGCCTTCGACGGTATCCACCCATGCCTATAACCTTTACGACAAGCTCGGGTTCCGTCGTCGTGCACAGCTTGTGGAGTGGGTGCACAAGTACGGCAATACCCAGTGATGCAGGGCGGCCTTGCCTCAAGGGTGATTGCGTTTGAGGGTCTTCGACGCTAAGGTGCGCGCCCCTGCCGCCAGTCGGGCGGAGTTGCGGCACCCTGACAAATGCGACACATCGTTTCGATCCTGCTGCAAAACGAAGCTGGCGCGCTGTCGCGCGTTGCCAACATGTTTGCGGCGCGGGGCTACAACATCGAGTCCCTCTGCGTGGCACCCACGCACGATGCCGCGTTTTCGCGAATCACCTTGGTCACCACCGGTTCTGACACCGTCATCGAGCAGATCGTGGCGCAGACCCGCAAGTTGGTTGAAGTGGTGGAGATCGTTGATCTCTCAGCCGCCGATCATGTGGAGTGCGAACTGCTGCTGATCAAGATTGAACTTAAAGCCCAGCAGGCCAATGCTTTCATCCACTGCGTGCGCGACCATCATGCCGTAGCGCTCGATGGCAGCGACAACACTCGCACCGCACAGCTTGCCGGCACTGCGGCGCAGGTTGAGGCGTTCATCACCGCACTCGCCAAGATTTCCACCGTGCTTGAGCTGGTGCGCTCTGGCGTGGCCGCGCTAGCGCTCGGCCAGACCGTGCTGCACAAATCCTGATTTCTCTCGTTGCACCATCAACCCACCACAAACCGGAGCCCACCACCGTGAGCATCTCCATCTTCTACGACAAAGACGCCGACCTCTCCCTCATCCAAGGCAAGAAAGTCGTCATCGTCGGCTACGGTTCGCAGGGCCATGCCCACGCGCTGAATCTCAAGGATTCGGGTGTGGACGTCACCGTTGCCCTGCGCAAGGGCAGCAAGAGCTGGGAGAAGGCCACCAACGCCGGCGTGAAAGCCGCTGAAGTGGTTGAGGCCGTCAAGATCGCCGATGTGGTGATGATCCTCGCCCCCGACCAGGACCAGCGCAAGATCTACGAAGACTCGATCGCGTCCCATATCAAGCAGGGTGCCACGCTG
>CAMTYG010000008.1:0-11650 GCA_947085875.1 uncultured Sulfuricella sp.
GCCAAGCATCTCGATTTTCTTTCCATCGGCACCAACGACCTGATCCAGTACACCCTGGCGATCGACCGCACCGACGATACCGTGGCGCACCTTTACGATCCTCTCCACCCGGCGGTGCTGCAGCTCATCGCCATGACCATTTCCGCCGCCGACAAGGCCGGCATCCCGGTTTCGGTGTGCGGCGAAATGGCGGGCGACGCCAGCCTCACCCGCCTGCTGCTCGGGTTCGGGCTGCGCCAGTTCTCCATGCACCCGGCTCACCTGCTCACGGTCAAGCAGCAGATCCTCAAGTCCGACCTGCCTCACATCACCGGCGTGGCGCAGAAAATGCTCAAGGCGCACGAACCGGAGAAGCTGCACCAGTTGCTGGCGCGTTTGAATAATTGAATAAACCTAAAAAAGCGATTAACCACGAATTTACACGAATAAACCAAAAGTAGGCGACACGAATGTTCACGAATAATCAAAGAATTAGCATTGTCACTCGACTCACCTGTTTGGTGAAACGATATTTATCGTTAACTATTCGTGTTCATTCGTGAACATTCGTGTCATTCGTGGTTAATTACGGCTTTCAGGATAAATCGCTATAATTCCCGCCATGCACCCGCAACCCAATTCCGTCGGCATCATCACGCCACAGACCGCACACTTCGACACGCCGATCACCCTGAAAAGCGGCGCGACGCTGGACAGCTACGACCTGGTTTACGAAACCTATGGCACGCTGAACGCGGACAAATCCAACGCCATCCTGGTTTGCCACGCTCTTTCCGGCAATCACCATGTCGCCGGTTTCCATTCCGAACACGAAAAGCGGCCGGGCTGGTGGGACAACATGATCGGCCCCGGCAAACCGGTGGACACCGGGCGCTTTTTCGTCATCGGCCTCAACAACCTGGGCGGCTGCCACGGTTCGACCGGCCCCTCCAGCTCCGATCCGAAAACCGGCAAGCCTTACGGCAAGTCCTTCCCGATGGTGACGGTGGAGGACTGGGTGGAAACCCAGGCGCGGCTGGCCGACCGGCTCGGCATCGAATCTTTCGCCGCAGTGATGGGCGGCAGCCTGGGCGGGATGCAGGCGCTGTCGTGGGCCATCCAGCATCCACAGCGCGTACGCCATGCCCTGGTGATCGCCTCGGCGCCCAAGCTGACTGCGCAGAACATCGCCTTCAACGACGTGGCGCGCCAGGCCATCCTGACCGACCCGGATTTCCACGGCGGCGACTTCTACGCCCGCGGCGTGGTGCCCAGGCGCGGCCTCCGTCTGGCGCGCATGCTCGGCCACATCACCTATTTGTCGGACGACGTGATGGGCGAGAAATTCGGCCGCATCCTGAAGAACGACGTATTCCAGTTTGGCTATGACGTGGAGTTCGAGGTCGAATCCTACCTGCGCTACCAGGGCGACAGGTTCGCCGACAGCTTCGACGCCAATACCTATCTGCTGATGACCAAGGCGCTCGACTACTTCGATCCCACCCATCATCACCGCATTTCCTTGAGCGAGGCGATGAGGCCGGCCCAGGCAGATTTTCTGGTGATTTCATTCACCAGCGACTGGCGCTTTGCGCCGGGCCGCTCGCGCGAGATCGTCAAGGCATTGCTCGACAACGACCGCAACGTGAGCTACGCGGAAATCACCGCGGCACACGGCCACGATGCCTTTCTCATGCCCGACCCGCATTATCTCGCCCTGGTGCGCGCCTACATGAACAACGTAAAAGTGGGGGGCTGAAAATGATCGCAAGGGCCGATTTCGCCGCCATCGCGCGATGGGTGGAGCCGAATGCCAAGGTGCTCGACCTGGGCTGCGGCGACGGCAGCCTGCTGAAATACCTGAAGGAAGCCCGCAATGCGCACGGCTACGGGATCGAGATCGCCGACGCCAACATCCTCGCCTGCGTCGAAAAGAACGTCAACGTGATCCAGATGGACCTGGAGGCGGGGCTGTCCGGATTCGAGCCGCAGTCGTTCGACTTCGTGATTTTGTCGCAGACGCTGCAGGCGATGCACAACATCGAACTGGTGGTGAAGGAAATCCTGCGCGTCGGCAAGCACGGCATCGTCACCATTCCCAACTTCGGTTACTGGCGCCGGCGTTTTCAGGTACTCAAAGGGCGCATGCCGGTGTCGCGGGATCTGCCCTACCAGTGGTACGACACGCCCAACATCCATCTCTGCACCTTCGTCGATTTCGAGGCGTTCTGCCGCGACCATGGCGTACGCATCCTCGAGCGCCATGTCATGTGCGATGGCGACGACGTGAGTTTGCTGCCGAACCTGCTGGGGAATCTGGCGGTATATCGCTTCGAGAAGATGTAGCCTGGATGCAGGCCGTCAGGCCGAAATCCGGGAGATTCCTATAGCATCGCCAGCCGGTACAAGCCCAGCACGCCGAAGCCCGCCACCAGCAGCCCGGCGGTGAGGCGCACCCCGCGGTGCTGCATGAAGCTCTTGAGCTGGCGGGCGAAATAGCCCATCGCCAGCAGGTTGGGCAATGTGCCCAGGCCGAACGCGAGCATGATCATCCCGCCGTAAGCGGCGCTGCCGCTGGCCATCGCGGCCACCAGCACGCTGTAGACCAGGCCGCACGGCACCCAGCCCCACAAGGCGCCCAGGGCGAAAGCCTGCGGCACCGAACGTACCGGCAGCAGCTTTCTAGAGTAAGGCTGCAGGCGCTGCCAGATGACGCCGCCGAGGCGCTCAAGCTGCACCACGGCGTGGGAAAGCCCGGCCAGATACAGCCCCAGGAAAACCAGGAGCAGGTTGGCAATCAGGTACAGGGCCTGTTTGACCGGCAGCATGTCGCTCAGCATCATGCTTCCCGCCCCGGCCGCGCCCACCAGCACCCCCGCCGCGCCATAGCTGGCGATGCGCCCCAGGTTGTAGGCCAGATGGAAACGCCACTGCGGCACATTGGCCGGCATTTGCAGGCTCAACGCGCCGACGATGCCGCCGCACATGCCGACACAGTGGGTGCCGCCGAGCAGGCCGACCAGCAGCGCCGAGATCAGGCTGGCTTCAGGCATGGTTTGGGGAGATAAAAGAGGTCATGGCCGGCCATTTTGACACAGCCTGGTAGGGTGGCGCGTCTGGATTAATGTTATTCCCGTATGCCTGAAAAATCCTCTCTGTGGCGGGCGATCTTCACCCGCAAAATGCTCATCTGCGTGTTCACCGGCTTCAGTTCCGGCCTGCCGCTGTATTTCCTGATCAGCCTGGTACCGGCATGGCTGCGCACCGAACAGGTCGACCTCAAGGTAATCGGCCTGTTCGCGCTGATCCAGCTGCCCTATATCTGGAAGTTTCTCTGGTCGCCGCTGCTCGACCACTTTGCCTGGCCGAAGATGGGCCGGCGGCGCGGCTGGATGCTGTTTACCCAGATCGCGCTGCTGCTTTCGGTGCCGCTGTTCGGCTGGTTCGAGCCGAAGCTGGACCTGTGGAGCATCGCCTACCTGGCCCTGGCGGTCGCCTTCTTTTCCGCCACGCAGGATGTCGTGCTCGATGCCTTCCGGCGCGAAATCCTGTTCGACGTCGAACTCGGGCTGGGCAATGCCATCCACGTCAACGCCTACCGCATTGCCGGCCTGGTGCCGGGCTCGCTGTCCCTGATCCTGGCCGACCATTTGCCGTGGAGCAGCGTGTTCCTGATCACCGCCCTGTTCATGCTGCCCGGCGTCATCATGACGCTGATGGTGGACGAGCCCGATCTCGTCAAGTCCGGCCCGCGAACATTGCGGGCGGCGGTGGTCGAACCGTTCCGCGAATTCATCAACCGCCAGGGCTGGCGGGAGGCGCTGCTGATCCTCGGCTTCATCTTCCTCTACAAGCTCGGCGACAGCATGGCCACCGCCCTGGCGACGCCGTTCTACCTAGACATGGGCTTCACCAAGACCGACATCGGCCTGATCGCCAAGCACGCCGGCCTGTGGCCCAGCGTCATCGGCGGGTTGCTGGGGGGGGTGTGGATGATGCGCCTGGGCATCAACCGCGCGCTGTGGCTGTTCGGCGTGGTGCAGGTGGTGTCGATTCTGGGTTTTGCCGCGCTGGCGCTGATCGGCAACGACAAGGTCGTGCTCGCCCTGGTGATCGGCTTCGAAGCCCTGGGCGTCGGCTTGGGCACGGCGGCCTTCGTCGCCTTCATCGCCCGCACCACCCACCCGCTTTACACCGCCACCCAGTTCGCCCTGTTTACCAGTCTGGCGGCGGTTCCGCGCGCGTTTATCAATGCTTCCACCGGGTTTCTGGTCGAACAACTGGGCTGGTTTTCCTTCTTCCTGCTATGCACCGTGCTGGCGCTGCCGGGGATGGCGTTGTTGATCAAGGTTGCGCCCTGGAGAGAGGGCGAGGATAGGTATTTATAGTTTTGGCCTCTTGCCGTCAGGCGGCTAGTAGTGCGTTCCAGCAAAACAGTTACCGTTCGCGGTGAGCCCTTCGATAAACTCAGGAGAGCCTTGTCGAACCGCTGGGTGCCCGCCAATACTGGCCTTCGACAAGCTCAGGCCGAACGGTTTATTTGTAATGGTTTTAATGGAACGCACTACTAGACGATATCGAGGTGGTCGATGCCGTCCATCCCATTGGAGTCCCTGGCGGCCTTGCCGTGGAGCTTGATCTTGAGGCGCAGGTCGTTGACCGAATCGGCGTTCCTGAGCGCATCCTCGTAGCTGATCATATCGGTTTCATAGAGATTGAACAGCGCCTGGTCGAAGGTGATCATGCCCAGTTCGTTGGATTTTGCCATGATTTCCTTGATTCCGTGCACCTCGCCCTTGAAGATCAGGTCCGAGATCAGCGGGGAATTGAGCAGGATCTCGATGGCGGCGGCGCGGCCCTTGCTGCCCGCCCTGGGGATCAGACGCTGCGAGATCAGCGCCTTGAGGTTGAGGGACAGGTCCATCAGGAGCTGCTGACGCCGCTCTTCCGGGAAAAAGTTGATAATCCGGTCGATCGCCTGGTTGGCGCTGTTGGCGTGCAGCGTGCCCATCGCCAGATGGCCGGTTTCGGCAAAGGCAATCGCATGCTCCATCACTTCGCGGTCGCGGATCTCGCCGATCAGGATCACGTCCGGCGCCTGGCGCAGGGTGTTCTTCAGCGCCGCTTCCCAGGAATCAGTATCGACGCCGACCTCGCGCTGGGTCATGACGCAGTTGATATGCGGATGCACGTATTCGACCGGATCCTCGATGGTGACGATGTGGCCGTAGCTGTTCTGGTTGCGGTAGCCGATCATCGCCGCCAGGGAGGTGGATTTTCCCGAGCCGGTGCCGCCGACGAAAATCACCAGGCCGCGCTTGGTCATGGCGACATCCTTGAGCACTTCGGGCAGGCCGAGGTCTCCCATCTTCGGGATGATGGTCGTGATGGTGCGCAGCACCATGCCGATCTTCCCTTGCTGGATAAAGGCATTGACGCGGAAGCGCCCGATGTCCTGCGGGCTGATGGCGAAGTTGCACTCCTTGCTCGCCTCGAACTCGGACGACTGCTTGTCATTCATGACCGCGCGCGCGAGTTCCTTGGTGTGCTGCGGTGTCAGCTTCTGGCTGGAAACCGGCGTCATCTTGCCATCCACCTTGATGGCAGGCGGGAAGTCGGCGGTGATGAACAGGTCCGACGCCTTTTTCGACAGCATCAACCGCAATAGGTCGTGGATGAATTTGACTGCTTGATCGTGTTCCATAGTGCGTTTTCTTAACCTGGAAAATTGTCTTTGTTTGCGGCCTTGGTGCGCGCCTCGGCCGTGGATACGATGTTGCGCTTGATCAGCTCGGTCAGATTCTGGTCCAGCGTCTGCATGCCGATATTCCCGCCGGTCTGGATCGCCGAGTACATCTGGGCGATCTTGGCTTCGCGGATCAGGTTGCGGATCGCTGGCGTGCCGATCATGATTTCGTGCGCGGCGACACGGCTCTGGCCGTCCTTGGTCTTGAGCAGGGTCTGTGAAATCACCGCGCGCAGGGACTCCGACAGCATCGAGCGCACCATGTCTTTTTCCGCGGCCGGGAACACGTCCACGATCCGGTCGATGGTCTTGGCGGCGGAGCTGGTGTGCAGGGTGCCGAACACCAGGTGGCCGGTTTCGGCTGCGGTCAGCGCCAGACGGATGGTTTCCAGGTCGCGCAGCTCGCCCACCAGGATCACGTCCGGATCTTCACGCAAGGCTGAACGCAGGGCGTTGTTGAAGGACAGGGTATGCTGCCCGACCTCGCGCTGGTTGATCAGGCACTTTTTGCTCTCGTGCACGAATTCGATCGGGTCTTCCACCGTCAGGATATGGCCGTAATCCTTTTCGTTGATGTGATTGACCATCGCTGCCAGGGTGGTGGATTTTCCCGAGCCGGTCGGTCCGGTCACCAGCACGATGCCGCGCGGCTGCTCGGAAATTTCCTTGAAAATCTCCGGGCATTTGAGTTCTTCCAGCGTCAGAACCTTGGAGGGAATGGTGCGGAATACCGCAGCGGCGCCGCGGTTCTGGACGAAGGCGTTGACGCGGAAGCGCGCCAGGTTGGGAATCTCGAAGGAGAAGTCGACCTCCAGGTTTTCCTCGTAGAATTTGCGCTGACCGTCGTTCATGATGTCGTACACCATGCCGTGCACATCCTTGTGCTCCAGCACCGGCACATTGATGCGGCGCACGTCGCCATGCACCCGGATCATCGGCGGCAGGCCGGATGACAGGTGCAGGTCGGAGGCCTTGTTTTTTACCGAAAAGGCAAGTAAATCCGAGATTTCCATTATAATTTCCCTTGTGCACAAATGCGCCCCCCCCATTATGACAACTATCGCAAACTCATTGCAAGCAGCGCGGCAGCGCATCGCACTGGCCGCCGCCGCGGCCGGCCGGCCGGGTGCGGGCATCCAGCTGCTGGCGGTCAGCAAAACCTTTCCCGCCGCCGCGGTGCGCCAGGCGTATGCGGCCGGACAGCGCGCCTTCGGCGAAAGCTACGTGCAGGAGGCCGTGGGGAAAGTCGAGGCGCTCAACGACCTGCCGCTGAAATGGCACTTCATCGGCCCGATCCAGAGCAACAAAACACGCCCGATCGCCGAAAGTTTTGCCTGGGTGCACAGCCTGGATCGGGCCAGGATCGCCGACCGGCTGTCTGCAGGCCGGCCATCCAGCCTGCCCGACCTGCAGGTATGCCTGCAGGTCAATATCAGCGGCGAAGCCAGCAAAAGCGGCGTCGCGCCGGAAGATTTGCCGGCCCTGGCACGCTATGTGCAGGCCCTGCCGCGCCTGAAACTGCGCGGGCTGATGGCGATTCCAGAGCCGACCGGCGACCCCGTGAAACAGCGCCTGGCCTTCGTCCGCCTGCGCCAGCTGCTGGAGCAGCTCAACGCCGAAGGCTTTCAACTCGACACCTTGTCGATGGGCATGTCGGACGATCTTGAAGCGGCGATAGCCGAGGGTGCGACGATCGTGAGGGTAGGCTCGGCAATCTTCGGGGAACGGCACAAAACCCTAAAAAAAGATTAACCACGAATTTGCACGAATGAAACACGAATGTTCACGAATAATCAGCTATTCGTGTTTCATTCGTGAACATTCGTGTCATTCGTGGTGTGTTTTGATTTTTAAAACCAATTCAGGAAAAGCATCATGAACATCACCTTCATCGGCGGCGGCAACATGGCCGGCGCGCTCATCACCGGCCTGCTGCAAAATGGCTTCGACCCGACAGCCATCGGCGTGGTGGAAATCTCCGCGGAAAGCCGCGCCCGGCTGAGTGAAAAATTCGGCATCGCCACCCACGAGGAAATCAGCGCAGCGGCTGTTGCCGCCGACATCATCGTGCTGGCGGTGAAGCCGCAGCAACTGCACGGCGTTGCCGCGCAGCTGCACGGGCTGCTCGACGGCAAGCTGGTCATTTCCATCGCCGCCGGGGTGCGCAGCGCCGATCTCTCCCTCTGGCTGGGCGGCCATGGCGTGATCGTCCGCGCCATGCCGAATACGCCGGCGATGGTACTGGCGGGCGTTACCGGCCTCTATGCCCTGCCCGGAGTGCCCGAGCACCAGCGCCGGCAGGCCGAAACCATACTCGGCGCGGTGGGCGCGACGCTGTGGCTGGAAAAAGAAGCGCAAATGGACGCCATCACCGCTATTTCCGGCAGCGGTCCGGCCTACGTGTTCCTCTTCATCGAAGCATTGCAGGAAGCCGCCGTGGAACTGGGCTTCACCCCGGATCAAGCGCGCACCCTCAGCCTGGAAACCTTCCTCGGCGCCGCCAGGCTTGCCAGTCAAAGCGCCGAGGATGCGGCCGCTCTGCGCGCGCGCGTCACCTCCAGGGGCGGCACCACCGAGCGCGCCATTCTTGTGATGGAGGCCGCCGGGATCAAGCGAATCATCATTCAGGCCGCACAGGCCGCCTGCCTGCGCTCGCATGAGTTGGGGGACGAACTGGGCGAGATGGGCGCCGGAGGATAACTCGATCATGCTAAACCAAGCCCTGCAATTCCTGCTCGAAACCCTGCTCGGCCTGTTCGTGCTGGCGGCGTTGCTGCGCTTCTGCCTGCAATGGGCGCGCGTACCCTTCCGCAACCCGGTCTCGCAGTTCATCGCGGCGCTCACCGATTTCGCGGTGAAGCCGCTGCGCCGGTTCGTTCCCGGCCTGTTCGGGCTGGATCTGGCCTCCCTGCTGCTGGCCTGGCTGGTGGAATACGTCATGCTGCTCGCCGTATCCTGGCTGGGTGGTCTGTTCCTGCTGAAGGCCGGGCCTTCCGTTTTTCTTGCCATCGCCTTCCTGGCGGCGATCAAGCTGCTGAAAATCAGCATCTACATTCTGCTCGGCGCGGTCTTCATCCAGGCGATCCTGTCCTGGGCCAACCCGCACACGCCCCTGGCGCCGGTGTTAAGCCGGCTGACCGACCCGTTCCTCCTGCCGCTGCGCAGGGTAGTTCCGCTTGTGGCCAATGTCGACCTTACTCCGCTGCTGCTGTTCATCATCTGCCAGCTGCTGCTGATGGTGCCTTTAGCCTGGCTGGAAAGCCTCGCCATGCAACTCGCCTAAAGAAGATGTTCACGTTAAACACGGCGCTGGAAGCCTGCCTGGCCTTGCCGGATACGGCTGAGTTGCTCGACCCGCCGTTGTTGCAGCGCGCCCATGAACTGCTGGAGACCCTGAAAAACACGCCGCCGGATGCCGCCGCTTTCGCTCAAATCAGCCTGATTATGGAAACCGGCAGCGCAGCCGTGCAGCGCCGGCGTGGCGAACTGCATCACGAACAAGACACATTGACCCGTCTGCTCGGCAAGAACCGCGAGGTCGCGGAGCGGCTGGAGAAAAGCCTGCAAGCAGACCGGCACCAGAGCCAGGAGGCATGGAAAAGCTTCAATATCGCGCGCAAATTGATTGCGCGGCAGGGCGGCATACTTCTCAACCACCTTGACAGCGAACACGTCGAACAACTGGTGGCGAAAAACCTGGATGAAATCCTGAAAAGCCGTACCACTGGTGCGCTTACCCAGGCGATGCAATCCCTGATCAGCGAGGCTTCTGCCTTGCTTGAAGGTTTCGAGCGCCAGAATCGCCAAATCATGAACGTGGTCGAAGCCGTATACACCCGACTCAATCAACTGCCTGGCTTCAAGCTTGCCCCACCCCAACTTTCCGGCCTGGAAAATTACCGCCAGGACTTACGGCAACTCGGCGAAAAAACTGCGGAGTTCTGCCGCCGCCCGATCAATCTGATGACAGACAAGGCCAGCCTGGCAAAGAAATTCGGTATGGAAGTGGTGGCGCCACTGCGCGACCTGTTCGCGCGGCTGAAAGCGGAAACTGATTGGTGGCTGAGGGAACTGTCCGTCCCGGTGCAGGACCAGATCCAGGCCCAAAAAATCGCGCTGGAGAAGCGCGAGGAAGACCTCAACATGATCCGTGACCAGATCGCAACCCTGGGAGCGCGAATGGAGGAAACGGAAGTCGCGCTCGCCAGGCTGCGCCAGCAGGAAGCGGCGATCGAGCGGATATTGGCGCTCACGCAAACGCTCCCACTTAAGAAACAGGTTTAACGGTGACAAGTCCGGCTCGAAAGAAGCCGCAAATAACCCCGCGTTTCCTTAACATAAATTATTTGCGGATGTATTAAACTTAGCCGTTATATATGCTATTCTTAAGCAAAATCCTTACTGCTCAGCAAGGAAAGGGCTTACTATAAGTATGTCAAGGAAAAGGTTAGCCATGATTGTGGCTCATATCATGTTTCTTAAAATGGGCAGGAAGCCAGAATGAACCAATTTTATCGCGTTTTTGTTGCAAGCCTATTGCGGACAAGAGGGTCTGGTAATATCCTTTTAATAAACCTTGATTCAAATCAAAAATTGATCCAAAATACAAATTATTCGATAGGCGCGATGCCGTCGCGGTGAATGGAGAGGCTGTGAAATCTTGTCGGACTGAATTGATGCGCGCGCTGATGCTGGCCTGCCTGGGCGTGACCCTGGCGGGTCTCATCGGCTGCGCCACAGAGCCGGTCAAGAAAAAGGATATCAGCAACCTGGTGTGGCCATTGCCGCCGGAAACGCCGCGTATTCGTTTCCTGGCTGAATACAGCGGGCAAAGCGATTTGGGGAGCAAGGACGAGTTCAAGGCGTCGTTGCTGGGCGTGGAAAGCGGCGGCCTGCAGTTGGCGAAGCCCTATGGCGTGACCGCTTCCGCCGATGGCAACCTCATCTATGTGACCGACACCAGGCTGCATGCCGTTGTGGTGTTCGATATCAAGGCGAAAGATGTGCGCACGCTAAAGACCGACGCGCAGGGCGCCATGCCTAACCCGGTGGAAGTTCGCCTCGACAAGCGGGGGCGGATCTTCGTCACCGATTCCGAGCGCAAGGAAGTGCTGGTGCTGAGCCCGGAGGGCAAAACCCTGTTGACGCTCGGCAAGAAGGAAGAAATCGGGCGGCCCACGGGTCTTGCCCTTGACGATGAGCGCAACCGCATGTATGTGGCCGATACGCTCAAGCATCGCATCCTGGTGTACGACCTGGAGGGCAAGCATCTGTTCAACTTCGGCGAGAGAGGCTCGGAACCCGGCCAGATTAACTACCCGATCAATCTCGCGCTGGACCAGAAAGGTAATCTGCTGATATCGGATACCGGCAATTTCCGTGTTCAGGTGTTCGATGGGGAGGGCAAGTTCCTTAATACGTTCGGACAGCTCGGAGATACCTTCGGCAGTTTCAGCCGCCCTAAAGGAATCGCTGTGGATTCCGATAACAACATATACGTGGTGGATGGCGCTTTCAACAACTTTCAGATTTTTAACAGCGAAGGCAAGCTTTTGCTGTTTGTCGGGGCGATGGGCCGGGACCCGGGCATGTTCTGGCTGCCGACGGGAATTTATATCGATCCCACCGGCAGAATTTACGTGGCCGATTCGGTCAACGCGCGGGTTCAGGTTTTTCAGTATCTCAAATGAGGAGGGAGGTCTTATTGGGAAATGAGGGCACACCCGGGGCGACCCGGTGGATTGGATGGTAGGCGCCGGGAAAAGCATTCCGGAGTCATGGCAGGTTAACATTTAAGATGAATAAATTGAGGAGTAATATCATGAATAGACATACAAAATCCAAGGCCGTAACGTCCGGCCTTCTCTTTTCGCTGTTGGCCATGGTGGCGGGCGTCGCGTCCGCGGGCATTCTTGGTTCCAAGCA
>CAMTYG010000009.1:0-4499 GCA_947085875.1 uncultured Sulfuricella sp.
CGTACCTGTGCCAACGTTTGTAGTCCTTGGGTATGTAAAGTCACGATCATGCCTCCATGATCCCAACTTTCGCCCCTCCAGGCTCATCTCACGCTGGAAACACACCTTCCGTTCAGGCTCATCTGTCATTGGACAAGGCTGAATGTAGCCGAGCCCGGAGGTTTCGGCTATAATGCCGTTTCTCGGGGCGTAGCGCAGCCTGGTAGCGTACTTGCATGGGGTGCAAGTGGTCGGAGGTTCAAATCCTCTCGCCCCGACCAGTAAAATCAATAAGTTGAAAAAAGGCCGGTGAATAACCGGCCTTTTTCATATCGGGATGCCGAGCACCAATGGTGCTGTTCTATTAACAAAAACCGCTTTTTATAGGATTAACCTGCTAGGGTTTAATTGCATTATTAAATATGTCCTTTTTAATAAATACCCGTAGGTCGGGTTAGCGGCTTTATCGCGTAACCCGACGTAATCTGGCGCAAACGTCGGGTTACGGCGCAAAAAACCGCGCCTAACCCGACCTACAGATACTGCCATGTAATTATGCAATTAGACTGTACTAGCCTTGTCATTGCCAGTACCCGCATTGCCGTTTGACATCAAAAATTGGGATCGAAAATAAGCATTCTCTTTACTACAGAACACACCTTCTCCTTATTCCAGACCCTCGCCAGCCTCTGTAGACTGGTCTTGCACGCCAGAAGAAGATCACCGAGTATTTCCGAAAAACAGACATATAAGGAAAATAACATGTTCGCGATGACTCTCAATAAAACAGATCCGGAAGAAGATGTCATGCTGGGAATCCTGGACGAAGAATCCACTCAGCCACCGGAAGATCTGGCGGAACTCCCATCTGGAACGGAATCATACAGCGTCGAATTTCAGGGCGATGCCACCATGATCTATCTCAACGAGATCGGGCGCAACGCCCTTTTGACAGCGAAGGAAGAGCGGGAGCTTGCCACCCGCGTCAGAGAGGGCGATTTCAATGCTCGCCAGCGCATGATCGAATGCAACCTCCGCCTGGTAGTCAGCATCGCAAAACACTACATCAACCGTGGCATGACACTGCTGGACCTGATCGCGGAAGGCAACCTGGGGCTCATCCACGCCCTGGAAAAATTTGAGCCGGAGCGGGGGTTCCGTTTTTCCACCTATGCCACCTGGTGGATCCGGCAGAATATCGAACGCGCCATCATGAACCAGTCGCGCACCATCCGCATTCCGGTGCATGTGATCCGGGAGATGAACACCTGCCTGAAGGCGTTCCGTCTCATTGAGTCCCGCAATGGCGACGAACCCAGCGCAGAAGAGGTGGCGCACTTGCTGGACAAGCCGGTGGCCGATGTGCGCTACGTGCTGAACCTGAATGAACGCATGGCATCCCTGGATACGCCGCTGGATATCGACCCAAGCCTCTCCCTGGGTGACGCGATTCCCGACGAGAACACCCCGCCACCCGAGGTGCAATTGCAGCAGGCCCAGCTTGAGGCGCTCGTTCAGCAATGGCTGGGGGAACTGGGAGGCAAACAGCGCTGCGTGATAGAGCGCCGCTTCGGTCTGAACGGCCACCAAATCCACACCCTGGGAAAAGTTGCCGAAACCCTCGAAATCACCCGGGAGCGGGTACGCCAGATTCAGCTTGAAGCACTGCAATCCCTGCGCCACATCCTCATGCGCAACGGCTTATCGAAAGAAGTATTATTCTGACCAAAATCGGCGTGACCGCTGACCCCAAAGGCAATTAAACCTCAAGCATCCGGACCCGGCAAGCTTGCGGCAAGCATAAAGAACCCCGGCATGCCGGGGTTCTTTATGCGCTCTCGTTCTCGCTGGCACATTATCGTTTTGGGTATTACACTGGAGCCCATTCAACCTTTGCATTTCAGCACTCCATGACCATAGACACTCAAAATAATTATCTGGTGATCACCGCTTCAGGCGAAGACAAAGTCGGTCTCGTCGACCGGCTTTCGAGCAAGATCGCCGAGAGCGGATGCAATATCGAAGAAAGCCGCATGGCCGTATTGGGCGGACAGTTCGCCCTGATCATGCTGCTGTCCGGCCCATGGAACGCGCTTTCCAAGCTCGAAGGGCAAATGGGTGCGCTGGGCGATCAGTTAGGGCTCGCCATCATTCACAAACGTACCCGACAACGGGAACGGACGCAACCGGTAGTTCCCTACAGGGTGGAGGTGGTGGCCATGGATCATCCCGGCATCGTCCGCAACCTGGCTGCTTTCTTCTCCAGGAACGGCATCAATATCGAGGAGCTCCAGACCGACACGTACCCGGCGCCTCACACCGGCACATCGATGTTTTCCGTCACCATGACAGTGGGCATTCATGCCGACGTTCACATTCCCACCCTGCGTGGGAATTTCCTTGATTACTGCGACGACCTGAATCTGGACGCGAGCTTCGAACCCGCACGGGTGTGATGCCTGTCATCTCTCAATTTAAACACGGAAGGCGCGCGTGCCCAGACTTGTCAGGTATGACAATACGCGCGTGCCATAACTCGCGCAGCCATATCATGCAGTGGCACGACTTCATCGACGCCACCAGTGAGGATGGCTTCCTTGGGCATGCCGAACACCACGCAGCTGGCTTCATCCTGGGCGAAGTTGAAGGCGCCGGCCTGCTTCATCTCCAGCATCCCCTTGGCGCCATCCTTGCCCATGCCGGTAAGAATCACGCCGATGGCATTCTTGCCCACGTGGTTCGCAGCGGAACGGAACAGCACGTCCACCGAGGGGCGGTGACGATTGACGGGCGGTCCGTCGGATAGCTCGCAGACGTAATTGGCGCCGCTGCGCTTTACCAGCAAGTGGGAATGTCCCGGCGCGATATAGGCATGGCCTGGCAGGATGCGGTCGCCGTTTTCGGCTTCTTTCACCGAAATCCTGCATAGCGTGTCGAGGCGCTGGGCGAACGATTTGGTGAAGGTTTCCGGCATGTGCTGAGCGATGGCGATGCCGGGGCAGTCTGGCGGCAATTTGATGAGGAATTCCTTGATCGCCTCGGTTCCGCCCGTGGAGGCGCCAACGATAATCAATTTTTCTGTCGAGGCGATATGATTGGACAGGGATGGCAGTATGGCATCGGCGGTCAGATTTATCTGGACGGTCATGGCATGGCGAGGTGCTTGGCCTGGGGCGATAGTTCATAGACAGTCTTGCCCAGCGATTTGAACAAATCGGCGGCATGATAAAAGCTTTCCGAGTGGCCGGCAAACAGCAGGCCATCCTTGTGCAGCAGCGGAACGAACTTCTTCAGTACATCGTATTGAGTTTTTTTGTCGAAATAGATCATGACATTACGGCAGAAAATCGCATCGAACGGCCCGCGCATCGGCCAGTATTCATCGAGCAGGTTGATTTGCCTGAAGGTGATCATGTCGCGTAATTCCTTGCGCACCACGGCCTGGCCTTCCTGCTGTCCGGTGCCTTTGAGAAAAAACCGTTTCACCATTTCCTCCGGCATCTTTTCCAGCTTTTCCAGCGGATAGACGCCTTCCTGCGCCTTTTGCAATACCGTGGTGTCCAGGTCCGTCGCCAGGATGCGTACCGGCGGCGTGAATGTGCCGAACAGGTCCACCATGGTCATGGCCATGGAATAGGGTTCTTCACCCGTAGAGGAGGCAGAGCACCAGAGCGAGATCGGGCGGCGGCTGCCGAGTTTTTTTACATGCTCGGCCAGGAGCGGGAAATGATGCTGCTCGCGGAAAAAGGCGGTGAGGTTGGTGGTGAGGGAGTTGGTGAAAGCCTCCATTTCCGCGTTGTCGCCACGTTCCAGGCGGGCCAGGTATTCGTTAAAGGTAGATATTCGTGTCGCACGCAAACGTCGCGCCAGGCGGCTGTAGACCATGTCCTGCTTGGCGGGCGACAGGGAAATGCCAGCCCGATCATAGATCAGCTTGCGGATACGTTCGAAATCCTGCGCAGTGAAATGAAATTCGCGTGTGTCGTTGATTGGGGCTTCTGCCATGGCTGATTTTTTGAGTCCTGAGTTTAGAGTGCTGAGTCCTGAGTGCTGAGTGCTGAGTCTGGTAGTCAGTCAACATGAAACGCAGCCATTGCAAGTCGCGCTTCAGCCCGGCCTGCATTCCGGAAATTCAACAGGAGTGGCAACTACTCAGGTCTATGCAAAAGCCAGATCATGTAGGTTGGGTTAGGTGCGGGTTCTTGCACCGTAACCCACCAGAAGTAGGCGCCTCTAGGCGACAAACCCAATATTCCTCAACAAAACAGGTCTTGTGCGTTTTGGGTTTGTTGGGTTACGCCCTGCGGGCTAACCCAACCTTGTCGCTCTTTTTGTGAGAGACCTGAGTAGTTACCATGAGTGATTCTATCCCAAGCCCGCTTCGCTTCCCAGCTATCGCCAGTTTTTCCGTATCGAGATCGGCAGGCTTGCTTGCGGTGATCGACAGGGTGGCGGGCAAGACCGCCAAGGTTATGTCAAGACCATATTTGTCTTGCGCGAAGGAGCAAGCTTCTCCATAA
>CAMTYG010000010.1:0-2465 GCA_947085875.1 uncultured Sulfuricella sp.
AAAAAGTCCTGGTACTGCTTCGGGTCTTCAATCGGAGTTATGTTGAATTGCGCATTTGCTCGAACCAACATGCGGTCGGTGCCTTTAGCTCTGACCGACACAGTGATTTTAATTTGATGCCCATCGAGTTTTGTTCCGCTGATGCTTCCAAGCATCAAGTCTGCTCGGTCTATTACAAAACCAAGGTCTTGAAGAGTGGAAATGATTGCTCTCAGGACTTTTTCCTTATCTGATGTTTCAAAAGTGCGCGACTGATAACTACGCTTTTGAAGTTGGGTTTCATCGCCAGAGTCAAGCACTCGTTGATTTGTAGTAGCACAACCGCCCAGCAGCGAAAGGCATACCAGAACTACAGGGAGATGGGTTTTCATATTTTATGTGCCTCAAGAAATACAGATTTTGAAACCCGCTCATAGAAATCTTGATAAAGCTCGGTTTCGCGGAGAGTTTGAGCGATTACCGAATTGTCGGTTCGGCGCACGAGGCGTTGAAACGTGACACGAACAAAGTGACTATCAGCCATTGCCTTGCCGTTGCTATCGTTAACAGGGCGAACAACAAGTGCCACACGAATTGTCTGGTCTTTACTGATAGCCATTGCGCCGCCACCAAGTAGCGCCACGATAATGGCTGCTGCAACTTCGCCTCCGTCTGTAGCATCTCGTTGCTTGCTTGCAGTTAAAACCCCAAGCTTTGTTTCAGAGTTTTCAAGGTTAAATCCGAGATCTTGGAGTACGTTCGCACTTGCAGTAATTAGATTCTCTTCCTTGATGCCATCATATCGCCGGGTTTCTAGTTGCCGCTGTTGCAATAGCTCTGGTGTAACAACGAATGTGTTTGGAGGTACGGTCACGCAGCCAGCGAGAATTAGCGTACCGAACAGTATTGGTAGTTTTTTCATTTGTTAGAACCTCGACGTGTGATAGGCAAAGTCACGGACTTTCCCGTCCTTGTCAAACTTGATGATGACAGTAAGGGTGCGCTGACTTGTAGAAGATGCACCTGCCGAAGAACCCCCGCCGCCACCAATGCCGCCCGCAGCGCCCGCCCCAAAGCCGAGTATGAGAGCGTTGACGCCGCCACTGCTGGACGAATACGCACGATCAGTTGCGATTTTGTCGTATATCCAAACCTCCCGACGCTCTTCGTCGGTTGACACAATGTTGGGTGAACCAAGAGCCTGAGCAACATCGGCACCACTCATGCCCACACGAATTTCCTTTTGCACCGTGCCGACAGTCATCCGATCCGTGGAATTATCTTGGACATCGGCTTTGTGGAAGGCCGCAGTCTGGCATCCAGCAAGTAAAAAAGCCGCCAGAAGTCCAAGGGCCATCCGACTTCTTAGTTTTGTGATCATTTTCATATCCCCTTTCGTAAGTTAAAAAACGCTGAAACAAGTGAAATCAACCATTCAAAATGAGTGGCCTAACGTAAAAGTAAGGGGCTGCGCGCTTTTGCGCAGTCCCGCTTGACTGCAAGGTTAGGGTCACAATAAGGCAATTGCTACCCCAAGAAGAGAAATGATAATAGTGAGCAACCCCATTACATGGGTTCTGTGGATGGCATTCCAGCCACTATCGGTTAACTTGTATATTGGTTTTTCGCTTTGAAACAAATTTCCATCAGGCAAATTTCCGTCATGTTTCAGATTCCCAGATCGTACAGATTCATGAAGAATTTCCACCCAGCCTCGCATCATGCAGGTTTGTATATTTTCCAAATTTTGTTCGTTTTCAGGAATGGCTTTTTCAATTACCCAAACATTCCCAGGCTGCAAAATTAGAGCTACACGTTGCTTTGCGAGAAGCTTCAGTGTTTTGTAAATTGAGTATTCGCGTTTCAAGCTAAACCCTAACGTTCAAATTGAGGGGCTGCGCGCTTTTGCGCAGCCTCGCTCGAATGCGGAGTTGGGCTTTTATGCGAGCTTGACCCATTTGATTTAGACACTCACGCGGCCCTAGTCATGTCCGGCTTTAGCTCTTGTATTTTCTCCACCACGTCATACACGTCCAAGTTCGTGAGTGGACACCCCTCCTTTACTAAAGCATCTACAGCATCTCTGATCAAAGCCAAGCTAGGCTTCTTGATTTCAAAGTCATCTTTAAGCATTTCTTTGTCTGACAGGTCTGTAATGATGGAGGCGTAAGCATCCCATTCATCAAGTTTTATGGCTCCTTCTGCTCGGGCCTTGGCTCTAGTTTCCTTGATGGTTTTCTCGGCATCCTTGATGCTCAAGCCTGTAGAAACCTTGATGCCAAAAAACCTATAGAACTCCTTTTGTTCCTGAGTTGCTGGCCGGTTCTCCCACTTGGACAAATTCTCTGTCACGGATCACCCCAATGGCGCCACCCAAGATCGGCCTAATGGCGCCACCTGGAAGCACCCGAATCATGGTCTCGAACGGGGTCAAGAATGAGTGGTTTTTCCTCCTTTCGCAAGTGAAGATTTTGGGGTGTCCGGCA
>CAMTYG010000011.1:0-17238 GCA_947085875.1 uncultured Sulfuricella sp.
AAAGACTTCCCGGACATCTTCGCCGACGACTCGGCGATCGAGGAAATCAGCCGCCAATGGCAAGATGAAGTGGGTCAGGCGATCCTGGAAAGCTGGGAAATACCGGAGGGCATCGCCGACGCGGTCAGGAACCACACGCTGGTCAGTCGCACCCACTCCGGCCCGGCCGACCTGACCGACGTGGTGATGGTTGCCAACATCCTCAGCGGCGAGGGCATGCCGGAAAACCTCGACTGGGAAAAAGCTCCGCCGGCCTTCGGCCTGCTGAAGCTGGACTCGGAAACCTGCGCCACGACGATGATGGAATCCGAAGAGGAAATCAGGTTGATCGCCCAGGCGCTGGGCTGATTGCAGCTTATTACCTGCCGAGAGGCCTCTGCTAAAGGGTTCTGGAAAAACGCGGCTTTTCTTCCGATTGCAGCTTGAGGTAGGCGTCGAAAGGCATCGCGATGTTGCGCAAGAAAAAGCGTCCGATTTGGGTTACCGTGACCTTTTCCGGCGACAGGGCAACCAGTCCGTCCGCTTCCATCTCCTTCAGCTCCGCCAGGGCATCGGCGAAATAGCGGTCGAAATCGATTCCCCAGGATCGCCCGAACGATGCCTTGTCGAGTTCCAGATCGCACATGATGCGGGTAATGGCATCGCGCCGCAGCTTGTCTTCATTCGTGACGCGCAGGCCGCGCTCCGTCGGCAGCCGACCCTCGCCCACCAGGCGATAGTAATCAGACAGCTTTTTCTCGTTCTGCACGAACACGTCCTCGGTCTGACTGATGGAGGAAGCGCCGAAAGCATAAATATCGCAGTTCTTGTGGGTGGTGTAGCCCTGGAAGTTGCGGTACAGGGTCTTGCTTTGCTGCGCCTTGACGATTTCATCGTCGGGTTTTGCGAAATGGTCCATGCCGATGTAGACATAACCTGCCGCGCCGAGCTTGTCCAATATCAACTGCTGCAGCGCGAGGCGGGTTTGCAGGCTGGGCAGGTCGGATTCGACGATCAGCTTCTGATGCTTCTTCATCCATGGCACATGGGCGTAATTGAATACCGCCAGCCGGTCCGGCCCCATGGATATGATCTTGTCCAGCGTTTCGCGATAGGTTTCCACCGTCTGGTGCGGCAGGCCCACCATCAGGTCCATGTTGACGCTGTCGAAACCTTCCTCGCGCATCCAGCCGTACACTTCACGGATCAGGCTTTCCGGCTGCACCCGGTTGACCGCCCGCTGCACGGCATCGGTCAAATCCTGCACACCCAGGCTGATGCGGTTGAAGCCGGCTTCCTTCAGGGCTTTGACGTGCTCGCGGGAAAGCTCGCGCGGATCGACCTCGCAGCCGGTCTCGGCATCGGCGGCAATAGTGAAGCGGCTGGCGATATGGGCGTACAGGCGGCGAATGTCGTCAGGATGCAGATAGGTCGGCGTGCCGCCGCCCCAGTGCAGTTGGCGCGCCACCCGGGTGGGATTGGTCAGCGCCGCGACCCGGTCGATTTCCTGGAACAGGTAGTCCAGGTATTCGGTAGCGCGGCCATATTTCTTCGTCGCCACCATGTTGCAGCCGCAGTAGTAGCACAGCGTATCGCAAAACGGGATGTGCACGTAGAGCGACAGATCGCGCCCCTTGTCCTGGGTCTGCTTGATTTCTTCCCGCCATTCCTTCTCGCCGAAGGCCTCGGTGAAATAGGGTGCAGTCGGGTAAGAAGTGTAACGCGGCCCGGCCTTGCTGTATTTTTCCAGTAGAGATGTGGCGAGTTGCATGATGGCGTGTTTTTCCGAGTAGATTGAGACGGCAATTATACTCCGACTCGAAACCACCTTGGAATCTCTCGCTTATAGCGGGAAAAAGCCCGGAAATCGCCGAAACCACCGGTCACGCTATCGGCTCAAAAGCCCGGCAGGACGGTCATTCGTAGATCACGAACCCGGCCTCGGGCACGGCAAGCCGCACCGCCTTCGCACCCGCCCCGGTCTCCTTGATCGCAATCTCCTGCCCGATCTGCTCCGGATTGGTCGAATACACGCATTTCAAGACATCGCCGACGGCATGCAGATCCTTATCCACAATCGTCCACGCCGCACGCGGATTGTCGCTGTCCGTATTGATCGCCAGCAGCATTTCCAAGTTGTCGAAGATTCGCGACCACGGCACGACAGAACGGATATCGCCGCCGGTCATGTGCGGCAGCCCGAAGTTTTCGCCGTCGCCGGAGATTTCGCGCAGATACTGCCGTCCGCGGCGCAGGGAGATTTTCTGCTTTCTGAGCGCCAGAATTTTCGCGAGCTCGAGGTAAACCGGCCCGTCCTCGTCGAAAAAATGCCGTCCGCGCGAGCGGAATGCGCCGAATTCGCCGCCGAACATCGCCTCGCGGATGTAGCGGTCGTTGCCGCCCTCACCGTCGAAGCGCTGCTCTGTGCCGTAGTAGATACAGGGAATGCCCAAAGTGGTGGCATTGAGCGCCAGTACGTTGAGCGCAAGCTTCCGCCATGCGTCGCTGCCGGCGCAGAAGCGCGCCTTGTTTGCGCCCTTGCGCACCTGGTCGTGGTCGTCGAAGACCGTCACCACCTTGTTCCTGAACCAGACGTGCGACTCCTTGCGCACCAGCAGGGAGTTGCGGAACAGGTCGAAGTAATCGCTCGGGTCGCGGTAGCCCTTGACCAGATATTCCAGCTTGTCGGGGATGTCGTCGATGCCCAGCGCCGCGCCCAGTCCGGTCAGCTCAAGCGTGTCGAACGCCCTTTGCCGTCCGCCGGTGATCTCGCCGATGAGATAGAAATTCTCCTTGCCGATGCCTTGCGCGAACTCGTGGATCACTGCGGCAAAAAAGCGGGTCGCGCCGGGATCCATGTGCTTGACGGTATCCACGCGGAAGCCATCGACGTCGGCATAGGCGATCCAGAATTTGTAAACCCGGCATAATGCCTGCAAGGCTGCCGAGGGCTGGTAGAAATCGATGGCCCCTTGTCCGAGATGGATATCCTTGAGGTCACAGAAATCGCCGTCGAGAAATTCTGGATCGTAATCCCAGTTGTTGATGCGCCCCTTGCGCGTATAGCAGGACGGTTCCTGGAATTCGGACGGCCAGATTGCGTCGTTCGGCCCCACTGCGCCGGACGTCGGCAAATTCGCCGACTGGAAAGGAATGTGCGGCTTCCCGTCCCGGTCGTGGAATCCTTGCACCGCATAGGGCTTGCCGTCCCAGCGCGGGTCCATGCCGCCTTCCGGCGTGGCATAGCGGTCGGAGTCATAGCCGAAGACATTGCCCGAGTGGTTGAGAATAATGTCGAGAATGACGTAGATGCCGTGCTGGTGCGCGACGGAAACCATCTCCCGCAAATCCTCGCGGCTGCCGAAATGGGGGTCCACCTCGAGGAAATTCTGGATGCCGTAGCCGTGGTAGGTGTCCTGAAAGGCGATCTGCTTGAAGATCGGGCTGACCCAGATCGCCGTCACGCCGAGGCGCCGCAGATAGCCGATCTTGCTGGTCAATCCCCGCAACGTCCCGCCCACCCAGCGTCCGCCGGCCTCGCGCCAGCGCGCGGCGTCTTCCGGGGTGGTCACGGCGTTACCCGCGTCCCCGTGTTGAAACGGCGGCGTGGCGCCGTCTGCGGCAATGCCGCCGCCGTTGTCCCGATAGCCCTGCTCCTTGCCGTCGGAGAAGCGGTCCAGCAGCAGAAAATACAACACCTGGTCTTCCCATGCCGCCGGTGAGGGGAAGAACGGGCGCTTGCACAAGGCGGCAAAATCCAGTTCGCTCAGGCTTTTTTCCGTCATGCTTGCTGCTCCTCTAGGGGTTGCGGTTATGAAGGTGGTCCAATAACACCGTCGTTCCCGCAAAGGCGGGAACCCAGTCCGATGCAGGATTCATGGATTCCCGCTTGCGCGGGAATGAGTGCAATTTAAGGGCCCGGGTTAATAATTCATTCGATCGATTTAGGGCGCCAATAAACGAAGCACATTACGCTGGATGAAGAAATCTTCGGAAAAGCGGGCTTCACTCACACCTTGCGTACCTTGACCGAGTAGTTTCCCATCCCGCTTTCACGGTTGTAGTGGCGCACCTGCACGAAGTAGGTGCCGGCGATCAGGTCGGCCGCGATCCGGGCGTTGGTGTCGATGCCGGAATCGTCGTCTTCCGCGATGAGCGCTGTTTCGCTGTTGGGGCCGAAGAGTTTCATGACCACGTCGGTCGGGCCGCGCGTGTCGACGACATAGCGGCCGTCGGTCGCAGCGGTGAAACGGTAAAGATCTTCCTCGCCCACCTTGCCGATGGAGGCCTGCGTGCGGCGCTGGGCGTTGACCTTGAGCTCCGTTGCATTCGCCGGGGTGCCGCCGCCTTTCGGGTACATCTTCGCGCCGGCGATGAATTCCTTGTCCATGCGCGAAAGTATCTCGTTGGCTTTGGTGCCGATACCGTTCAAGGTCCATGAGGACGGAAAAAAGTAGAGCATGATGGAATCGCGGTCGAATGCGGTGCCATTCACCTGCTCGGCGCTGTATTTGCGCAGGATGTTGTGGCGCGTCGTCTGCTCATCCCAGAAATTGGGCGACTTGGCCATCTCGCGGATCACCACCTGCTCGTTCCACTGGATGCCTCCGGCGGGATTCTGGTGCTCGTGGGCAAGCCCGATCGCGTGGCCGAATTCGTGCGCCGTCGTGCCGCCGTCGAGAAAGCCCAGATTCATCGTCGCCTCGTTCAGCGGAATGCTGCGGCAGTCGGTGCCGATATACGACCAGGCGCCGTCGTTGGGATCGAAGGTGATGCGGATCTCCGCATTGGGCGCGTTGTTGAATTCGAAGCTGAGGTTGGCGACCTGCGCCCACCAGCCGGCCTGTTCGCGAGCCACCGCCTGCTCGGCAGGCGTGCCGCCCAGGAAGCGCACGCGCAACTTCGAGCCGTTCATCCACGTCTTGCCGATTGGCGATATGGCACGCACGCGGCCCTCCGGCCCGGCCATGGTGGCCTGAAAACGCATCAGGTCGCGCGGCAGGATGCGGTCAAAACAGATTTTTGGTTTATCTGACATGTTCGGTTCCTCCTCAATAATTGCTCAAAAAAATGTTAACCACTGGGGCACAGGGTTAAGTAGACCCAGAAATACCGTCGCTCCCGCGAAGGCGGGGGCCCAGTCAGTTGCTGGATTCCTGGATTCCCGCTTGCGCGGGAATGACGGCAATTTAAGGGCCGGGTCAATAACCACAATGCCACGCAGCGGTTGTTACGGCTTCTCCAGGCAGAATCCCGCCGACGCCCACGCCCAGTGCCCGACCCACGCGCTGTTGACGATGGTGCGGTCCACCGCCGAAACGCCGACGATGTAGCCGCACGGCTTCATGCCGGCGGTATTGAGCGTCCAGGCGTCACCCGGTGCGGGCACGGTCTGCACCAGGCCGCTGGCCGGAACGACCGGCCCGGCGAACGGGCTGGTGCTCAGGCTCCAGGAGCCGAGATGCGTATCGCGGGCGACGAAATGCCCGTTCAACACATTGCCGACCTTGTACTTGCCGCAATCGCCGCCGCTGTCGATATGAATGGCGACCTCAGGCCCGGCATTGTCGAGCTGGATGCGGTGCGAGGCCACGCCCGGCAGCAGGTTGTCCAGCATGTCGGCGAGCTGTAGCCGGATCTCCCACAGATCGTCGCCGGTGCTGTCCCACCATGCCAGCACGTTGTCGACATTGAGCGGGAACGGCACGAAGGTAAAGAAACCCGCCGGGTTCGCCACCTGATTGGTAAACACGGTGCCGGTCCAATCCACCAGCTTCATGGTCGTGGTCACCGTCGTCCACGGCCCTGCGGCAGTCAGGTTGCGCACCTGGACACGATACTTGAAGCCCGGGAAAGACGGCCCTTGCAGCACGACCCGCCCGCCGAACGGACAGGGCCGCCCGAGCGAATCCGGCGCGATGCCGTTGAGGGCGAAGAACGCCGTGGGCGTAGTCATGCCACTGAACAGGTCGATCTTGCTGATCGGAATGCCGCCCAGGATGCCGATGATCGGCTTCACCATGCCCGGCGGCAGGTGTTCGCCCGGCTTGATCTGGACGTGGGTATCCAGCCGGTTGCCCCAGTGGTTGAGCGCATCCGGGTCAACCGTGGAAGGAGGCGAGCTCCAGGACAGCACGGCCCGCAGCCGCGCGATCTTCGGCAGCTCGCAGTTCTGCCGATGATGGGTCAGATCGACCGGTAGAATCGCCGAGTAGCACAAGCCGTCCGGCGGGATGGCGGCGATGTCGTGCACATTGACGGTCGCCATGCCGAGATAACTCCACTTGCAGGTGTCGTCCCAGTCGGCCCAGAAGGCGACGTATTCCAGGCTGCCCTTGTGGCACAGGTCGCCGGAATAGCCGACCGGTTTCTTGACGCGGAAAGTGGCGATCGCGCGCTCGAGGTTGTAGTCCAGCCCCAGACATTCAATCTCCTCGTAGCTGATGTCGGCCTTGGTCTTGTCCAGCGCGACCAGGGCATCCTGCCAACTCAGGCCGAGCGACTGCCATTCGGCGATCTTGGCCGGGAAGGTTTCCTGATTGAAGGCGTTGGACGCCAGTTCGGCCTGGATATGGGCAAGGCCGAAGCGATGCGGCTCGACCGCAAGTTTGGCGGCGCGCCCGGCCTTGGCGTTCCCGCCGTGGTACATCTTGGACAGTTCGGCAAGAGACAGCGGCCCCGGGTCAGGCTGGGGAATCGGCTCGACCGCCACCGCCTCGAATTCCTTCGGCAGCTTGAGTTTCTGGCCGACATCGAGACTGAGGATATCGACAAAATCGAACAGGTTTTTCTTGCGCGGCTTGATCTGGATACGGCAGTCCCTGGTGTTGCCCCATACCGGCAGCCAGCCCGGCAAGGGCGGCGGCACCACCTGCCAGGACAGGATGGCATGAACCTTGGGCAGCACCGGGCGCTTGCACTGATCCTGTTTGGGATCGAGCTTCTGCGTCACCACGTAAGTCAGCGGCTTGGTGGCGCGCTTGGCGCAATCGAGCTTGTTCGCGATATCGTGGACGTTCACCGCCACCACGCCGGCATCGATCCAGCCCGAGCCGTAATCGACAAAAAAGCGTACGTACTCATTCGAGCCGAACTGGCACAGATTGCCGTTGTAGCCGAACGGCAGCTTGACGGCGATGGTAGCTTCGAGCAGGTTGGTGTCGGGGTTGAAGCCGACGCAGGTCAGTTCCTCGTACTTGGTGTTGGCGACAATTTTCTTGACGGGTTTGAAGGGGCTTTCGACAAGATTGCCGAAATAGTTGGGATTCCTGGCGACCAGCAGCTTGAAATCACCTCGCTCTTTTTCGATCTTGTGTACTTCACTTTCTGCTATTTCAGTAGCCATGGCTATTCCTCCATCATGTTGTATTTCGGGGCTCGGCGGCTCCGCCGCCATATCGCGATCAGCGCTGAACAGTCAAATGCCGATATCGGAGTGCTCAGCCGAATAGTCGCGCAAATCGGGCATCGGCGGGATCCAGCCGGTACCGACCAGTTCTTTCGTTTCGGAAAGCTCGACTTTCTTATACATGGCGTACATTTTTCCACCTCCTTATTTGAAGACTGTCCAAACAGATATTTAGAGAAATGTCACAGATTCTCTATTTTCAAAATATAGTCTGATTATTTCAAGTTATTATGAATAATTTGAATAATTATTCATAATTACAATTCATTAATGATTTAGTATCAAATTTGTTACACTTTTGGCATATTTTTATATCTGCTCCGTTGCCCCATCCGACTCGCCAAGCCCGCGCCTGGCTCCCTTCTGGCAAATGTGGCGCAAAACCCGCATAATCGAACAGAAATAATTGACATCCTGACAGGGAAATAACCATGGCTTCACTGCCAAAAGAAATCTTCAAAGCCTACGACATCCGCGGCATCGTCGGAAAAACCCTGACCCCGGAAATCGTCGAAGCCATCGGCCATGCCATCGGCTCCGAAGCGGTGGCGCGCAAGCAGACCGTCATCGCCATCGGCCGCGACGGCCGCCTCTCCGGGCCGGATTTGGCCGCAGCGCTGGCGCGCGGCATCCAGAAAGCCGGCATCGACGTCATTGACCTCGGCATGGTCGCCACCCCGATGACCTACTTCGCCGCCTACCAGCTCAACACCCACTCTGCAGTGATGGTCACCGGCAGCCACAACCCGCCCGACTACAACGGCCTGAAAATGGTGCTGGGCGGCGACACTCTGTCTGGTGATGCGATCCAGGCGCTACGGATTCGGCTGGAACAGGGTGACCTGATCAACGGCAGCGGCAGCTACCGCACCCACGACATCGCCGACGAATATCTCGACCGCATCACCTCCGACGTGAAGGTGGCGCGCAAGATGAAGATCATCGTCGACTGCGGCAATGGCGTACCCGGCGCATTCGCGCCCAGGCTCTACCGCGACATGGGCTGCGAGGTGGAAGAAATGTTCTGCGAAGTGGACGGCAACTTCCCCAACCACCACCCCGACCCCTCGGTGCCCGAGAACCTGCGCGACCTGATCGCCCGCCTCAAGACCAGCGATGCCGAAATCGGCTTCGCCTTCGACGGCGACGGCGACCGCTTGGGCGTGGTCACCAAGGACGGCCGGATCATCTTCCCCGACCGCCAACTGATGCTGTTCGCGCAGGACGTGCTCTCACGCAATCCCGGCGCGGAAATCATCTTCGACGTCAAATCCACCCGCAACCTGTTTCCCTGGATCCGCGAACACGGCGGCAAACCGCTGCTGTGGAAAACCGGCCACTCCTTCATCAAGGCCAAGATGAAGGAAACCGGCGCCCTGCTGGCCGGCGAGATGAGCGGCCACATCTTCTTCAAGGAACGCTGGTACGGCTTCGACGACGGCCTCTACGCCGGCGCGCGGATGCTCGAATTCCTTTCGCAACAGGCCGACATCAACGCCACCCTGCATGGCCTGCCGGACACCGTGAACACGCCGGAACTCCAGATCTGGATGGAAGAAGGCGCGCACTACGCCCTGATCGACAAACTGCAACAAACCGCCAGATTCCTTGATGCGACAGAAGTCATCACCCTCGACGGCCTGCGCGTGGAATACGCCGACGGCTTCGGCCTGATGCGCCCGTCCAACACCACACCGGTGATCGTGCTGCGTTTTGAGGCGGATAACGAAGTGGCGCTGAAGCGGATTCAGGAGGAGTTTCGGGCGGTGTTGCTGGCGGCAGCGCCGGATTTGGCGCTACCGTTTTAACTCAGTGATCGGTATCCACGACTATGTTAAGCCTATTTCGCACCAAGCCCTTGCTTGATGAAAGCAGCACAGAATGGTTATTCAGCGCCTATGCCTGGGCTCTCCGGAATTTCGGAAGCGAGGTCTTTCATCAAGACACCATTCTGGTCACCCCTACCGACCGGCATTTCCCGGATAAATCGTTTGATACGGCGGAACAAAGGATCGCCGCAGCCTTGGAGCGGGTAAAAACCTATGCGGGCATGCAAGGCTGGCCGTGCGAACTGACCGCGCTCACCCCCGACACAACTCCAGAGCCCCCGCCGGCGATATCCAGCACGACGCCAAGAGGCCCGCATGGCAGCGTATCCATCGAAGGAGCAAAGCAGAGCATCCCCATTGCCTTCGACCCCGGCATGATCAAAAATCCACATATCCTTATCGCGGCATTTGCGCAACAGCTCGCATACCACCTGGGCAGAACCATAGAGGAAGGCGTGCCCGGAGGAGAGGAACTTCGAGGACCCGCATCGGATTTACTGGCGGTATTCATGGGTTTCGGATTGTTCATGGCAAACGGCGCGTTGACGGTCTGCCGAAGCGGGTGCTCAGGTTGCGCAACATCGGTGCAAACACTGGGATACCTGACCGAGGGCGAATTCGTCTATGCCCTGGCGATTTTTTGTGTTCTGAAAAACATTCAGAATGCGGAAGTCGAGCCACATCTGAAGAAAACGCTACGCCCGTTCTTCCGAGCGGCCATCAAGGAAATAAATAAAACCCGGGCCGACGACATCCTGCGGCTCAAAGCGCTATAAATGGGCATAGAAGGCGGCTTAAAAAGATCAAGCCACGTAGCCCGAATGTAGCGCAGCGCAATCCGGGAGCGCCCGCCAGGGCGCATGGGTGGTAGCTATCATCCTCCCGGCAATCATCCCGCCCATGGCCGGATGCCCCGGATTCCATTTCATTCCATCCAGCCTACGCTTGCTCCTGGCCAATCCGGCAAGCCGCGTAAATCGCTGGAACCTGCAAGTGAATCCCGGGGTGATTCTGAGGTTTGAAAGTGCTTGCACTTTTTTTGTAAAGCGCTATCATTATCACCATGAACAGCAAGCACCGCAAGACGCTCGAAACCGTCTTCTCTGACCCGATCAGCGGAAATCTACCGTGGGATCGTATCGAGGCACTGCTGGTCGCTATCGGCTGCAATGTTGTGGAAGGAAGCGGATCGTCGGTGACGTTCGAGAAAGATGGCAGGCGGGTATATTTTCACCGCCCGCATCCGCAGCGCGAAGCGCTGATATATCGCGTCAAAGCGGCGCGCGAGTTTTTGATGAAACTGGAGATTACACCATGAAAAACACGATGACATACCGTGGTTATACCGCCAGCCTGGAATTTGACCCGGACGATAACATCCTGGTCGGCCGCGTGCTGGATATCGACGACATTATCAGCTTTCATGGAGAATCGGTCGCCGCGTTTACGAGCGCTTTTCATGAGGCTGTTGACGACTACGTTTCCGCCTGCGAAAAGTTGGGGCAGGCACCTGAAAAGCCTGCTTCCGGGCGACTAATGCTGCGCGTTGACCCCGTGGTTCACGCTGCGGCACTCAAGGCCGCAGCGCACACCGGGCAGAGCCTTAACAGATGGGCTGAGCGGGTGCTGCGACAAGCTGCACATGCTTGATAGCGGTGGGTTGGGGGACGGACAAACCGTGGGTGACCCCTTTGACCATGGTTTCGTTGGTTTCAATGAGGGGGAATGGAGGCTGGTGGCATGAACGAAAACTTTAGACAAGATCAATCGAATATCGGGCTCCGTCCCCATTTTTCTCATGGTTTGCTTTCAAATGGATCGTTCAGCTCTGAGATCGCTGGCCAGTAAAGGGTCTGGGTGCGAAAGATCGGCTCGATCCTGTCCCTTCTGGACAATCCTCGGAATTTATACAGGCGCGGGATTCCCGCTTCCCTTGCAGATCGAATGGCCATATTTTCTGTTTTGACTTGACGATATTCCCGCCATTGTTATTGAAATAATTCGTGCAGCAGCGTAGCCCGGATGCAGCGCAGCGCAATCCGGGAGCGCCCGCCAGGGCGCATCGGTAGTGGCTATCATCCTCCCTGCAATCATCCCGCCCATGGCGGGATGCCCCGGATTCCATTTCATTCCATCCAGGCTACGCTTGCTGCAAAAAGTGTGTCAGTTTTAAATCGGCGTTGACAGGAAGCAGCCAGTCGTCATTCAGACCCCACCTACCTCCCTTCCTCCACCTTCAACCTCACTGCACTCCGCTCGCCCGACTGCGTCGATGCCGTTTCAAAAATAGCGCGGCTGACTTCATCGCGACCCGATGTCACGCCCCCCAGCTCCACCCACTCGCCCAATTTCACGCTGACGGTAGTGCGCAATTCCTGAAAGCGCACGTCCTGAACTCCTCCGTTGCCGACAAACGACAAGCGCGGCGCGATCTCCAGTTCGACCCGGTCGCCGTTCAGGCGCGGCAGCACGTCGAAGCCGGTGGTGACGTTCAGGAACTGCGTGCCCTGCCCGTAAACGACGCGGTTGCCGGCGAACGCCAGAAAGCGTTGCACGTAAGGCAGGGACTGGCCGACGCGGATGAAAGCGGGCGCGCCTTCGAGCACGTTGATGAACTGGCTGGTGTTGTCCTGGCTGGCGCCGGTGCTGCGGGTAATTTTATAGCGCAGGCTGTCTTCCTGCGTTCCGCCGATCACCAGCCCGCCGCTGCCGGAAGACGCATTCCCCGGCAGGATGATACGCACGTCCCCCACCCGGCCTGCGCCGGAGGCTCCCTGAGATTCACTGCCGCCGCTGCGGACGACGTCCTGCTGCAAAGTGATTCTCAGGTTCTTCCGCGCCCGGTCGAGTTCGGCCAGCAGCAGCTCAATGTCGCGCAGACTCTTGTCAGAAGCGCGCACGAAAAGCTGGTAATTCATGCCGCCGACGTTCTCTCCCGGCCCCAGCATGGGACGGATCGCCGGGATCAATTCTTCGGCGGAGCGGTGCTTGAGCGGGATGATGCTGAGCGGGTAATCCGCCAGCGCCGCCGCGGCCAGCATCGAGAGCAGCAGTATCGCTATCAGCTTCTTCAACATCGTTTTTTCCTCCAAAACCCTTACCCATTCTAGCGTCCGGGTTGCCTCTTGTCGCCATTTCAAGGGTAAAATGCCCGGATGTACTCATTCATCCGCTCCATCTTCTTCAGCCTCGATGCTGAAACCGCGCACGGCTTCGGCCTCAGCGCAATGAAAATCGCTCACCGGCTGGGCCTGCTGGGCCTGCTCGCTCCGCGCGTCAGGGCAACGCCGAAGACCGTGATGGGCCTGACCTTCCCCAACCCGGTCGGCTTGGCCGCCGGGCTGGACAAGAACGGCGACTACATCGACGCGCTTGGCGCGCTCGGCTTCGGCTTCATCGAGATCGGCACGATCACGCCGCGCCCCCAGCCCGGCAACCCCAGGCCGCGCCTGTTCCGCCTGCCGCAGGCGGAGGCGATCATCAACCGCATGGGCTTCAACAACCGTGGCGTGGATTGCCTGGTGGAAAACGTCAGGCGCGCCCGTTATAAAGGCATCCTCGGCATCAACATCGGCAAGAACTTCGACACGCCGATCGAGAAGGCGGCGGACGATTACCTGACTTGCCTGCGCAAGGTCTACCCCTACGCCAGCTACGTCGCCGTCAACATTTCCTCGCCCAACACCAAAAACCTGCGCCAGTTGCAGCAGTCGGACGAACTGGAAAACCTGCTTGCCGCACTGAAGGCCGAACAGAAGGCCCTCGCCGAGCAACACGGCAGGAACGTGCCGCTGGCGCTCAAAATCGCGCCCGACCTCGACACCGAACAGATCATCGCGATCGCCGACCTGCTGCTCAAATATCAGATCGATGGCGTGATCGCCACCAACACCACCATCGGCCGCGAAGGCGTGGAGGGCCTGCCGCTCGCCGAGGAAACCGGCGGTCTTTCCGGTGCGCCGGTGCGCCAGAAATCCAACGCGGTGATCAAGCAGCTCTCCATCGCCCTGCAGGGGAAAATTCCGATTATCGGGGTAGGCGGCGTCATGAACGGGCTCGATGCCGCGGAAAAGATTCAGCTTGGCGCCAGCCTGGTGCAGTTCTACTCCGGCCTGATCTACCGCGGCCCGGCACTGGTGGCGGAAGCCGTGCGCGAGATCGAAAGCGCTGAATGCTTGTCCTGTAAACGAATGTAACGAGGCTGACATGCTCATCGGCGTCCCCAGGGAAATCAAGAACCACGAGTACCGTGTCGGCATCACCCCGGCCGGAGTGCGCGCCCTGACAGATGCCTGCCACGAGGTGCGGGTGGAAACCCGCGCCGGCGAGCGCATCGGCTTTGGCGACGAGCTCTACCTGGCTGCCGGTGCCAAAATAGTCAGCACGCCATCCGAAGCCTACGCCTGCCCGCTGATCGTCAAGGTCAAGGAACCCCAGCCTGAAGAGATCCCGCTGCTCCGGGAAGGGCAGGTGCTGTTTACCTACTTGCATCTGGCCGCCGACCCGGAACTCACCCGCCGCCTGCTGGAAAGCAGGATCGTCGCCATCGCCTATGAAACCGTCACCGATACGGCAGGTGCCTTGCCCCTGCTCACGCCGATGTCGGAAGTCGCCGGGAGAATGGCCATCCAGGCCGGCGCCACCTCGCTCCAGATGGCCAACGGGGGCCGCGGCGTGCTGCTCGGCGGAGTCCCCGGCGTAGCGCCCGGAAAAGTGTTGATCCTCGGCGCCGGCACAGTCGGAACCCATGCCGCCAGGATGGCGCTGGGGCTGGGCGCCGACGTCACCCTCATGGATATCAGCCTGCCGCGGCTGCGCCATCTCGACGACGTATTCGGCGCCCGTCTCAAGACTCGCTATTCCGAGGCGCATGCCATCGAGGAACTGGTATGCGAGGCCGACCTGATCATCGGCGCTGTGCTGCTCCCCGGCAAGCGCGCGCCGAAATTGATCAGCCGCGCCCTTGTCCAACGGATGAAACCGGGCTCGGTGCTGGTGGATGTGGCGATCGACCAGGGCGGCTGCGCCGAAACCTCCCGCCCCACTTACATCGAGGAAGGCGTGGTGCATTACTGCGTAGGCAACATGCCGGCAGCCTGTGCGCGCACCGCCACCCAGGCGCTGACCAACGCCACCCTGCCCTATGTGCTGGCGCTTGCAGGCAAGGGGTGGAAGAAGGCGCTGAAAGCGGATACCGGGCTGCGCAAGGGGCTCAACCTTCACCTTGGTCAAGTGACCCATGCCGGCCTGGCTGCCGATCTTGAACTTCCCTGCATAAGCCCTGATATAGCCCTGGAGTAAAGCCCGTCCTAATGTGCGACTTGCGAACAGGGGATTTATTCGCTGACAATCCCAGCATAGCGAACATTGAGACGGCCTGACGACGATGGAACATTACTTTTTTATTCTGATCGGCACGGTATTGGTCAACAACATCGTGCTGGTCAAGATGCTTGGCCTGTGCCCCTTCATGGGGGTATCCAGGAAGCTGAGCGCCGCCGTCGGCATGGGCGCGGCGACCGCCTTCGTCCTCACCCTGGCCTCCGGCCTGAGCTACCTGGTCGATCACCACCTCCTGATCCCCAATGACCTCGGCTATCTGCGCACCCTGTCCTTCATCGTGGTGATCGCCGCCATCGTCCAGTTCACCGAAATTTTCATCCGCAAGTCCAGTCCGGCGCTGTACCAGACGCTGGGCATCTACCTGCCGCTGATCACCACCAACTGCGCGGTGCTCGGCATCCCCCTGCTGAACGTGCAGGAAAACCACAATTTTATCGAATCCCTGGTTTACGGCTTCGGCGGCGCGGTCGGTTTCGCACTGGTGCTGGCGTTGTTTGCCGCCATGCGCGAACGCCTTGAAGGCGCCGCCATTCCGGCGCCATTCCGCGGCTCGGCCATCGCAATGGTTACCGCCGGACTGCTGAGCCTGGCGTTCATGGGTTTTGCGGGACTGGTGAAATGATGGCGGCTCCAATTTTGCTCCTCACTCATCACCCCTCACTCCTCACCCCCGGCTCGTCCGGCTCAGGTCAGTCATGCTAAGTGCCATCCTGGTCATGATTCTCCTCTGCGTCGTTCTGGGCGCCGTATTGGGTTACGCCTCGATCAAGTTCAAGGTCGAGGGCAACCCCCTGGTCGAAAAGGTCGAGGCCGCCCTGCCGCAGACCCAGTGCGGACAATGCGGTTTTGCCGGCTGCCGCCCGTATGCCGAAGCGGTTGCCTCCGGCAAAGCCGAAATAAACCAATGTGTCCCCGGCGGCAATCATGTGGCAAAAAACCTGGCCGAATTGCTGGGCGTCGAATTCAAGCCCGTCGGGGGCAATGAGGACGCCGGCCCCAAACCCAGGATGGTCGCCTTCATCGATGAAAGCACCTGCATCGGTTGCACCGCCTGCATCAAGGTCTGCCCGGTAGACGCCATCGTCGGCGCGACGAAGCTGATGCACACCATTCTGGCCGACCCGTGCACCGGCTGCGAACTGTGCGTGCCGGCCTGCCCGGTGGACTGCATCGCGATGATCCCGGTGAAGGAAAACGTCGCCACCTGGAAATGGCAGTACCCGGTCTTTGAATTGAAAAAGGCCGCCTGACATGAGGAATCTTTTCAAATTCCGCGGCGGCGTGCATCCGCCCGAGCACAAGACAGAATCGAGCCGCCTGCCGATCGCCGCCGCGCCGCTGCCGCAGCGCCTGATCGTGCCGTTGCGCCAGCACATCGGCAACCCGGCTGCGCCGATCGTCAAAGTCGGCGAACAGGTGCTGAAAGGGCAGATGATCGGCGCCGCCGACGGTTTAATCTCTGCCGCCGTTCATGCGCCGACATCAGGCACCGTCAGCGCCATCGAAATCCACGCCGTGCCGCACCCGTCCGGTCTGCCGGGCCTGTGCATCACCATCAAGGCGGATGGCGAGAGCCGCTGGACAGAGCGCCAGCCGCTGGACTACACGACGGCGGACCCCGACGCGGTGCGCGCCCTGCTGCGCGATGCCGGTATCGTCGGCCTGGGCGGCGCGGTGTTCCCCACCTGGGTCAAACTCAATCCCGGCCGGCAGAAGATCAAGACCCTGGTACTGAACGGCACCGAGTGCGAACCCTGGATCACCTCCGACGACCTGCTGATGCGCGAACGAGCAGCCGAAATCGTCGCCGGCATCAAGATCATGGCGCACCTGATGCAGCCGGAAGAAGTCCTGATCGGCATTGAGGACAACAAACCCGAGGCCATCGCGGCAATGCAAGCCGCTTGCCAGGGAACCAGCTTTGAAGTGGTCACGCTGCCCGTCCTATACCCCAGCGGCGGCGAAAAGCAGCTGATCAAGCTGCTCACGGGCAAGGAAGTGCCGAGCGGCCAGCGCCCGGTCAATATCGGCGTCACCTGCTCCAACACCGGTACCGCCTATACCGTGCACCGCGCCGTTAACCATGGTGAGCCGGTGATCTCGCGCATTGTCACGGTTACCGGCAATGTCGCCAAAGCGCAGAATTTCGAGGCGCTGATCGGCACCCCGCTCGGCGATCTCGTCCAGCTGGCGGGTGGCGCCAGGCCCGACACCAGCCACTACATTATCGGTGGGCCGATGATGGGCTTCGACCTGAACAATCTTGACGCCCCGCTGACCAAGGCGATCAACTGCGTGATCGCCGCCTCGCCCGCGCTGTTCCCGCCCAAACCGGCGGCCATGCCGTGCATCCGCTGCACCCAATGCGCCCAGGCCTGCCCGTGCAGCCTCCAGCCGCAAGAACTTTTCTGGTTCTCGCAAAGCAGGAATTTCGACAAGGCGCGCGCCTACAACCTGTTTGACTGCATCGAGTGCGGCTGCTGCGATTATGTCTGCCCCAGCCACATCCCGCTGGTCTCCTATTTCCGCTATGCCAAGAGCGAAATCGCCGCGCTGGACCGGGAAAAAATAGCGGCGGAGCAGGCCCGGCAACGCTTCGAGTTCAAGCAGATGAGGGAAGAACGCGAGAAAGCAGAAAAAGCAGCTCGCATGGCCGAGAAGACGGCTGCCGCCAAGGCA
>CAMTYG010000012.1:0-17926 GCA_947085875.1 uncultured Sulfuricella sp.
AAAAATAAACCGTCTGGCACGGGGTGTCTGACCTACGCGATATGGGCGTCCAGCCGCACACCTATGGCGCGGCAGACTGCGGCAAGGGTTTTGAGGGTCGGGTTGCCGCGGGGGGACAGCGCCCTGGATACGGCTTCGCGCTTCATGCCGGTGGTTGCGGCAATTTGGGTAATGCCGCCCCGCGCCATGGCGACTTGGCGCAATGCTGCCAGGAATGCCGCCTCCCCGCCGGGCTCGGCGATTTCTTCGAGGGCGGCGCGCAGGTATTCCTCCGCGAGTTCGGGATCGCGTTTGAGCATTTCCACGGTGGCGTCATCGTGGGATTTCATGGCTTTCATGTTTGTCTCCTTTGCCAATCGCGCCAATAGGCGACCGCAGTCTTGATGTCTGTGGTTTGGCTTGCGCTTGTCGCCCCCAATGAGCAGCAGCACCAGTCTTTGCCCAGCCTGGGCATAATAAACTCGATACCCCGGCCCCCAGTCGATTTTGAGTTCCCATACACCGCTTTCCAGCGGTCGGCATTCCCCGAAATTGCCCAGACGCAGCCTTTCAACCCTTGTCATGACTCTCACCTTGGCGTGCCGGTCTGCAAGGCTGTCCAGTGCCGCTCCCGGATTGCGCTGCGCTGCATCCGGGCTACAGTGCTAATCGCTGCTTGTTCGCGCGAAGTCGGAGCCGCCTTCGATCGGTTCCGGCTTGAACCAGGCCAGCTTGTCCTGCAGTTTCACCACTTCACCGACGATGATCAGGGTAGGCGGCCTCATTTTTGCCTTGACCGCGAGTTCGGGCAGGGTTGCCAGGGTGCCGGTGACCACCTTCTGCTGGTAGGTGGTGCCTTGTTGCACGATGGCGGCGGGCGTGGTGATCGGCAGGCCGTGGGCGACCAGTTCCTGGCACAATGTCGGCAGTCCCATCAGCCCCATGTAGATGACGATGGTCTGGTTGGTTTTGGCGATGCCGGTGAGGTCGATGTTGACGCTGCCGTCCTTCAGATGGCCGGTGACGAATACGCAGGACTGGGCGTAATCGCGGTGGGTCAGCGGAATGCCGGCGTAGGATGAGACGCCGGTGGCGGCGGTGATGCCGGGTACGACCTGGAACGGGATGCCGTGGGCCGCCAGGGTTTCAATTTCTTCGCCGCCGCGGCCAAATACGAAGGGGTCGCCGCCTTTCAGCCGCGCTACGCGCTTGCCTTCCTGGGCGAGTTTGACCAGCAGCTCGTTGATATTTTCCTGGCGCATGGCGTGGTCGGCGCGTTTTTTGCCGACATAGATGCGTTCGGCGTCGCGCCGTACCAGTTCCAGTACCGCCGGGGAAACCAGGTTGTCGTAGACCACCACGTCAGCCTGCTGCATCAGGCGCAGGGCGCGGAAGGTAAGCAGGTCGGGGTTGCCGGGGCCGCCGCCGATCAGGTAGACCTCGCCGCGTGGCGGCGTCGTATCGCCGGCATCACGGGTAAGCGCCTGCTCCAGGGCTTTCCGGGCGGCCTGGTCCTGCCCGGAAAGCACCATTTCGGCCACCGGACCATGCAGGATGTTTTCCCAGAAGATGCGGCGCTTGGCCGGCAGAATGTGGGTTTTAACCTGGTCGCGGAAGCTCGCCGCAAAGTGTGCCAGCCGTCCGTAGGCAGCCGGGATGAAGGTTTCCAGCTTGGATCGCATTACCCGTGCCAGCACCGGCGATGTGCCGCCGCTGGAAATCGCGATGACCAGCGGCGAGCGGTCGATCACCGAGGGCATGATGAAGGAGCATAAGTCAGGGTTGTCCACGACATTCACCGGGATGCGCAGCGCTTTCGCGGCTTTTGAAATTTCCTCGTTGGCGGCGCGGTCGTCGGTGGCGGCAATCACCAGAACGGCTTCGCCGAGGTGTTCGGGGCGGAATTTTTCCGCGACATGGGCGATTTTCCCCGCGTCCGCCAGCTCTTTCAGGGTGCGGGTCAGCTCGGGTGAGACGACGGTGACGAGGCCGCCGGACTGCATCAGCATCCCCGCTTTGCGCGTTGCTACTTCGCCGCCGCCGATGACCAGGCAGGGTTTGTTTTTGATGTCGAAAAATATCGGAAAAAAATCCATATCGTAGAATCCATTCGTTGAGGTAAGGCAGCTAACTGGTGAGCTGGCCGCTTTGGGTGCTGAGTTTGTGCTCCACGGCGAAGACCGCCGCCTCAACGCGTGAAGTCAGGTTGAGTTTGGCAAGAATATGGTGAACGTGCAGTTTGACGGTATCGTGGCTGATGTCGAGTGCGCGGGCGATCACTTTGTTGCTTTCGCCCTGTGCCAGATGGGTGAGGATTTCGCGCTCGCGCTGGGTGAGCGAGTCGAGCATCGAAGTCGAGGAACTGGCTGGTTGGCCGTTTTGCAGCAGCTTGACCAGCTTCATGGTCATCGCGGGAGCCACCACGGTTTCGCCGCGTGAAGCGCGCAGGATTGCGTCCACCACGTCGTCCGGCTCCATGTCCTTGAGCAGATAGCCGCGGGCGCCGGCACGCAATACATTGGAGAGATCCTCTTCGGCGTTGCTGACCGTCAGCATCAGGGTGGGGGTGGTAAAACCTTCCTGGCGCAGCTGGCGGAACAGGCTAAGGCCGTCGAGCGGCGGCATGTGCAGGTCCATCACCAGCACGTCGGGTTGCGCTTCCCGCAACAGGCGGCGCGCTTCGTCCGCCTTGCCGGTGACGCCCACCACCTTGATGCTGCCGCGCTGCTCCAGCAATTCGGCCAGGCCCATGCGGAACAGGGTGTGGTCGTCTACCAGCACGACGCGAATCGGGTCGCTCATAGACTACCCTCCCTGTCCCCGGCGGAGACCGGGAAACTCAGGGTTACCCGGGTGCCAGTCTTCTCTCCCGGGGTGACGGTCACTTCGGCATTCATTTGTTTTGCCCGTTCGCGCATGATGTTGAGGCCAAGGTGCATGCCACTGTCAGTGTTAAGCTTGCCGGCGATGCCGATACCGTTATCCTCGACGCTGATGACGTAGCGGCTTTGCCTGATCTCGATTGCCATGCTCACATGGTTGGCGCGCGAGTGCTTGGATACGTTGTTCAACGCCTCGCGCACGATGTTATAGACCTGGACTTCTTGCTCGGGGCTGAGGTTGATGTCGGGCGCGTGGTTGATGAAGTCGATGGTGATGCCGGTCTTGTCGTAAAAATTGCCGACGATGTCGTACAGCGCCGGCAGCAAGCCGCGCGGGTCCATCCGGTTGCGGAACTGGGTGAGGAGCTCGCGCAATTCGGTATAGGCGGAATCCAGCGCCTGGCCGAGATCGTTGACGTATTTGTTGGAGCGCGCCTCGTCGCGGTTCGCCACGGCGTCGCGCAACAGCGGCAGGCGCATTTTCATGTAGGCCATGGTCTGGGCGAGCGAGTCATGCAGTTCGTTGGCCAGCATCTGGCGCTCGTTGGTCAGGCTGATGCGCAGATTTTCACGTGTCAGCCTGGCGTTTTCCAGCGCCATGCCGAGGTGTTCGCTGATCGACTGAAACAGGAGCGATACGTCTTCCGGTACCGGGTTGTCGGTAGCCATGAACAGGTTGTACACCCCCAGCATCTTGCCCTGATAGCGCAATGGCACGGCCACCACGCGCAGGCATTGCTTGCCGAAGTAGTTGTGGGCGGTGCGCTCCTCGCAGGCTTTCAGGTTGGTGCTGTTGTGTACGGTATGCTCGCGCGCGGTTTCACCGCAGACGCCGCAGTCGACCGGGATGTAGCGCTCCTGCTCGATCACTTCGGGGGGGAGCCCCAAGGCGCCGACCAGGCGCAGATACAGGCCATCGGCAGTCAACACCCGCACTGCGCCGGCATCGGCGCCGGCGAGCTTGATCATGGTGCCGAGAAAGCGCTCCAGCAGCGCATCCAGGTTGTTCTCGCTGGACAGGCTGCTGGTGATTTCGGATAAAACCCGCAGCGCCGGGATCTTGTAAGTCCCTTGGGCTGAGATTTTGATCGCACTGGAGGGGGCGGTTTGAACGCCAACTTCCTGATTCATTGGGTTTCCTGAGTGACGCATTGGCCGCCTTGCAGCCGGGGAATTCATTGTAGCCAGCATTTGGACATTAACAATTGCCTGGCAATTGTAGAGAGCACGGGCGGTTGGCGCAATGGCAGGTTAGCCATGTAGGGTGGGCACACCTTTGTGCCCACGCGGGCAGCGGAGGTTGTTTCCGCGTGGGCACAAAAAACGTGCCCACCCTACCCATTGTCGGCATCGGGCACCGCTAGATCTTGAACCGGCTCACCGCGGCCCGCATGTTATTCGCCAATACTTGCAGGTTATTGGCCGCATTGGCGGTTTCGGCTGCGGCGGCATTGTTTTCCTCGGTCATCTGCGCCACTTTTTCCACCTGTCCGGCAATGTCATTGCTGGCGCTGCTTTGCTCGGCCAGGGCCGACGAGATGTCGTTGACGACGCCGACCACCCGCTCCGCCCCGTCCTTGATCTGGACGATGGCCGAGCCGGCCTGGTTTGCCAGCGCCACGCCGCCGCTGACCTGGCCAACGGCAGAGTCCATGGTGGAGACCGCGGCTTGGGCGCTGTGCTGTATCGCCCCAATCATCTGAGTGATTTCTGCCGTGGCCTTGGTGGTGCGTTCCGCCAGCTTGCGCACCTCATCGGCCACCACCGCAAAGCCCCGGCCCTGTTCGCCGGCGCGGGCGGCCTCGATCGCCGCATTGAGGGCGAGCAGGTTGGTCTGGTCGGCGACGTCCTTGATCACCTGGACGATGGAGGAAATCTGGTTCGACTGCTGCCCCAGCTCTTCGATGGTTTTGGCGGTGTGGCGCACGGTTTCGGCGATTTGGGACATTTCCGCGGCGGCCTTTTGGATGACTTCCCCGCCCTCGGTGGAGAGCTTGCCCGATTTGCGGGAAATCTCCACGGCTTCGCGCGCGCTGTCGGAAACGTGGTTGATGCTGACGGTCATTTCCTCGACCGCGGCCGCCATCGAGGAGGTGGCCTCGCTCTGGGACGACGAGCTTGCGGCGACCTGGCCGGACGCGGCGGAAAGGCTTTGCGCCGCGTCCGACACCTTGGCCACGCTGTCGAGCACCTGGCCGAGAGTCTGCTGCAAGGCGGCCATGAGCTCATTGAAGGATTTGGCGGTTTGCCCGACTTCATCCTCGGTGTCGACCGGGATGCGCCGGGTGAAGTCGCCGTTTTTCTCGACTTCGGTGATGGTGGTGCGCATCCGGTTGAGCGGGCCGGTGATCGAGCGGATGATCCACCAGGCCAGGAACAGCCCGAGCGCCACGCCGCCGACGATGACGCCGATCGAAAGGTTTCGGCCCATGGCATAGCTGGCTTCGGCCCGGTCGAATTCTTCCTTGGCGATTGCCCCCTGGAGTTCAAGAAGCTTGAACATGGTATCCCGTGCGGTGCTGTATTTGGGGCCCGCATCCTTCTTGGCGTTTTCCCTGGCGGCCTCGAAATCTCCGGCGCTTGCAGAGTTCATCGTGCGCTCGCGCGATTCCCGGTAGGTTTTCCATTGCTGGTCAAAAGTGTCTGCCAGTTGCTTTTCTTCCGGGGTGAGGGTGGTCGCCATGTATTTGCTCCATAGCGCGTCGATTTCCTGATCCCGCTGCTGTGTCTTGCTGATGGCCTCCTTGACCACATCCTGGCTGCTGGCGTTGGCTGCCGTCACCGCGTTCAGCCGGACGAGGTTGACCTTGTCGATGATTTTCCCCAAATCCATCAGCGGAACGGTTCGGTCCAGGTATACCGTTTCCAGGCTGGCGATCACGCTTGCGGTGGCGCGCAGGCCGATGATGCCGATTATCACCAGGAACAGCGCCATCACGGCAGTCAGGATGGCCAGCCGGGAGCCGACTTTCAGATTGTGGAACATAAAACCTCCTCGATTGCATTATAACGCCATGATTGGATAATTGTTTTTGATAAATCATAAAGCTTAAGCAGAATGGATTATAGCCATATTCTTTACGGTATGGTAAGGAAAAGTCTTAGCTCCGGTTGCGGCTCCGGTTTGAGAAAAGCGGGCTGCCCGCATATACTGTGCCGGTCTTGGATCATGCGGCGGGAACTGGGAATGGATTGGAAATCTACCGGCTTATATGGCGATATTCTCTACCACCAGGCGGAGGGTATCGCCCGGATCGCCATCAACCGCCCCGAGGTGCGCAATGCTTTCCGGCCCCAGACGGTGCGGGAGTTGATGGATGCTTTTCACCGGGCGCACATGGACCCGGAAATCGGCGCCATCATATTGACCGGCGCCGGCGACCAGGCGTTCTGTTCCGGCGGCGACCAGAAGGTGCGCGGTGACGACGGCGGTTACCACGACGACCAGGGTGTGCCCTATCTCAACGTGCTGGATTTGCAGCGCCAGATTCGCGGTCTGCCCAAGCCGGTGGTGGCGATGGTGGCCGGCTACGCCATCGGCGGCGGACACGTGCTGCATTTGATCTGCGATCTGACCATCGCCGCCGACAATGCCCGCTTCGGCCAGACCGGGCCGCGCGTCGGCAGTTTCGATGCCGGCTTCGGCGCCGGCTTGCTGGCGCGCACGGTCGGCATCAAGAAGGCCAAGGAAATCTGGTTTCTGTGCCGCCAGTACGATGCCCGGGAAGCGCTGGCGATGGGGTTGGTCAACGCGGTGGTGCCGCTGGCGGAACTGGAAAGCGAAACCGTCAAATGGTGCCGGGAGATGCTGCAACTCTCGCCCACCGCGCTCAGGGTGTTGAAGTCGGCATTCAATGCGGATACCGACGGCCTGGCGGGGATACAGGAATTAGCCGGTAACGCCACGGCACTGTTTTACATGACGCCGGAAGGCCAGGAAGGGCGCAATGCCTGGCTGGAGAAGCGGGCTCCCGATTTCGGCAAGTTTCCGCGCCGGCCGTAGCATCATGAAGCACCGTGAGATGAGTCAGGTAGGGTGGGCACGTTTTTGTGCCCACGCGGTTGATTGCCTGTCCGCGTGGGCACGATAAAGCTGTGCCCACCCTACCTGTTCACGCCTGGTGGCTGGCGATCCGGCCCAAGACCCTGACTGTTTCCCTGACGCCGGTGATGGTCGGCAGCAGCCTGGCCTATGCCGAGACCGGCGCTGTGCTATGGCTGCCGCTGCTGGCGGCGCTGCTGGCAGCGATGTTGATCCAGATCGGCACTAACCTGCATAACGATGTCAGCGACTTCGAGCGCGGCGCGGATGGCGCTGAACGTGTTGGCCCGGCCCGCGCCACCGCCTCCGGATGGCTCGCTCCCGTGACCGTGCGCCGCGCCGCCTTCGCCTGCTTCGGCTTGGCGGTGCTGCCGGGGTTTTATCTGGTATGGCATGGCGGCTGGCCGATCCAGCTGCTTGGACTGTGCTCGCTGGCCGCCGGCTGGGCCTATACCGGCGGGCCTCGCCCCCTTGCCTACAGCGCCTTGGGGGAGCTGTTCGTCTGGCTGTTTTTCGGTCTGGGAGCGGTGATGGGCAGCTATTACCTACAGACATTCAGTCTGGGGTGGAGCGTTTTCGTTGCTGCATCCATGGTCGGTTTGTTGGCCGCAGCGGTGATTGCGGTGAACAATTACCGCGATCTCGACAGTGACCGGAAGATCGGAAAAAACACCCTGGCAGTGCGAATCGGACGCGGTGGCAGTCAGGTGGAATATGCGCTGTTGCTGTTTACGCCCTACTTGCTGTTGCCGCTGTTGGCCTATTTGAGTCATTCCGGGTGGGGGATCGGGCTGCCGCTGTTGTCGCTGCCTCCGGCGCTGTCTTTGTGGCGGCGTTTCCGGCGTGAGCAGCCGGGGCCGGTGTTCAACCTCATCCTGGCGCATACTGCGCAACTGCAGTTGGGTTTCGGGGTTCTGTTAAGCATTGGGTTATTGCTATGACCAGACTTGTTTATTGGTTTGCGCTGGGCTTGGTTCTTATGGCCGGCGCGTCCGTGGCCGCCGAAATGGAATCCATGCCCTCATCCGCCCCGGTGTTTGCCGCCACGCTGGCCGATTTCGACGGCAAGCCGGTGCCGCTGGCGGAACTGAGGGGGAAGCGGGTGGTGTTGAACTTCTGGGCGACCTGGTGCGGGCCTTGCCGCACGGAGATCCCGCACTTGATCGAGGCACAGAAAAAGTATGGCCCGCGCGGCATCGTATTCATCGGCGCAGCGGTTGAGGACAATGCCGATTCGGTGCGTGATTTTGGCAAGGTCTATGGCATCAACTATACCGTGGCAATGGCCGGCAAGGATCAGGGCATCGCCCTGTTGCGCGCCCTTGGCAACAAGATCGCAGGCCTGCCCTTTACCATCGTGCTTGACCGCCAGGGCAACATCGTTGCCGTCAAACGCGGAATCATGACGCCAGTTCTCCTGCAGCAGGCACTCGATCCTCTCCTGTAGTGCTCCTTACCCGCTGCACTTTCGCTCCCTATCGCCTGCCGCTGCGCCAGCCGTGGGTCAGCGCGCGCGGCGGGTTCGCCGTGCGCGAAGGCTGGCTGGTCAGGCTGGAGACCGGCGCGGGGTTGGTCGGTTACGGCGACTGCGCCCCGCTGCCGCAAGCCGGCACGGAAAGCATGGACAGCGCTGCCGCTTGCCTGTCGGGTTGGGCTGCGGCGCTGCCCGGACTGTCGCCGGAAGCGGCGCTCGGCAGGATAGCCGCAGGCGCAGCCGGAGCGCCTGCGGCCTGTTGCGGCCTGGAAACGGCCCTGCTCGACTTGCTGGCGCAGCAGGCCGGGCTTCCTCTGGCGCGCTGGCTTAACCCGCGTTCATCCGCTGCCGTCAAGGTGAATGCCGTGCTCGGCGGCCTGGATCGGCAAACGGTTGTGCGCGCATTGGCTGCGGTGGCTGAAGGTTATTCGGTTCTCAAGCTGAAGGTGGGGCTGGCGGCAGGGCATGAGGAAATCGCTTTGTTGCATGATCTGGCGCGTTGCCTGCCGGCGGGCGTTTCCTTGCGGCTGGACGCGAACTGTGCGTGGAATGAGAGGGAGGCGGAAGGTTTTCTCGGTGCTTTGGACGGCCTGCCGGTGGAATCGGTCGAGGATCCCCTGGCCAACCCGGACATGGCGGGGTGGTTTCGCTTGCAGGCTAAAGTTCCTTTCCCGCTGGCGGTGGATGAATCCTTGCGGATCATGGGCGCGGGTGCGGTGTTTAATCAGCCGCCGGTGCGGCGTGTGGTGTTGAAGCCGATGGCGCTGGGCGGACTGGTGCCTGCGCTCGCGCTGGCGCGCCGTGCGCGTGAGGCGAACGCGGAGTGTGTGGTGACAACCACAGTTGACAGCGCTGTCGGGGTGACCGCAGCCTTGCACCTGGCCGCTGCCGTGGCGAATGATCTGGCGCATGGTTTGGCGACTTCGGCCTGGCTGTTGCGCGATGTCGGGCGGGCGCCGCTTGTGGCTGGCGGAGTTTTGCGGCTGGGGGGTGATCCTGGTCTGGGCTGTTTTGTCCGGTAACATGAGAATTTTTTAGTTGATAGACGCAGAAATAAGATTTGCAACTTGATCTAGGTCAAAGAATTAAAGATATGCTACATTTAGCATTCAGTGTGTCAAATCGCACACCCTGAATTTTGGTTGGCAGAGGTTGGGTGCAAGGTTTTCCCTTTACATGGTTTTAATAATAGGAGGCGTTTATGAAGCTTTTTACTAAGCAAACGGCCACGCTGGCATTAGCGGCGGGGATGGGTTTAGCCGCAGTGTCCAGTGCCTGGTCATCGGAATCGCTGCAGGACGTAATGAAACGGCGCGGCTTGTCGCAACAGGATTTGCTGGCCGCGTCCAAAACTTATGTGCCGACCGGCAAGCGCGATGACTTCGTCGCCTTCAGCTCCGGCGGCCAGTCTGGCCAGGTGATCGTGTACGGCATTCCGTCCATGCGCATCCTGAAATACATCGGCGTGTTCACGCCGGAACCCTGGCAGGGCTATGGCTTCGATGAAAGTTCCAAGGCCGTGCTGGCCCAAGGCAACATCGACGGCAAGCAGATCACCTGGGGCGACACCCACCACCCGGCGCTTTCCGAAACCAACGGCAAGTATGACGGCCAGTTCCTGTTCATCAACGACAAGGCCAACCCCCGTCTGGCGGTGATTGACCTGCGCGACTTCGAGACCAAGCAGATCGTGGTCAACCCGATTTTCAAATCGGAACACGGCGGCGCTTTCGTGACACCGAATACCGAGTACATCATCGAGGGCGCCCAGTACGCTACTCCGCTGGCGAACAAGAAATTCGTTCCGCTCGAGCGCTTCAACGAGGAATACCGCGGCGGCGTGACCTACTGGAAATTCGACCGCAAGGAAGGCCGCATCGACGTGAAGAAATCCTTCTCGCTCGAGTTGCCGCCTTACAGCCAGGACTTGTCCGATGCCGGTAAAGGCCCGTCCGACGGCTGGTCCTTCACCAACTCCTTCTGTACCGAGCGCTATGTCGGCGGCATCGAGAAGGGGCGTCCTCCGTATGAGGCGGGCTGCTCGGCGAAAGATACCGACTACCTGCACGTGATCAACTGGAAGCGGGCTGCCGAACTGGTTGCCGAAGGCAAGGCCAAGAAGATCAACGGCCATGACGTGCTCATGATGGAAACCTCGATCAAGGAAGGCATCCTGTTCTTGATCCCGGAGCCGAAGAGCCCGCACGGTGTCGATGTGACGCCTGATGGCAAGTTCATCACGGTGGCCGGCAAGCTGGATACGCACGTTTCAGTATACAGCTTCGAGAAAATCCAGGCTGCGATCAAGGCCGGCAAGTTCGAGGGAAAAGACTCCTACGGCATTCCCGTGATCGCCATGCAGGACGCGCTGCACAAGCAGGTTCAGTTGGGCCTGGGGCCACTGCATACCCAGTACGATGCGAAGAAGTGCGTGGCCTACACCTCGCTGTATGTGGATTCCCAGGTCGCCAAGTGGGACTACTGTGAAGGCAAGGTGCTGGACAAGATCTCCGTGCACTACAACGTCGGTCATTTGATGACAATGGAAGGTGACTCGGCGGATCCGAAGGGCCGTTATCTGGTGGCGCTGAACAAGCTGGCGATCGACCGCTTCCAGCCGGTTGGCCCGCTGCATCCGCAGAACCACCAGTTGATCGATATCGCCAACGACAAGATGCAATTGCTGTATGACATGCCCTTGCCGCTGGGCGAGCCGCACTACGCCGTGGCGATCGATGCCAAGACCCTGAAGCCGGGCGTGCGTTACAAGGTGGGTACCGACAGCCGTACCGACAAGCCGCATCCGGGCGCTGTCAGGGCGGGTGAAGAGAAGACCGTGACCAAGCCTGGCAAGGTTGAAGTGTTCGGCACCATGATCCGCTCGCACTTCACGCCGGAAACCATTGAGGCGACCGTGGGTGACGAAATAACCATCCACCTGACCAACCTCGAGCGTGCCCAGGACGAAACCCACGGCTTCACGGTGAGCACCTACAACGTGCATGCTTCGGTCGAGCCAGGCAAGACCGTAACGGTGAAGTTCAAGGCGGACAAGGAAGGCGTGTATCCGTACTACTGCACCGAGTTCTGCTCTGCGCTGCACCTGGAAATGCAGGGCTACTTCCTGGTCAAGCCGAAGGGCTACAAGGAAGTCAAGGCGGTTGAGCAGAAGGCGATCTACACCAAGGCCGACTACGACAAGCAGCTGAAGAGAATCGCCGACACCCAGGCGGTGATCGACAGCGTGGTGGGTTACATCACCAGCGTCAACTACAAGGACTTCCCGGATGTGGTGGCGATGGTCGAGGACGCCACCGACCAGCTGGGCAAGATGCCTGCAGCCAAGGCCAAGCACGAGGAATCTGCCAAGAAGGGCGATTGGCAGAATGCCACCCTGTGGGCTGAGCAGGTCTGGCAGTACCAGGTGAAGACCGCCGACCTCGGCCTGCGCGCCAAGACCTACCTGGAGCAAAAAGGCGCTACCAAGGTGGGTAAGTAAGCTGGCTTGACTGAGCGGTAACATCCGAAGGCGGGAGGCATGGAAATGCTCCCCGCCTTTTTTGACTGCAAATTACAGGCGCGAGATAAAAAGATGCTCATATCTTTAATATTTCGTTGATCTGTGTCAATATAACAGTTAGAATTTTTTGGCGTTGTAACGTGTTGTTTTTTTGACTAGGGGTCTAAATATGAAGCTTTTACCAGTTGTCGCCGCAACGCTGTCCGCTGCTTTAATATGCAGCTCTGCCTTTGCGGGAGATGGCGCAAAGCTGTACATGGAAAAAACCTGTACTGCCTGTCATGGCAAGGACGGCAAGAAAACGTTGATGCCCGATTACCCGAAGATCGCCGGCCAGAACGTCAAGTACATTGAAAAACAGATGCTCGATATCAAGAGTGGCGCCCGATCTAACGGCAACAGCGCGGCCATGAAAGGTGTGATGGTTATCGTGAGTGACGAGGAAATCAAGGATCTTGCAGTGTACGTTTCCAAGCTGAAACCCTGATTCGGGCTACTGCCGGAGCGGAGTGCCTCTGGATTGATTAAATCAATGCGCACGGGCAAGAGTATCAATTACATTCGTTTTTAACTTGAATGATTGCTCTCGGGCTGAATCGTTTTGTCGAAATTGAAAGGAATGAGATGAAGAAATCTTTAGTATTGGCGCTGTCCCTGGCGTTAGGTTCCACGATGGTTTTTGCTGGGGCGCCGGCGGTTCATAAAGCCGGCATTGAGGGAAAAGGCTATGTCTGGAATGCTCAGGAAGGCGAAAAAATTGAGGCACTGAAGCTCAAGGGTGATGCCAAGGCTGGCCTGGAAGCCTATGAAGTGTGCGGCGCCTGTCACCTGCCCTCCGGCGCGGGGCGTCCTGACGGCACCTTCCCGCAGCTTGCCGGCCAGCACACCACCGTGTTGATCAAGCAGATGGCCGACATTCGCGCCGGCCTGCGCGACAACCCGACCATGTATCCTTTCGCCGTGACTCTGAGCGACCCGCAAGAGCTTGCCGATGTATCAGCCTACATCGAGGGCCTGTGCATCCCCGTTGGCCACGGCAAGTATGAGGGCGTCGATGCTGCCTTGCAGATCGCCAAGGGCAAGGAACTCTACGAGAAGCAGTGCAAGGAATGTCACGGCGCCAACGGAGAAGGCAACAAGGAGAAGTTTTATCCGGTTATCGCCGGCCAGCATTATAAGTACCTGTTGCGCCAGATGAACGAAATTCGCGACGGTCACCGCCGCAATGCCAACCCGGATATGGTGAAGGTGATCAAGCCCTACACCAACGAGCAACTGGTGGCGATTTCCGCCTACCAGGCCAGCCTGATGATGCCTGGTTCGATGTGCAAGCCGAAGGCCGGTGGCAAGAAGAAGTAATGGCCTGGCAGCCTGCCGGACTTAAAGGAAATCGGCTGCACTTGCCCTCGGGGGGTGTGGCCGGGGTAATCCGCCTGGCCGGTACATATTTCGCCGCTTTTTTGGTCAATAGTAGTGCGTTCCGTCAAAACCGTTACCGTTCGCGGTGAGCTTGTCGAACCGCTAATCCCGCGCCAATACTGGCCTTCGACAAGCTCAGGCCGAACGGTTTATTGTAATTGTTTTAGCGGAACGGACTAAATAGAACGGCTATTGACCTGCAATACCGGTAAAATCTGTCCTGGCTTTGCAGAATTATTCGCTTCGATTCTTCAAGGCCGACGGGTTGCTAGCGGCTGTCAGTGGTTCAAGAAAAACTAAGGAAGGCAGGGAGGCCTGTTTTCCTTAGCGCAAGAATATAAATTTCTTAGCATATAAATGAAGTACGGTTGCCGCGACGGCTTAAAGCGCTGTCTCTGAGGGTGGCTTTACGCCTTCGGTTGCATGCCAGAATCAAAAAAGCGAGTGATGACGATGATTGCTGCAAAGAATCCGATGTTGCTGGTCAGGGGGTTGACCCTGGTTGCGCTGATCCTGATGATCGTGGCTTATTTTTCCCCGATCTGGTGGGTGTCGCTGACCGCGCCGAACTATCCCAAGGAAGCTTTCCCGGACGGCATTCGCATTCATTTCCACATGGATGGCGTATACAATGGCTGCAAGGCGCCTCCGAAATCGAGCCGCATGCATCAGGAAACCCTCCAGGTTGACCTGGGCGATGACCTTGCCCACCGCGAAGAAGGCGCATTGCGGGGGGGGCGGCAGGTAGGCCTGGATTGCGTGCACGAAATGAACACCATCAACCACTATGTGGGGATGTACCCGATCGAGACCGGCGCGCCGGTTGAGCGCCCCCTGGCGAAATTCTTCTTTGGCCTTTTCGCCGTGATGCTGCTGGGATTCATGGCGACGCAGCGCAAGCAGCAGCTCATCGTGCTGGGCCTGGGCTTCGCGGCGGTGGTAGCCTGGATGGTGGGCGATCAGATCGTGATGGGTAGTCTGGATAAGTTTGCCGGGCACTACTACCAGGCGGCAAGCACCTTCTTCAATCAGCCCGAAATATTGAACCGCTGGGTGGCCAATCTGAAGGCCGCAACCATGGCGACGATGGGAGGGCTTGTGGTCGCTATGCTGATCATCATGCTGGGGGTCTGGAAAATCCGCAAGTTCCCGCTGCTGCTGCCACTGGTTCCGGCGCTGCTCCCGGTTTTCTTTGTGCTGGATTACGCGGGTTGGCTGTGGTTCTTCGGGCATAACCTGCACCCTTGGGGCGCCTTCACCGTCAAACCCTTCATGCCGACCGTTTTCGGCGAGGGCATGGTGGCGCAGTTTGGCACCCATTCTTACCCCCATTATGGCTATGCCCTGTTGCTGCTGGCCTCTGCCGCACTGCTCCCGGCGCTTCTGATTCGCCGCAAAATGATGCGGGAAGAACGGGGTTGAAGGGATAATCCGTAGGATGGGTTGAGGCGCTTGCGCCGATACCCATCGCTTTACGGTGATGATTGATGGGTTCCCTCTCCCCAACCCTCTCCCGCAAGCGGGAGAGGAGGCAAATGAGAAAGGCGCTTGTTTTGATCTGCTACGCTCCACCCATCCTACCCGTACTTTGAGGCATAACCCAAATTAAAGTTGAGCTTGTGACTAACTGTTTGCGAACAGCCTGCGCATGGATATTGCTGGTGGCCCCAATTTCAGTGGGTATGGCCGCCGAGCTTGGGGGCAGCCCCGACTTGAGCACCGCTCCCCGCGTGGATGTGGATAAGCCCGTGCAGTTGGTGCCGCTACACGAGCGCGACTCGCGCATCCACCATTTGCCCTCGTTCCAGAAGCTGGTGGACGCCACGCCCGCCGGCGGTACGCTCAAGCCCAAGCCCGGTCTCTATGCCGGGCCGGTTCTGGTGGATAAGCCCATCGTGATAGACGGTGGCGGCAAGGTCACCATCGACGGCGGCAACAAAAGCACGGTGTTCGTGCTGCAAGCCAACAGCTCCACGCTGCGCGGACTGCGCCTTACCGGCTCCGGTTCGTCGCACGATGCTGATGACGCCTGTCTGAATGTACGCGGCAACAACAACCTTATCGAATCCCTGGTCATCGACGATTGCCTGTTCGGCATCGACCTCAAGCAATCCAGCAACAACATCGTCCGCAGCAACAAAATCAAGTCCAAGCCAGTCGAACTGGGGGTGCGCGGCGATGCCATACGGCTCTGGTACAGCATGAATAACCGGGTCGAATTCAATGACATTTCCGATTCACGGGACACCGTGGTGTGGTATTCCAAAGGCAATGTGTTCTGGAAGAATAGAGCCGTCAGAAGCCGGTATTCCCTGCATTTCATGTTCGCCGGCCAGAATGTGGTGGATAGCAACTATTACTACGACAATTCGGTGGGGATTTACCTGATGTACACCGACGGCATGATCGTGCGTAACAATGTGATCTCCCACTCCACCGGGTCGACCGGCATGGGAGTGGGATTCAAGGAGGCGAGCGGCGCTGTAGTCGAGAACAACGAGATCATCTACTGCGGCACCGGCATCAGCTCGGATCTTTCCCCTTTCCAGCCGGATTCGACGATCCGCATCGAGGGTAACCGCATCGCCTACAATGGCATCGGCGTGATGTTCAATAGTGACCGGGAAGGCAATATCTTTAAAAAGAACGTCTTCGAGGGCAACCTGACCGACGTGGCGGTGGGAGGGGGTGGCTCGTCCAGGCGCAACGAGTGGCACGGCAATTACTGGGACAACTACCAGGGGTTCGACCGCAATAACGACGGCATCGGCGATACTCCCTACAAGCTGTTTGCCTATGCGGACCGGCTGTGGATGGAAATTCCTTACGCCCGCTTTTTCAAGAATGCGCCGCTGATGGAAGCGCTCGATTTTCTTGAGCGCTTGGCGCCCTTCTCAAATCCGGAGCTGATCCTTCAGGACGATGCGCCGAAATTTAACAAGCCAGGAAAGGTACGAAAGTGACAGCCGAAATAAAGCCGGCGGCGCCGAACACCGGGCTGGTCAACAAGCGCAAGCTTGAAGAACGCCGTCGATTCCTGCGCTCGATCATTCTGGGCGCGGCGGTGCTGGGGATTTCCGCGCTGGGCTATATCCCGGTGGCCAGTGCGTGGCGCGTGCGGATGCGACCGCCGGGCGCGCTGGAAGAGTCGGCTTTCCTTTCTTCCTGCATCAAGTGCGGGCAGTGCGTCCAGGTTTGCCCGGTGCTGGCGATCAAGCTCGACGACATCGATCAGGGTTTCGGCATCGGTGTGCCTTATATCGATTCGCGCAGCCAGGCCTGCGACTTCTCCTGCGACGCCGTGCAGTGCATTCTGGCTTGTCCCACCGGCTCGCTGGTTTACGACAAGCCCGCCTTCATGCCGACGCGCAGCGAGATGAAGGTGGCGAATCCGCCTATCCTGCTCGCCAAGGAAAAAGATCCGGAGCCGACCCTGAATCTCAAGGAGCGCACCGGGTTGGCGCGCCTGGCGCGTCCGGACGCCTGTCTCGCCGTTCAGGGCAAGGGTTTCAAGGGGCAGGCTCGCGGCGCAGATTTCAAAGGCACCATGCGCTTTATCGCGGTGGAGCGCTGGAAGCCGATCCCGCTTCGGGACCACCCCTTCGACCTGGAGTTGTGTGACCTGTGCGTGCGCACCTGCCCGATCAAGGGCGCGATTTCGCTGCAAGAGGTGGTGGACAAGGATGGCAACAAGCGCATGACGCCGACGGTGCATGAGCCGTGCCTGGGTTGCGGCGTGTGTGAAATGATTTGTCCGGTGGAGCCTGCGGCAATCGTGGTGGATGCGCGCAAAGGCTGGAGTGCGTGATGGCGAATAAATATTGGGAATCGGTGCGGGTAATGCTGGGAGCGGCCCCGAGCAAGTTGCAGCCTGCGGAATACACTGAAGAAGCGAAAACCATCCATTTCTACAAAAAAGCCGAGAAACTGGATTTTGAGGCGCTCAGGGCGGAAACCCGTGAGCACCAGAAGAAAAATATCTGGCTCAAGCGGCGCTGGATTACGCTGCTCGCGATCAACCTGCTGTTCACGGTGTCCTTCTGGCTCGACATCCAGATCCTGGAAGGCGCGATGACCGCCTCGCGCCTGCTGGGTTTCCACCTGATCGACCTGAATTCCGCGCTGCAAGTGATGCTGGCGCACAAGCACATCATCGTCAACCTGCTCATCGGCACCGGTACGGTTTTCGTCCTGTGGCTGCTGCTGGGCGGACGCACTTTCTGCTCCTGGGCCTGCCCCTATCATTTCCTGGCGGAAAATGCCGAGCGGCTGCACGTGTACCTGGTGAAAAAAAAGAAAATTTCCGACCATGCTTTCCACCGCGGCGTGCGCACGGTGTTCTGGGTGTTGTTTGCCTTGATGGCGGCCGTCACCGGCTACACGGTGTTCGAAACCATTTCGCCAGTCGGTATCGTCAGCCGCGCGCTGATCTACGGCCCCGGATTGGCGCTGGGGTGGGTGGTGCTGTTGCTGCTGTTTGAGATATTCTATTCGCGGCGCGCCTGGTGCCGCTACGTCTGCCCGATTGGCCTGACTTACGGCATCGTCGGTGTGTTTTCGCCCTTGCACGTGACCTACAAGCTGGCCAACTGCCATCATGAAGGCGAATG
>CAMTYG010000013.1:0-7653 GCA_947085875.1 uncultured Sulfuricella sp.
GGCATCCCTGCTCCCGATAAAAATGAAGTCCGGATTTCCCTGTTCTGCTATGGCAACAATTCTGCTATAAGCCTGTTTTCTGACTGGGCGAAAGGCACGACACCGATGGTGTGCCTGGTACCGGAAGGGGTGGCAACGACACAAATATCCTCTTTTTTTGGGGCGCCTCATCCGAAAGCGGGGAACCTTTTCAAAAAAGGGAGTCTTATTGTCAGGGTTTTGCCTTTTCTGGAACAGGATAGATATGACAAGCTCTTGTGGGCGTGCAATTTCAATTTCGTCCGCGGGGAAGATTCCTTTGTTCGTGCCCAGTGGGCTGCGCGACCCATGGCCTGGCAAATATATCCCCAGGAAGCCGGGGCGCATTGGCCCAAACTGAGGGCATTTCTGGATCGGTATTGTGCTGATTTACCCCGGTCAACGGCGACGCAACTGACTACATTTTTTGAAACGTGGAACGGTGGCGGTGCTGGCGCTCCGGATTGGGAAAGCTTGTGGAGTCATCGCGCCACCTTGGAAAAGCACGCTCGGAAATGGGCAAACAGACTGATAAAAGAAGAAGATTTGACGACAAATTTAGTAAATTTTTGTAATAATAAGTTAAAATAATCGGCTTCATTATCCGTCCAACTTTTAACATTCAGCAGGAAGAACCATGAAAACCGCACAAGAAGTCCGCCCAGGCAACGTAATCATGATCGGCAATGACCCTATGGTGGTCCTTAAAGCCGACTACACCAAATCCGGGCGCAATGCGTCCGTGGTCAAGATGAAAATGAAGAATCTCCTGACCGACTCCCCCAGTGAGGCTATTTACCGGGCTGACGACAAGTTTGATGTGGTACAGCTTGAGCGCAAGGAAGTGACCTACTCTTACTTCGCTGATCCGATGTATGTCTTCATGGATACCGATTACAACCAGCACGAAGTCGAAGAGGAAAATCTTGGCGATGCCATTAATTATCTCGAAGACAGCATGCCTTGCGAAGTGGTTTTTTACCAGGACAAAGCCATTTCCGTCGAATTGCCGACCACAGTGGTACGTGAAATCGTTTACACCGAACCCGCTGTACGCGGCGATTCCTCCGGTAAAGTCATGAAGCCGGCAAAGGTTGCTACCGGTTTTGAGTTGCCGGTTGCGCTGTTTTGCGAGATTGGCGATAGAATCGAAATTGATACCCGAACCGGGGAGTTCAAACGTCGCGTCGCGGCCTGAAATACAGAAAACAGAAGTTGGCGAACAATAAAAAGGGGCCTAGATGGCCCCTTTTTATTCTTTACGATTCGATTATTCTTCAGTAACAGCAACCGGCTCGGTATATCCACATTCTTTCTGCGGACAAACTTTCTCGGTGCCACGCCGTTTGGTCGTCTTGATGGTCAGTACAGGCCAGTCGCATTTAGGGCAGGGTTCTGCAACGGGGGGGTTCCAGACCGCGTACTTACAGTCCGGGTAAGTATTGCAAGAATAAAAAAGTTTCCCATAACGGCTTTTACGTTCGATCAAGCTGCCTTTCTTGCATTCCGGGCAGGTTACTCCCGTATCCTTTGGCTTTTCCAGGGGCTCGAGGAACTTGCATTTAGGGTAAGCCGAGCAACCGATGAACTTGCCATATGCGCCAGATTTCACGTGCAGAGGGCTGTCGCACTTCGGGCATAGACGCCCTTCCACCACAATCGGTTCGTCAAGCTTGACCTCGCCGTCCATGCTGCGGGTAAAGTCGCATTCTGGATAACCGCTGCAACCTACGAATTTCCCGCGCTTTCCCAGCCTTACGGACAGCGGCTTACCGCACTTTGGGCAGGCTTCATCGAGCTGCTCATGGGTAAGGTCCTTGCGCTCGATATTTTTCTTTTCCTCGATTTGCTGGCTAAAACCCTTCCAGAAATCCGCCAGTACCGGAATCCATTCCTTTTCGCCGGTAGAGATAATATCCAGCTGGTCTTCCAGCTTGGCAGTAAAATCATAATCGACATAGCGTGTAAAATGCTCGGTCAGAAATTTGTTGACTACCGAGCCTACGTCGGTGGGGAAAAATCGCTTTTTGTCGAGGTTTACGTATTCCCTGGCCTGTAGTGTCGAGATAATGCTGGCGTAAGTAGACGGGCGGCCGATGCCATGCTCTTCCAGATCCTTGACCAGGCTGGCTTCGGTGTAGCGTGGGGGCGGCTGAGTGAAGTGCTGGTCGCCGTATAGTTTGTCCAGAGGAACCTGATCGCCGGTCTCCAGTGGGGGCAGCTTACTTTCGCCCTCTTCCTCCCGGTCGTCTTCGCTTTCCAGATAAACCGCGATAAACCCGGGAAAAACCAGGGTCTGGCCGGAGGCTCTAAACAGCGTGCCTTCTTCTGCAACCGCCAGGTCCAGGCTGACGGTGTCGAACTTGGCCGGGCTCATCTGGCAAGCCAGGGTGCGCTTCCAGATCATTTCATAAAGCTTTGCCTGGTCTGCGGTAAGAAAGGAGCGAACGTCATCCGGTGTGCGCAGGATCGAGGTTGGCCGTATGGCTTCGTGCGCCTCCTGGGCGTTTTTGGATTTGTTTTTATACTGGACCGGAGCTTTGGGCAAATAGTCAGGATCGAACTTGGCGGATATGTAATCGCGGATTTCCGTCAAAGCCTCGTTGGCTAGGATAACCGCGTCGGTACGCATGTAAGTGATCAGACCAACGGCGCCGCCGCCGGTGTCTACCCCTTCGTAAAGTTGTTGCGCAACTCGCATGGCTCGGTCGGTGGTGAAACCAAGCTTGCGCACGGCTTCCTGCTGCAGGGTAGAGGTGGTAAATGGCGCAGAAGCTTGGCGTTGTTTGCGTTTCTTGTCGACCTGGACGACCGTTGCCTTACCTCCGGCACGTTGCGAAATATAGTCGACGATGTCTGCCTGCGCGGCTTCTGTGCCAACGCTGAACTGGTTCAGCTTTTCACCCTTGTACTGGAACAGCCTGGCAGAAAATTTCTGCTTGCCTTTGTGTGAATCGAAATGGATGCTCCAATATTCCTGCGTCTTGAATGCCTCGATTTCAATTTCTCGTTCGCAGATCAGGCGCAGGGCCGGACTTTGCACCCTGCCAGCAGAAAGTCCACGACGAATTTTGCGCCATAGCAGCGGCGAAAGATTGAAACCAACCAGATAATCGAGCGCCCTCCTCGCCTGCTGGGCATTCACCAGGGGCATGAGGATGTCGCGCGGGTTGGCAACAGCCGCCAGTACGGCGGACTGGGTGATTTCATGAAAAACCACGCGCTTTACATTTTTTTTGGCGAGCAGTTTCTTGGATTTCAAAATTTCCGCAAGATGCCATGCAATTGCCTCGCCTTCGCGGTCCGGGTCAGTTGCCAGGTAGATGTTGTCGGCGAGTTTGACCGCCTTGGCGATCGCGTCGACATGCTTGGCATTGCGCTCGATCAACTGATACTTCATCTTGAAGTCGTGTTCGGTGTCTACCGCACCCTGCTTCGGCACGAGGTCCCGCACATGGCCGTAAGAAGCCAGGATTTCAAAATCCTTGCCAAGGTACTTTTTAAGGGTTTTGGCTTTGGAGGGGGATTCGACGATCAGGAGGCTGGACATGCGCTCTCGCTAAAAATTAGTGGGTTAGGGCGCGGATAATATGAAGAACCGGCGGCAATGGTAAGGGCCCGTTGCCCTGTCAGTGCATGGTGGGCTGGGTATCGCCGAACAGCAGGTCCTCGATGAACATGAAGTCGCTGGCCTGGCCTTGGCTCGAGAGCACGATCAGGACGGTCCATTTAACCTGTTCCAGCGAAACCTCGTGTTCCTTGAGCGCCATGATCCGGTCGATAACCCATTCGCGCTGAACGGGGTTGAGGATGCCGGAAGTTTCGAGAAATGACAGGAAGCCGCGGGACTCCGTCCCGATCATGGTTTTCTCCACATCGGAATAGAATCGCTGCGCGCGGGAGTCTGCAAGACCGGGCAGATAGCTTTCCTGCGTCAGTTTCTCCAGGCCATTGACCCAGGCCATGGCCTGGTTGATCTCGTCCCGGTCAAAGCCTGCCGCGCTGAGTTCACGGGTCAACGTGCCCTCGTCGGGGTAAACATTGATCTCGAAATAATTTTCGAACAGATAGACTAAAATATCGAACATTGTGCGGGCTTACAAGTGGTTTTAACGCGGGAATCGGTTGGATTGGGCGACTAATTGGTAAAGTCCGCCGGGCAGGCAGGCTATTCGCCCTTCCAATTCCAGTTGCAACAGCATGGCGCAAACAGTTTCGCTCGTCAAGCCGCTGCGCGCCGTCAGTGCGTCGATCCCGACGGGATCGAACCCCAGAGCATCGAACAGCGGATGACATTCGTTCGCCGGGGCGCCCTCCTCGTTCGCCGCGACAGGATTCTGCGGCGATGGCCACTTTAGTTCATCGAGAATGTCGTTGGCGCACTCGACCAGCTTGGCGCCCTGCTTGATCAGGGCGTGGCAACCTTTGGACACGGGGGAATGAATGGAGCCGGGAATGGCGAAAACCTCCCGCCCCTGCTCAACGGCCAAACGGGCGGTGATCAACGAACCGCTCCGAATTGCCGCCTCGATCACCAGGCAGCCCAGGGAAAGTCCGCAGATAATGCGATTGCGGCGCGGAAAATTGTGCGCCATGGCGGTTGTGCCGAGCGGAAATTCGGAAACCAGCGTGCCGTGCTGCGCCAGATCGTGAGCCAAGGCGTGGTTGCGCGAAGGGTAAACGATATCCAGTCCGGTTCCGACCACGGCGACACTGCTGGACGCGCCATCCAGCCCGCCGCGGTGTGCGGCGGCGTCGATGCCCAATGCCATTCCGCTGACGATGCACAGCCCGCTGTCGCTTAGATTCCTGGAAAACGATTCGGCATTCATTTGCCCCTGTGGCGTTGCATTACGGCTGCCGACAACCGCCATGGCTGGCTGGTTCAGAAGGTCGATGCGGCCTTTGACGTAAAGCAGGGGTGGCGGGTCGGGGATTTGCAGCAGGGCTTGAGGGTATTCGGCATCGGCCAGGGTGACGATATGGTTGTGCTCATTACCGAGCCAGGCGAAGAGAGGGGTCAGCTTATCCGGGTCGATGCCGCGACGGATGCCTTCAGCCACAGCCCTGTCGACAACGCCCGACAGGGATGCGTAGGATGCGGCGTAAATCTGTTTTGGTTCGCCGAAGACGCGCAGCAGTTTGCGGTACGACGCGTCGCCCAGTCCCGGGACCAGGCTCAGGCCAACCCAGGAAACGATGTCGTCATCAGGCGCCCGCAAATCAGATCAAGCGCCCTTCACCATTGCCCCCTCTCCCGCTTGCGGGAGAGGGTTGGGGTGAGGGCAGCATGTCCGTTACGGCGTGCGCACATCGTCCAGAATCTGCACCGGGCGCTCGCTCTGCATTACCAGCGCATAGGACAGTTTATCGAAGACGCGAAAGACGAACACCAGGCCATAGCGCTCGTCGGGCAGCTTAACGATTTTCGGAGAGATGTCGTCGTGCGCGCCGGGTGCGATGCTTCGTCCGTGGCGGTAAAGCGCCAGCACATGGCCGATTTCGAGGCCGTCTTGCGCGCCTTTGTTTAAAGTGACAATCGAGCCCTTCCCGACTTCCGCGACGCCGCCATAGGCAGAAACGATCCTGCCGAGGATGGTTTTCTCCGGTGCGCGGGGAACGTAAGCTTTGGTCGCTTCTTCCTTCATTTCCACCAAGCGGTCGCCGATATTGATTTCCTGGGTGGATTTGGTGATTTCTATTGCCGCCGGTGCACCGAACCGGGTGATCCTGGCGTCTCCCAGATAGACCGCTTCATAACCCAGGGTTTCATTGGAATCGGGGTCGACCAGCGCTTTGCCCGGACGGTAAATATGCCAGTTCAGCGCCCCGCCTTCCAGGATGGACTGTGCGTAGGCAGAATTGCCCGCACCGAGGATGACGCGGCTCTCCTCTGTGCCGATAATGTAGGGCGCCTTTTCGAGCTCACCTTCCGCAACGACTAGCGGCTTGCTGAGGAACGGCCCGATCGCCGTCGGCGGAATGCTGGGAATGGCGCTGGCTTCTGCGGGTTCCGCCCGGACGCGCGGGCGCAGCTTGACTGTTTCAAGACCCTTGACCAGGCGTAATTCCGGCGAACCGCTGGACATGTCGAGTACGATCATGTCGCCAGGATATATCCAGTGCGGGTTCTTGATCTGCTGCTGGTTCATTTTCCAGATTTCCGGCCAGCGCCAGGGTTCCTTGAGAAATTTTCCCGCAATGCCCCAAAGCGTGTCGCCCTTGACCACGACGTAGCGATCGGGATGGCGGTCTTGCAGCGCAATTTCGGTGGCTGTGGATAGCGAACTTAAGCCGAAAAACAAAATCAGAGCTAAAATAGGCTTTTTCATGAGCGGGCCTCGAAGGGTGAGTTGTTCCTGGTCGGCATCAATGGAGTGCTACAATCCTTGACGAATTCAGGGGTTGGGTTAAATTTTGCATGTAATTGATTAAACAAGCAAGCATTTATGGCCATATTAAATATCATTCATTATCCCGATGAACGGCTGCAGGCCGTGGCTACTCCCGTGGCCGAAGTGAACGAGGAAATCCGCCGCCTGGCCGCCGATATGGCGGAAACCATGTATGCCGCACCCGGTATCGGTCTCGCCGCAACTCAGGTGAATGTGCGCAAACAGGTTGTGGTGGTGGACATTTCCGAGGAGCGGAACCGCCTGCAGGTGTTCATCAACCCGGAAATCATTGCCAGCGAGGGGAAGACGGAGCGTGAAGAAGGCTGCCTTTCCGTGCCGGGTATTTACGAAAATGTCACTCGGGCGGAGAGAATCACCGTGAAAGCGCTGGATGTCGAGGGAAAATCTTTTACGCTGAAGGCGGATGGGCTGCTGGCGATCTGCATTCAGCATGAAATCGATCATTTGAAAGGCAAGGTGTTCGTCGAGTACCTGTCGCGGCTGAAGTTGAGCCGTATTCGCCTGAAAATGAAGAAGCTGATGCGGGAAACCCTGTAAGATGCGGCTGATTTTCGCCGGCACGCCGGAATTTGCGGCTGCCGCCCTGGCTGCGCTGATTGCGGCGGGGCATGACATTACCCTGGTGCTGACCCAGCCGGACCGCCCCGCCGGACGCGGCATGAAACTGACGCCCAGCCCGGTCAAGCAATTGGCGTTGCAGCACGGGCTGAGCGTGCTGCAACCCGCGACGCTGAAGGATGCCGGGGTTCAGGCGCAGCTGGCCGCAGCTAACGCCGAAGCGATGATCGTTGCGGCCTATGGCTTGTTGCTGCCGCCGGCGGTGCTAACCATCCCCCGACTCGGCTGCCTGAACATCCACGCCTCCCTGTTGCCGCGCTGGCGCGGCGCGGCGCCGATCCAGCGGGCGATCCTGGCGGGCGATCCGGAAACCGGCATTACCATCATGCAAATGGATCGTGGGCTGGATACCGGCGGCATGCTGCTGCGCACCGCGCTGCCGATCGCCGGCAATGATACGGCGCAAACCCTGCATGACAAGTTGGCGGTACTGGGCGCATCGAGCATCGTATCCGCATTGCAGCGGCTGGAGCTCGGGACATTGCAAGCCCAGCCCCAGGACGACCGCGCAGCAACTTACGCTGCGAAACTATCAAAAGCGGAGAGTTTGGTCGACTGGCATAAAAGCGCCGCCGAGCTTGCCCGCGCAGTGCGTGCTTAC
>CAMTYG010000014.1:0-8309 GCA_947085875.1 uncultured Sulfuricella sp.
TCCAGCCCGGTGACAGTAAGCTTCTCGGTTGGCACGCGTAGCGTTTCCAGCATGGTTTTGATGTCGGCGTCGCAGAGCAGGGTGGCATGCAGCAACAGCGAATCGCCCTGGATGGCGACGAAGGCGGAGGCGAGCTTGCGACCGTCAATTTCCAGGTCGTTGGGGGCCTTGAAGCGCGCCTGGATACCGAGGCACGCAAGGCCGCCGGCCAGCGCCGTGCAGAAGCGGGCGAGGATTTGCGCCAGTCCCAGCCCGGCCCAGTCTGTCGGGCGGCGGAAAATCAGGCTGATGCCCTGCTGGTTCTCGTCGAGGTAGAGCGTGCCGCCGCCACTGGCGCGGCGCACGGCTTCGATGTTGTGCTGGCGGCAGTAGTCGAGGCGGATTTCGCGGTCTAGCGCCTGGTGGCGGCCAATGCTGGCGGTCGGCCGGCTGCGGTGGAAGCGCAGCAGGTCGGCGCACTCGCCATTGGCGTGCAGGGCCAGCCAGTCCAGGTCGAAAGAAGCGTTCCAGCTGCCGTCATTCAGCCCGCTATCCCAAACTTCTATGGGGTTAGGCGGCATCCTCGGCGGAGGCGAGGTAGCTCTGTTCGATGCCGGGCCGGCCATGCCAGTAGCCGTCGCAGGGCTGGTCGTGCATCAGCTTGGTCATCTTCTGCATCGCCGTCTGGGCGGGGAGGCGGCTATCCATGACTTCGCGGAACAGCTTGAGGATTTTGGCGGTGAAAAATGCCTGCGGGCTGACGCGCACCACGTCCACGCCGGTTTCACGCATCGAGTCGATCTCTCCGATCAGGTTGTAGATGCTGGCGGACATCGTCTGAATGCCGTTCAGGGCGAGGAAGGGCTGGCCTTCGCGGGTTTTCAGGGTGAGGCCGTTGGCGTAGTCCATGCAACGGAACTGGCAGTCGTCCTTGGGCAGGTTGTAGTGGCGGGCGGTGAAGCAGCGCGCCGAGAAGGCCAGCGGCAGCCGGCCGTAGGCGAATACCTCGGTCTCCAGCCCGGTCGGGCGGTCGCGCAGCATGTGGGACAGCGCGTCGCGCGACATTTCCACCGGCATGACCCAGCGCCTGGCGCCGAGTTCGGCCAGCAGGGCCAGCGTCTGCGGGTTGTAGGTGTTGATGTGGGGGCCGGCGACGAAGGGAACCTTGGCGGCGGAGAGCAGATGCACTGCACCCATGTCGTTGGCTTCCACTGAAAAATTTCCGTTGCCAACGTAGCGGCGCAGGGCCTTCAGGTCGGATTCCGACTCGATCAGCGCCTGGCTGGAGAGCACCACTTCCTTGCCGGCGGCGGCGAGTTTGTCGGCGACTTCAAACCAGTCCTCGGTGCGCAGGTTGTGGCGGCGCGAGCACACGGTTTCGCCAACATAGACGATATCCACCGGCGAGGCGGCGATTTCGTCGTAGAAATTGAAAGTTGTTTCGCGTTCCCAGTAGTAAAGGATGGGGCCTAGTGCTAGCTTCATATTGGACTCATTTAATGACTGAACTTAACCGCAGAGGCGCAGAGACGCGGAGAAAACCTTCGAATAGTTGGTTTTTCTCCGCGTCTCTGCGCCTCTGCGGTGAAAAATATTTCACTTCCACGGCCGGTGATACGCGCCCAGGGTATTTTGCTGCCCTTCGGCGACCTTGTTCAGCCGGGTAGGGTGGGCAGGGATTTTATCTGCCCACGCGGTTTTGAATCCGCGTGGGCACAAAGGCGTGCCCACCCTACCCCTGCTTTTTTGAACTTGCCTTCCTCGGCGTCCTCCGCGTTCTCTGCGGTGAAAAGGGTTTCATTTCCACGGCCGGTGATACGCGCCCAGGGTGTTCTGCTGCCCTTCGGCGACCTTGTTCAGTTGCGCCATCCACGCCGGGTTGACGGTGTAGCTTTGCGGCGCGCGTTTGGCGGAGTCGATGGCGGAGCGCCATACCTTGGTGACCTGCTCGACATAGGCGGGGCTGCGCTGGCGGCCTTCGATCTTGATTGCGGCGATACCCATGGCGATCATCTCCGGCAACATCTCCAGGGTGTTCAGACTGGTCGGCTCTTCGATGGCGTAGTAGGTTTCGTTGTTGACCTCGAAGCGGCCCTTGCACAGAGTCGGGTAGCCGGCGCTTTCGTCCGCACTGTAGCGGTCGAGCAGGATGCCATTGAGGCGCGATTCCAGGCCGGTGGGTTTCTGTTCCCAGCGCACCGCCTTGGCCGGCGAGCACACACCGCAGGTGTTGGGCGATTCGCCGGTGGCGTAGGAGGAAAGGGCGCAGCGCCCTTCGACCATGACGCACAGGCCGCCGAAGCCGAACAGCTCGATTTCCACCGGGGTGTTCTTCACCACGTTTTCGACCTGGGCCAGCGACAGCACGCGCGGGATGACTGCGCGCTGGATGCCGAAATGCTCGTGGTAGAAGTTGATCGCCTCGTAATTTGTTGCCGAACCCTGCACCGACAGGTGCAGGCGCAGGTTCGGGTAGTTCTTTACCGCGTAGCGCATCAGGCCGGGGTCGGCCAGGATGACGGCGTCGATGCCCAGTTCCACGGCGTTGTCCACCGCAGCCTGCCAGCGCTCCCATTTGTCGGACTGGGGGAAGGTGTTGAGCGCGAGCAGCACCTTGGCGCCCTTGGCATGAGCGTAGCGCACGCCTTCGCGGGCGCTGGCCTGGTCGAAGTTCAGCCCGGCGAAGGCGCGTGCGTTGGTGTTGTCCTTGAAACCCATGTAGACGCAGTCGGCGCCGTTGTCCACGGCGACCTTCAGGGCGGGCAGGTTGCCTGCTGGGCAAACCAGTTCGAGAGAGGCTTTAGGCGACATATCTGAGTTCTTCCTTGGTTGCGGAGCGGGCGAACTGTCCCTGGCGGGTGTCCCGCCTCCTCAGTTCGTGCTCGATTCCGTTTAAAACACTCCATTTCTGCGAGCACCAGTCGGGCGCCAGCAAAATATCCCTGGGCGAGGTGCCGGTGACACGGTGGTAGACAACTTCCTCCGGCGTGCGTTCAATCAGGTCGGCGGCGATGCGGGTGTAGTCTTCCTGGCTAAGCGGCTGGTATTCGCCGCGCTGCCATTCCTGGGCCAGCACGGTGTGCTTGACGACATGCAGCGGATGCAGCTTGAGTCCGTCCACACCGTGCTCGAGCACGGTATCCAGGCTGGCGTGGTAATGTTCCTCGGTTTCTCCGGGCAGGCCGACGATCAGGTGGGTGCAGACAGGAATGCCGCGCTTGCGGGCTGCATTCGCCGTGACGAGGTATTCGGCCAGGCCATGGCCACGGTTTACCCGGTTCAGGGTTTCGTCGAAGGCGGATTGCAGGCCGAGCTCAAGCACCACTTCGAAACCGCGCTCGCAGTATCCGGCGAGCAGGTCGAGCACCTCCGGCGGCACGCAGTCGGGGCGGGTGCCGATGGAAAGTCCGATCACGTCAGGCTCCGCCAGGGCTTCTTCGTACATCGCGCGCAAGTGTTCGACCTTGGCGTAGGTATTGGTATAGGCCTGGAAGTAGGCGATAAATTTTTTGGCGCGGGTGCAGCGGGTGATGGCGTTTCTTCCCGAGTTCAGCTGTTCCTTCAGGGTGGGCGGCTTGCGCCCGTTGGGGCTGAACGACTCGTTGTTGCAGAAGGTGCAGCCGCCGATGCCCTTGCTGCCGTCGCGGTTGGGGCAGGTCAGGCCGGCATCGAGGGCGATCTTGTGCACGCGCTCGCCGTAGCGGCGCAACAGGTGCTGCCCATAGGTGTGGATGCGGTCGGAAAGAACCATCGGGTGTCGGTTTCTGCCAGCTAAAAAATCTGGATTGCGAGATCAAAAAAGGCTGGTTAGGCTAGCATGTCTGCCCGAAAGCTTCAACCCTACTGCCGGATCAGGAAAGAGGAATCAGGGCTGGCACAGCGGGCGGTTGTCCGGGTTCTCCACGCTGCGGGAAATGCTGTCGTTGAAGAAGAGGCATTCCATCATGGCAAAGCTCCTGGATGATTTGCTTGAAGACGAGTGCGGCCGGGTTGTCCGCGCTAAAGCGACTGCTTGATGGCCAGCAAGGCCTGGTTGCGCAGCGTTCTCAACAGGCTCAGCTCGTTTTCCGGCATGTTGATGCCGCCAGCCGGCTCCTTGTCCGCATAGATCAGCGCTACCGGTGCGTTTTTGATATTCAGCGGGAACAGCACGAAAGTCCGGGCGGTAATGGTCTTGCGATACCAGTCCGGGATGCGCTCTCTGATTTTCGGCTCGTTGATGTCGGAAATCAGGATGTCCACGCCTTTCGACAGGGCTGCGTGGAACACATCCGGGGTATAGCTGAGGGGGAACTTGAAGGTCTTGATGGTCTGGTTGATATCCTCGCCGAAGCCGAAGCGCCCGACCATGGCGTTCTGCTTGGCATCCTTGATGCATAGCAGCACGCGCTGGAAGCCCATGCTACGGTACATGGTTTCCAGGATCATGCGCAGGATGTCGTTGAGGGAGCAGCCATCCACCAGGGAATTGCTGATGTCCTGGATGCCGGCGGTGAGAATAGCCTGGGCGTTGCCGGCACCCGGCCTGTTCCCCATGTCTTCCGGCAACTTTGCCTGGGCCAGTGTGATGCCCTCTGTTGCGGCGATTGCTGCCGTGTCCTGCATCTGCGCCTCTGCCTCGGTCAGAGTGGCGCCATCAGCAGCGTGTTCTGATACCCCTTCCCTTATTCCTGCTCCTTGATGGGGGTGTCCCGTCCAGCTGGCGGCTTGCTTGCCAATCTGGCTCTGCTTTATTCCCAGACGCACCGTGCCGGCGAATTGAGTGATTTCGTCGAGGGCTTTTTGCAGGGTTTGCTGTAACTGCGTTTCCTGGATCGGCATGCTGTCGCCGTAGCGCCCGGAGAGCTTTTTGAGGGACTTCAGCCGGTCCTCGCTGGGCGTGTTGGCAACGATTTTGCACAGTTCATTGGCGAAGCTGGAGATGATGCGCAGCTTGTCCATGGGGGTTCTGGGGCGGGGAATGGAGTCGGACGGCAGCTTGCGCATGCTGTGCACGATCTGTTCCGGGAAACCCCAGGTCTTGGCGATGCCGATGCCCAGGTCCTGGTAGGAAATGCCGAGCACCTGGGCGGAAGCGATGTCTTCGCTGCATTCTTTCTGAGCCATGACCCTGTTTATGGCTTCGGCCTCTTCCTGAAAGTAGAACATGGCCAGGAGGCGCCCCAGGTTATGGAACATGGCGCAGATAAAGGCTTCTTCCGGGTCTTTGACCGCCCCCTTGGCGATATCCTTGGCCAGGAGCCCGCTGAACAGGGTCTGAATGAATTCTTCCTTCAAATGCGTCGCATGAGCCTTGTTCTGCATGTGTTCGAACAGGATCAGGGTGACGGCGATGTTGCGCACCGCGTCGAAGCCGAGAATGATCACGGCGCGTGAAATGGTGCTGATGGCGCCGCCGCCGTAAGTGCTATAGAAGGCGGTGTTGACCAGTCTCAGAATCTTGTTGGTGAGGGCGAAATCCTTCAGGATCGAGTTGGAAAGCCTGTTGATGCTTTCCCGGTCGGAGGAAACCACACGGTTGATGGCGCTGACCGACTCCGACAGGGCAGGGAAATCGCCCCTGTGCCGCATCCGCCGGAGCAGGAAATCCAGCGTGCTCTGTTTCGACTCCGAGGAAGGCTGCGGAGCGTCTTCGTCGGCCAGCATGTAAGCGTGCAGCGCGTCCCCCATTTCCTCGGCGCCGGCATAGCGGTCGAGAGGCTCTTTTGCCAGCGCCTTGAGAATGATGTCGCCGAGCTTCTCGTCGATGGCTATTTCGCTGCTCGGGGGGAGTTCGATCGGTTCGGAAGCGATGCGGCGCATGACCTGGTAAATATTGTCGCCCTGCACTGCCTTGTGTCCAGCCAGCATTTCGTAAAGGATCAGGCCGGCGGCGAAAATATCGTTTTTCTCACTGACTGTCCGGCCGTCAATGTATTCCGGCGCCATATAGGCTGGCGTGCCTATCAGGGCATCGTTGTGCTCGCCCGGCTTGTCGGCGATGCGTTCGGCGATACCGAAATCCATGACGCGCGGGATGCCTTCCGGGCTGATCAGGATGTTGGAGGGTTTGAGGTCCCGATGGATGACGCCGTTCTGGTGGGCGTGGGCGACGGCATCGAGCACCGGGCCGATAATGCCGATGGCCTCGTCGGCGGGTAGAGACCCCCTTTCCCGCAGCAGATCGGCCAGGGTCTGCCCCTCGACATACTCGAACACCAGAAAAGGATCGCCATTGCATTCTCCGGCCTCGAAAATAGGCACGAGATTGGGGTGGCGCAGCTTGCTGACGGTGCGCGATTCCTGGATCAACGCCTGAATCTCGTTCTGCCGGTACTCCTGTTCTGCGAAATGCAGGGTTTTTATCGCCACCTCGCGTTGCAGCTTGGGGTCATAAGCGAGATAAACCACACTCTGCGCTCCCTTGCCCAGAAGCCGGGTCACTTCAAATCGGTCTATTTTCTGTATGGCTTGATTCATGCAGTTTTCAGGGAGGCTGTATGGAAAAAATACGGGAGGATCATAATACAACGCTATTCTGCAATAGATAGGGCGGATTGTCGCCTGGAGGAGCCTACTTTATGGTGAGCCAACCGCAGCCAGCCGGGCGGAACCGGGGTAAAATAGTGTTTTACGGTTGAATCAAGGCTGACATGTCGCAAGTTAATAATGTCTGGCGCACGTTTTCCGCCGCGCCCCATCGCATGATGTTCCTGGCCGGTGCGGTACAGGGGCTGGCCGTTATCGCCTGGTGGCTGATCGAGTTGATCGGCCGCCATACATCCGCCTGGCTGCCGCCGGCCTGGGCGATCCCGGCTGCCTGGGCGCACGGCTTCCTGATGATCTACGGCTTCTTCCCGTTTTTCATCTTCGGCTTCCTGATGACCGTCTATCCCAACTGGATGAACGGCGCCAAGGTGCCGCCGCACCGCTATGTGCCGGCTTTTCTGCTGCTTGCGTGCGGCGTGCTGCTGTTCTACCTCGGCCTGCTGGCCGGAAAAGGGCTGCTGATCGTCGCGCTGGTACTGATGCTCGCCGGCTGGGGCATCGCTTTTTATGCTCTGCTCGACGTGCTGATCACCGCCCGCCACCCTGACAAGCTGCACCCCAGAATCACCAGCGTCGCCCTCGGCATGGGCTGGCTCGGCCTGCTCGCCTACCTGCTCTGGCTGGTGACCGGCAACGCCCTGTTCGCACTGTTTTCCCTCAAGGCCGGCGTGTGGTTTTTGCTGCTGCCGATCTTCTTCACCGTCTGCCACCGCATGATTCCGTTCTTCTCCAGCCGGGTGCTGGACAACTATAAAATAGTCCGGCCAACCGGCGCGCTCGGCGTGATGCTGGCGTGCGCTTATGGCCACGGCATGCTGGAAATTCTTGGCTGGAACGCCTGGCTGTGGCTGTTCGACCTGCCCCTGCTGGCGCAGACACTATATTTGAGCTGGCACTGGCAACTGCGCCGCAGCTTCGAAGTGCGTCTGTTGGCGGTGCTGCACGTCGGCTTTGCCTGGGCCTCCGTCGCGCTGGCGCTGTATGCCGTGCAGAGCCTTGCGCTGCTGGCTGGTGCCAGCATGCTGGGTCTCGCGCCGTTGCATGCCCTGGCCATTGGCTTGTTCGGCTCGATGGTGCTGGGCATGGCCGCGCGCGTCACGCTGGGCCATTCCGGCGAGGAACTCGAGGCGGATGGCGCCACCTGGGCGCTGTTCTGGGGGTTCCAGCTCGCCGCGCTGGTTCGCATCGGCGGCGAGCTGCCGCTGGTCGGGTCGGCGGCAGGCCACTTCTACCTGTGCGCCGCAGCGATCTGGCTCGTCTGCTTTGCGCCCTGGTTCGTCAAATATGCGCCCAAGTATTGGCGGCCAAGGTCGGATGGGCAACCGGGGTAGGTTAAATACGGCTCAATTACCCTCGGGCTGCGTTTGTCGAAGCCCGAAGGCCTTGGCGGCCATTCTGATGGCGCTTGCCAAAATGACGAATAAATAGTTTAATCTGGTCCAAATAAACTCGCCGAGTGCAGATGCTATTGTGCTTCTCGCGCAACGGCCCTTGATTGAGTAGTTTTGCGTGTTTTCAAGGGTAGCCATAGTGGTGTGTTAAAAAACGGTTGAATGACTGATAAGAAATGAATTGCATTGATTTTAAAGTTGATTTTCAATTGTCACCCTGCTTACAAACCAACCCGATAAAATGTTTAGTGTTTTATTGGTGTCTACTTAACGTTAGCCCCTCTTATCACGGAGCCGCAAATGAATCTTTTTGTTACATCAATTAAACGAACCACTACCACAACACCTGAAATGCTTTTTGTCCGTGTCGGTAGCGGTAAAGAAATAGGCAACGGGCATGTCAGTGTTGAA
>CAMTYG010000015.1:0-17165 GCA_947085875.1 uncultured Sulfuricella sp.
CGGGAATTCCCCCCTTTGAAAAAGGGGGGCAGGGGGGATTTGTAGTTTGCGTGAATATGAAAATCCCCCTCAGTCCCCCTTTTCCAAAGGGGGAAGTGGAGTTGCGCAATAATCGCCTGAGAATGGTACAGAGGCATATTTGTTTATCCCATACCAGTTGCGAGCAACAACGCAATATGCTCAAATCACCCTATCCTTACGGGTTATCCCAAAGAACATGTCGGCTTTGCCGCTCGGCCCGCCAATGGCTGGATCCACTGAGAGGCTCAAGTATTTTTTATGGAAAATAAAATCGAATTTCTCAAGATCATCCCTCTGCGCGGACCGAATATCTGGACGTATCGTCCGGTCCTCGAAGCATGGGTCGACATCGGAGACCTGGAGGATTCGCCTTCCAATACCCTCCCCGGTTTCTACGAACGCCTGTCATCATGGCTGCCCGCGCTGATCGAGCACCGCTGCGGTATTGGCGAGCGGGGCGGCTTCCTGCGGCGGGTGCGCGAGGGTACTTGGCCGGGGCACATTCTCGAGCATGTCACCCTGGAATTGCAGAACCTGGCGGGCATGCAGAGCGGTTTTGGCAAAGCGCGCAGCACCTCGGCGCGGAGTGTTTATAAAGTCGTTGTACGGTCGCGCCATGAAGAAGTGAGCCGCGCCTGCCTGTATGCGGCTCGCGATCTGGTGATGGCGGCGATCGAAGACCGTCCGTTTGATATTCCCGCCACGGTTGCCCGCCTGCGCGATCTGGCCGATTCCCTGTGCCTCGGCCCGAGCACGGCGTGCATCGTCGATGCGGCCTCGGATCGACGCATTCCGTCTATCCGGCTGACCGAAGGCAACCTGGTGCAACTGGGCTACGGCGCCCGGAGCCGCCGCATCTGGACCGCCGAGACCGACCAGACCAGCGCCATTGCCGAAAGCATTTCGAGCGACAAGAACCTGACCAAGAACCTGCTCCAGGCTTGCGGCGTGCCGGTTCCCGAAGGACGCCTCGTCGATAGCCCGGAAGACGCGTGGGAGGCCGCCGGGGAGATCGGCGTTCCGGTCGTGGTCAAACCCCGCGACGGCAACCATGGCCGCGGCGTCTCCACCGAACTGATGACGCGCGCAGAGGTCGAGGCCGCCTACAAACTGGCGCTCGACGAGGGCAGCGACGTCATCGTCGAACGTTTCGTGCGCGGCAACGAACACCGGCTGCTGGTCGTGGGCGGACGCCTGGCGGCGGCAGCTCGCGGTGAGTCCGCATCCGTGGTGGGCGATGGCCGTTCGACCATCCTTGAACTCATCGATACCCAGATCAATACCGATCCGCGGCGCGGCACGACCGAGGATTACCCGCTCAACCTGGTTCTGGTGGATGAAGACCCGGCCGTCCGCCTCGAAATCACGCGCCAGGGCTTTACCCCCGAAGCCATACCGCCACTGGGCGCGGAAGTGATGATCCAGCGCAACGGCAACGTCGCCTTCGACGTTACCGACCTCGTCCATCCGGATGTAGCGGCAACCGTCTGTCTCGCGGCCCGTATCGTGGGGCTGGATATTGCGGGGATCGACCTGGTCGCCGAGGATATTTCGCGCCCTCTCGATGAGCAGCAGGGCGCGATCGTCGAAGTCAACGCAGGCCCCGGCCTGTTGATGCACCTCAAGCCGGCAAGCGGCGAGCCCCGCCCCATTGGCCAGGCCATCGTCGACAGCCTGTTTGCCGAAGGCGAGAACGGCCGCATCCCCATTGTCGGCATCACCGGCACGAACGGAACCAATCTGGTCGCACGGCTGGTGGCGCACCTGCTTCACCTCAGCGGCAAGCGCGTGGGCCTGGCGTGTAGTGACGGCCTCTATCATAATCAACGGCGGGTTGAAAAAGGGAACCGTGCGACCTGGGCGGCCGCTCGCAAGGTGCTGCTAAACCGGGTGACCGAAGCCGCGGTATTCGAGAACGGCAGCGACATGATCCTGAGCGAGGGGCTGGCCTATGACCGGTGCCAGGTCGGCGTCGTCACGGATATTGACCCGGCCCGGCACCTTGGAAGATATTACATTGAGACCCCCGACCAGGTGTTCAACGTGCTGCGCACCCAGGTCGACGTGGTACTCACTGACGGGGTGGCGGTGCTCAACGGCAACGACCCGATGGTGGCGGGAATGGCGCCCCTATGTGACGGTGAAGTCATCTTCTTCGGCGCCGATCCCGATGTTCCGGCCATCACTGACCACCTGGCACAGGGGAAACGAGCGGTGCTGGTGCGCGACGGCTTCGTGGCGCTCGCTACGGGTACTGAAGAAGCACGGCTGGTCGAGGTGTCCGGCATTATGCTGGCAAGCGCCGGAGCTGCCGGGCTGCAGATCGAGAATGTGCTGGCGGCAGCCGGAGCGGCATGGGCTCTCGGCCTGCCTCTGGAACTGATCCGCGCCGGAATCGAAACATTTAGAGACTAGGTAGGGTGGGCACCGTTTTTGTGCCCACGCGAAAACTCCCACTGCGTGGGCACAAAAACGGTGCCCACCCTACATTGGGTAAATTAAGGAAACAAAATGGAAGTATCACGCATCCGGGCGTTGCGCGGCCCCAGTCTGTGGAGCAGACGCACTGCGATTGAAGCCATTGTGACATGCAATGAATGCCTGATCGGGGATATGCCCGACTTCGAAGCCAGGCTGCGCGCACGGTTCCCGGAAATCGGTTCCTTGAAGCCTGCCGGTCACGAAGAATCCATTTCCATGGCGCACGCCCTGGAGTTCGCCGCCCTCGGGCTGCAAGTGCAGGCCGGATGCCCGGTGACCTTCAGCCGCACTGCGGCAACGACCGAGGCAGAGGTATTCCAGGTCGTGGTCGAATACAGCGAGGAGCGGGTAGGCCGGCTCGCGTTCGAGCTCGCGCAAACGCTTTGCCGCGCAGCAGTGAACGATACGCCCTTCGACCTCGCCGATGCACTGGCGCGCCTGCGCGAACTGGATGAGGACGAGCGCCTCGGGCCCAGCACCGGGGCCATCGTCCAAGCCGCAGTGACGCGCGGGATACCTTTTCGGCGCATGACGTCGGGGAGCATGGTGCAGTTCGGCTGGGGCAGCCGGCAGCGCCGCATCCAGGCCGCCGAGACAGACCACACCAGCGCCATTTCCGAGGCCATCGCCCAGGACAAGGAACTGACCAAAATGTTGCTCGATGCAGCCGGTGTTCCGATACCCCAAGGGCGGCCCGTGTCGGATGCCGAGGATGCCTGGGTGGCGGCATGTGAAATCGGCGGGCCGGTGGTGATAAAACCCCAGGATGGCAATCAGGGCAAAGGTGTCGCCGTCAATATCGAGACTTATGAACGCGTGCTGGCGGCCTATGCCGCCTCCGCCGAAGTCAGCTCCGAGATCATGGTTGAACGCTATATTCCCGGCTATGATTTCCGCCTGCTGGTGGTGGGGAATCATCTCGTCGCAGCGGCACGCCGCGACCCTCCCCAGGTGATCGGCGACGGCGTTCATACCGTCCGCGAACTCGTCGAGCAGGTCAACAGCGACCCCCTGCGCGGCGAGGGGCATGCGACCTCGCTCACCAAAATCCACTTCGATGACATTGCCCTGGCGACGCTCGCCAAGCAGGGCCACGCCGCGGATTCAGTGCCCACCAAGGGTGCGCGCGTGATGCTGCGGAACAATGCAAACCTGAGCACGGGCGGATCGGCCACCGATGTGACCGACGATGTTCACCCAGAACTGGCGGCACGTGCAGTGGCAGCAGCCCAGATGATCGGACTCGACATCTGCGGCGTGGACGTGGTGTGCGACAGCGTGCACCGGTCGCTTGAGGAACAGGGCGGCGCCGTCATCGAAGTCAACGCCGCTCCGGGCCTGCGCATGCATCTCGCGCCCTCGTTTGGCAAGGGGCGCGCGGTCGGCGAGGCAATCATCGCCAGCATGTTCGCCGAAGGTGAAAATGGCCGCATACCGGTGGTGGCGGTTTCCGGCACCAACGGAAAAACCACAACCGTGCGCCTGATTTCGCACCTGCTCGGCGAAAAGGGCCTGCGCGTCGGCATGACCAACTCGGACGGCGTCTACATTCAGGGGCGGCGCATCGATACCGGTGACTGTAGCGGCCCCAAGAGCGCCCGCACCGTGCTGCTCCACCCTGATGTCGATGCCGCAGTGCTCGAGACCGCGCGAGGCGGCGTGTTGCGCGAAGGGCTGGCATTCGACCGCTGCAACGTGGCGGTAGTCACCAACATCGGCATGGGGGATCACCTTGGCCTCAGCTATATCAGCACGGTCGAGGATCTGGCCGTGGTGAAACGGGTCATCGTCGAGAACGTTGCACCCGGCGGCGTTGCGGTGCTCAACGCAGCGGACCCGATCGTGGCGAAGATGGCCGATGCCTGCCCAGGCTCGGTGATATTCTTCACCAGCGACCCGCATCATCCGGTCATGGCCACTCACCATGCGCGCGGTCTGCGCGTGGTGTACGTGAACGAAGGCTCCATTGTGGCCGCCGAGGGCGGCTTCGAACATCGCATCGCACTGGCGCAGATCCCCCTCACCCGGAACGGCGCTATCGGCTTCCAGGTCGATAACGCGATGGCAGCGATCGCCGCCTGCTGGGCGCTGGGCGTGGACTGGGAAATCATCCACGCCGGCCTGGCCTCGTTTGTGAGCGATGCGGCAACTGTGCCTGGGCGCTTCAACCTGTTCGACTACCGTGGCGCCACCCTGATCGCGGACTACGGGCACAACCCGGACGCCATCCAGTCGCTGGTGAAGGCCGTCGAGCATATGCCGGCGAAACGGCGTGTAGTCGTGATCAGCGGGGCGGGCGACCGGCGCAATGAAGATATTCGCCAGCAAACCCAGATTCTGGGAGAGGCTTTCGACACGGTGATCCTGTATCAGGATCAGTGCCAGCGCGGGCGGGCCGACGGCGAAGTGCTGGCGCTCCTGCAGCAAGGCCTGGAGAAAGCCACCCGTGCCACGGCGATTGAGGAAATCCGCGGTGAATTCCTGGCCATCGACACCGCCCTGGCGCGCCTGGAACCCGGCGATCTGTGCCTGATCCTCATCGACGAGGTGGATGCCGCGCTGGCCCATATCGCGAAACGGGTCGCCGAGGGCTGAGAATGTAGGGTGGGCACGTTTTTGTGCCCACGCTGAGATGGCTCCATCTTCCACAAGCGGGCGAGGGGGCGAACGCGAAAGGCGCTTGTTTCAACTGGCTGACCGCGTGGGCACAAAAACGTGCCCACCCTACCATGATTATTTCCCCCGCCCCTCGCCCCACAATAGCCTGTGCAACTGGATTTGCAGCCGAACCGGCAAATTGTCGCGCAGCATCCATTCCGCCAGCCTGGCTGGCTCAAGCTGGCCCTGGGCGGCTGAAAGCAGCACCGGACAGCGGTCGGCGACACGCCTCTCGCTCAGCACCTGTTTCGCCCACAGGTAATCTTCTTCGTCGCACAGCACGAATTTTACTTCGTCCTGCGGCGTCAGCAGTTCCAGATTTTTCCAGCAGTTCTTCCCGGCCTCGCCAGAACCTGGCGTTTTGATGTCCAATATCCGGGAAACACGCGGATCAACTTTGGAAATATCCATCGCCCCCCCGGTTTCCAGCGACACCGAATAGCCCGCATCGCAAAGCTGCTGCAACAGCGGCAGGCAATTCTTCTGGGCCAGCGGTTCGCCGCCGGTCACGGTGACATAGCGGGCGTGAAATTGCGCCACCTTGTCGAGTATTTCCGGCAGCGGCAGGGTTTCCCCTTCCTGAAAAGCGTAGGAGGTATCGCAGTAGTTACAGCGCAGCGGGCAGCCGGTCAGGCGGATAAATACCGTAGGCAACCCGACGCGGCTGGTTTCGCCTTGAAGAGAATGGAAAATCTCGTTGATTCGCAGACTGGGCTGCGGTGCTGCATTATCTGGTGCTGGCAAGGCGCTTCTTCGCCAGTTCTGCGGCATTGCTGAGCGGATATTTCGCCACGATGCTGCCCAGCGTTTTCTTCGCCGCCGCAGCATCGCCCAGGCCCTGCTGGCTGCTGGCGATATTCAGCAGGGCATCCGGCACCTTGGGGCTGTTTGGATACTGGCTGACCAATTTCTGCTGGCTGGCGATCGCATTCTTGTAATCGCGCAGGTTAAAGTAGGAATTGCCGATCCAGTAGTAGGCGCTGGGGGCGAGCTGGCTGTTGGGATGGGCGCCGACGAAGCTTTGAAAGCTGTCGATGGCTCCTTGATAATTGCCCGCCTTGAATAAGCCCAAGGCGGCGTCATACGCTTTGGATTCGTCGGCGACGGCTGCGCCAACCGGGGCCTGATCGGAGGAAGCCGGCTTGGCGGAATCCGCCTGGCCCGGCGTATCTGCGGCGGGTGCTACAGGCTGCTCCAGCTTGCGCAGGCGGCTGTCGAGATCGACATAAAGATCGCGCTGCCGCTTTTGCGTGGTTTCGATGTTGTGGGTTTGCACCTCGACCTGTCCGCGCAATGTGGCCAATTCGGACTTGAGTGCGTCCAGTTGGGACAGCACCCCCATCCCTTGAGAGCGCGCCGTGTTTTCCGTTTGCGCGATACGCTCCTCCATTCCCTGAATTTTCTGCTGCAGCACCGCAATTTTCTGGTGGGCTTCGTCGTCCGAAAACAGGCCGGCGGTGCTCAGCGAAGCACATCCCAAAAACAGGGTCAGGAAGAGCGCAAGTCGAAACATGGATTACTCGCCCTGGTAGACGATATCGGAGCGACGGTTTTCCTTCCAGCAGGATTCGTCATGACAGACAGCGCGGGGTTTCTCCTCGCCAAAACTGACGACCTCAATCTGGCTGTCGGACGCGCCGAACACATTCATCATTTTCCTCACGCTGTCGGCACGGCGGGTGCCCAGGCCAATATTGTACTCACGGCTGCCACGTTCGTCGCAGTTGCCCTGCACAACAACCTTGGCGTCCTTGTTGCCGGTCAAATATCTGGAATGCGCCTCGACCATCGGCTTGTATTCATCCTTCACGTCGGTCTTATCCAAATCGTAATAGACGCTGCGCTTGGACAGGATATTGTTGGGGTCTTTCAGTGGATTGGCCGTCACCGCCTTCTGCTCGGCAGCTCTGGCTTCCGCAGCAGACTGCTTGGCCGCAGCGGTTCTATCCTCGACCGCCGCCTTGGGCTGGTCCTTCACTGCCTGACCGGCGCAACCCGCCAACAGGCTAATCAACACAGTGCTGAACAATACTTTTTTCATCTTTCGACTCTCCGGATTGAATTTAACTTAATTTGAGATACTTACTGATTCTTCAACAGCGGACCCCACTCGGGCTCACGCACGTCTCCGGCCTGGGTGGACAGCCGCTGTTTCACCCGGCCATCGCTCGAAACTGCGGCCAGTATCCCGCGCCCTCCAATTTCAGTGGCATAGAGTAACATTTTCCCGTTGGGCGCGAAACTGGGGGATTCGTCCATGCGCGTATCGGTCAGCACCTGCATCTGGCCCGACGCCAGATCCTGCAGGGCGACATGAAAGGAAGAACCGTTGACGCGCTGGATAAAGGTGAAGCTCTTGCCGTCCGGACTGAAGTGGGGAGAAACGTTGTAATTGCCCTCGAAAGTCAGGCGCTGCGCGCCGCTGCCGCTGACCGACATGCGGTAGATCTGCGGGCTGCCGCCCCGGTCCGAAGTGAATATGATAGCGGCGCCGTCCGGCGAAAAGGACGGCTCGGTATCGATGCCCGAGCTGTAGCTTACGCGTTTCACACCGCTGCCGTCGGCATTGATCAGATAAATCTGCGAACTGCCGTCCTTGGTCAGCACAATGGCAAGCTGCTTGCCGTCCGGCGACCATGCCGGCGCGCTGTTGTTGCCCTTGAACTGGGCCAGCACCTGACGCTGGCCGCTGACCAGCGATTGAACGTAAATGATCGGCTTTTTCCGCTCGAACGAAACATAAGCCAGCCTGGTGCCGTCCGGCGACCAGGAAGGGGAAATGATCGGCTCGCTGGAAGTCAGCACCGTCTGCGCGCCGTAGCCGTCCGCATCCGCCACCTGCAGCTCGTAGCGGGCACCGCTCTTGACAATGTAGGCGATGCGGGTGCTGAACACGCCGGCATCGCCGGTGAGTTTCTCGTAAATCAGATCGGCGATTTTGTGCGCCGTGGCGCGCGCCAGGGTGCGATCGATCACATAGCTGTAAGCGTCGAGCTGCGTCTGTTTCACCGCATCGAGCAGGCGGAAGCGCACTTCCAGCTTGCCGTCGGGTCGCGGCAACACGCTGCCGATCGCCAGTGCGTCGGCGCCGCGCGCGCGCCAGTCCGGGTAATTCACCTCGGCTGGCTCGTACGGCGCGGGCCTCACCCCGGCGGGGTCGATGATCTTGAACAGGCCGCTACGCTGCAAATCTGCCGCAATCACGGCAGTAATGCCCTGTGGCAGGACGGTTTCGCCGGCAAAGGGTACGACTGAAATCGGTATCTGGTTGGCGCCGCTGCCGACGATTTCGATGGTAAGGGCCGCATGGGCGAATGGCGCAAGCAACAGCCACGCCGCGCCGACGAGTAAATTTCTGAATATCATTCCAATTCCTCTTAAATTCGGTGAGGAGTGAGGAGGTGAGGGGTGAGGCGGAAGGTCAAAACCTCCACCGCACCGTTTTTGACTTTTCCCCTCACCCCTCACCTTCTAACCCCTCACCATTCAACTATTCGTTCGGTCTAAATTTCAGCTTCAACTCCCTGAACCGCCCGACCAGCGCAGGATCGGTCGGCAGGGGCAACGGCGAAGCCTTGCGGATGGCTCGCTCCACCGCGTTATCGTATGCCGGGTTGCCGCTGCTATGCGACAACTTGACGTTCAGCACCTCGCCCGTCGGTATCAAAGAGACCTCGAATTCGGCCTGCGGGTTCCCCGCCACGTCCGGCGGCATCACCACAAAACGCCGGATATGGCTGCTGATCCGGCCAATCGCGTCGTTCATCAGGCGCGCCTGGGCCGCCGCTGCCGCCTGGGTTGCCGCCTGGGCCGCCGCCTGCTGGCGCGCTGCCTCCGCCGCTGCGCGCTGCTTGCTCAATGCAGCCTGTTCGGCTTCCAGCATGGCGTGCTGCTCCTTCAACGCCAGCTCTTTCAGCTTCTTCTCCGCCTCGGCCTTTTTCCGCTCTTCTTCCTTGCGCTTCTTTTCCTTATCTTTTTCCTTGATCTCAATGTCGGCCTTGACCGGCTTGAGCTCCATCCTGGACTCCATCTTGAGCTCCATCCTGGGCTCCGGCTTCGGAACAGGCTTCGGTTGTGGTTTAGGCACCGGTCGCGGCGCAGGCTCCGCTTCAGGTTCGAGCGCCGGCTTTGCCGCGGGCAGGCTGTTCCACAGCTCGGCCATCACCGGCGAGGCTTCCTTCGTCTGCCAGTTGACGCCGAACACCAGCACGGCGGCAAATATCAGATGCACCAGGACAGCCAGCGCGATCGCCCGCTTCCTGCCCGGCTCATTCCGTTCGGCGACCGGCATCATCCCGCCCTGGGCTTCGTAAGCAGCCCGACCTTCTTCACCTGCTGGAGCTGCAACTCATCCATTACCTTCAGCACTTCCTCGTAACGCACGCTTTTATCCGCCGAGATCACCACTGCCTGTTCCGGGTTGCGCGCCTGCTGGGCTTTCACTGCCTCAACCAGTTCTTCCCGGCTGATTTTTCGTTCCGTGCTGGATTTTTCCAGGTCGCGCAAGTACAAGCTCTTGTCCGCACGAATCTGCACTTCCAGCGGCGCCACCGGCGGCTTGAGCGCCTGCCCGACCGAGGGCAGTTCGATCTGCCCCGGATTGATCAGAGGCGCCGTGACCATGAAAATGATCAGCAGCACCAGCATCACGTCGATGTAAGGCACGACGTTGATCTGGTTCATGAAACGGCGTGGGCGGCGACGCATCAAGGGTTGGGCTGCCTTTGCAGGATATTGGAGAATTCCTCCATGAAGCTGTCGTAACGGGTCGCCAGCCGATCAACATCATGGGAATAACTATTGTAGGCGAGCACCGCCGGAATCGCCGCGAACAGGCCCATCGCCGTGGCGATCAGCGCCTCGGCGATGCCTGGCGCAACGTGCGCCAGGGTCGCCTGCACCACGTTGGCGAGGCCGCGGAAGGCATTCATGATGCCCCACACCGTGCCGAACAGCCCGATATAGGGGCTGACCGAACCGACCGAGGCGAGGAAGGCGAGGTGCCGTTCCAGCGCATCCAGTTCGCGCTGACAGGCCGCGCGCATGGCGCGACGCGTGCCCTCCATGACGACACCGATATCCATCCGCCCCTGGCGCTTGAGCTTGAGAAATTCCCTGTAGCCCGCCTCGAAGATTTTCTCCATGCCCACCACCGGCGCCCGGCCCGAACTGGTGCGCTGGTACAGGTTGTTAACGTCCGCCCCACTCCAGAAGTCGTTCTCGAAACTATCCGCCTCGCGGATTGCGGCGCGAATGGCAAACATCTTGCCGAAAATGAAATACCAGGACAAGCCCGAAGCCAGCAGCAGGATCAACATAACCAGCTGCACCACGATGCTGGCATGGGTGATCAGGCTCAAAAAAGACAGGTCTTGCGTAACGTTCACGATATCCTTTCAATACTTTCTCTGACCGGGGCGGGAATTTGCACCGGCTTGAATGTTTGCCCATGGACGCAGACCACCTTGACGCGCGCCTTCACCAGCACGCCGTTTTCCGGGTGCTCCGCCGTCTGATCGAGCTCGATCCAGCTGCGGCCTGACTCATGAAAACGCACCGTCACCGTCAACAGGTCGTTGAACATCGCGGGGCGCAGGTAGTCTATCTGCACGGCACGCACCACGAAAATGATCGCATGGTCACGCAGCAACTCTGGCTGCTCGAAACCCTGGTCCCGCAGCCATTCGGTGCGGGCGCGCTCCATGAACTTGAGGTAATTGGCGTAATACACCACGCCGCCGGAATCGGTGTCCTCGTAGTAGACGCGCACCGGCCAGGCAAACACAGTGCTGAGTTCCGAGTCCTGAGTCCTGAGTTGTTTGCCCATACTCACGCTTTCCTCACACTCATACTCAGGACTTGGAACTCAGGACTCAGCACTGTTTTCATTCCACAGCTCGCCGCTCGGGTTCTTTGACGGCACCGCCAGCCCGAAATGCAGATAGGCGGTCTGCGTCGCCACCCGGCCGCGCGGCGTGCGCATCAAATAGCCCTGCTGGATCAGGTAGGGCTCCAGCACATCCTCGATGGTGTCGCGCTCCTCGCCGATGGCTGCGGCCAGGTTTTCCACCCCAACCGGGCCGCCGCCGAACTTCTCCAGCACGGCCTGCAGCAGCTTGCGGTCCATCATGTCGAGGCCGGCCTGATCCACGTCGAGCATGAAAAGCGCGGCATCCGCCACCTCCCGCGTCACTCTGCCGTCCGCCTTGACCTCGGCGAAGTCGCGCACCCGGCGCAATAACCTGTTGGCAATTCTGGGCGTGCCGCGCGAGCGCTTCGCGACTTCCACCGCCCCGTCGTCGGAAAGTTCGACATTCATCAACCGGGCCGAACGGGCCACGATCTGCTTCAGCTCGCCGTGGGTATAGAACTCCAGCCGCGCCACAATGCCGAAACGGTCACGCAGCGGGTTGGTCAACATGCCGGCGCGGGTGGTGGCGCCGACCAGCGTGAAGGGCGGCAAATCCAGCTTGACCGAGCGCGCCGCCGGACCCTCGCCGATCATGATGTCGAGCTGAAAATCTTCCAGCGCCGGGTAAAGGATTTCCTCCACCACCGGGGAAAGACGGTGAATTTCATCGATGAACAGGACGTCGTTGGGCTCCAGATTGGTCAGCAGTGCAGCCAGATCGCCGGGCCGCTCCAGCACCGGCCCGCTGGTCTGGCGCAGGCTAACGCCCATTTCACGAGCGATGATGTGCGCCAGGGTAGTCTTGCCCAAGCCAGGCGGCCCGAACAGCAGCACGTGATCGAGCGATTCGCTGCGGCCGCGCGCCGCCCGGATGAAAATTTCCAGCTGCTCGCGCGCCTTCACCTGGCCGACATATTCTTCCAGCAGCTTGGGGCGCAAGGCACGCTCGGCCGCTTCTTCCCGGGAAGAAATCGGTGCTGCGGAAATGATGCGGCTGCCCGCCTTGAGGTTGTCGGTTTCGATCATGCCTTGGATAGGAATTTAAGCGCCTGACGGATGCTGTCGGACACGTCCAGGTTGGCGGGCAGTTGCTTCACTGCCCAGCTCGCTTCGCGCTCATTATAGCCCAGCGCCAGCAACGCATCCAAAACGTCGTTGCGAGCGGCCGGGCCGGACTCCACCCCGGAAGTCAGCAAGGCCGCCGCCGCGCCCGGCAGCTTGTCGCGCAGTTCCAGCAGCAGACGCTCGGCGGTCTTCTTGCCGATACCCGGAATCCGGGTCAGCCGGCCCACGTCCTGGGCGGCGACGACATGAGACAATTCGGCGACCGACATGCCGCTCAGGATAGTCAGCGCCAACTTCGGCCCGACGCCGCTGATTTTAAGCAACTGCCTGAAAGCGGAACGCTCCTCGTGGGTGGCGAAACCATAGAGCTGATGGGCATCCTCGCGCACGATCAGCTGGGTGTGCAGCGCGGCTTTTTCGCCGATGGCGGGAAGATTGTAGAATGTGCTCATCGGCACATCGATTTCGTAGCCGACCCCGCCCACGTCCACCAGCACCAGCGGGGGGTGCTTTTCGAGCAGGGTGCCGCTGATTCTGCCTATCATTTCACGAGCCTTCCATTCTTCATCCGGAAGCCGGCGGTTGCCAGCTTTCCCAGCCCCTGCCCGCCATGGGCGTGGCAGATGGCGCAAGCCAATGCGTCCGCCGCATCGGCCTGGGGGTCCCCCTCGAGCTTCAACAAGCGCCGGACCATTTCCTGCACCTGCTCCTTGGCCGCCTTACCGTTGCCGACCACCGCCTGCTTCACCTGCAGAGCCGTGTATTCCGCCACCGGCAAATCCTTCAGGATCGCAGCGCAGATCGCGGCGCCTCGCGCCTGCCCCAGCAACAGAGTGGACTGGGGGTTGACGTTGACGAACACCTTTTCCACCGCTACCTGCTCCGGGCGGTAAGCGGCGATCACTTCGCCCAGGCCGTCAAGAATGGATTTCAGCCGTTGCGGCAACTCCCCGGCCGGTGTGCGGATGCAGCCGCTGGCAACGTAAACCAGATGCTGGCCAAGCTTGTCGATCACCCCAAAACCCGTCACTCTCAAACCGGGATCAATGCCGAGGATGCGGATGACTTATTCCTCGTCCATGACGGCAGTGGTATACACCTCCTGCACGTCATCCAGGCTCTCCAGGGCGTCGAGCAGTTTCTGCATTTTTGCCGCGTCGTCGCCGGCCAGCTCGTTTTCGTTGGCCGGCTTCATGGTGACTTCGCCCAGCTCCGGTTGCAGGCCGGCCTTGGCCAGCGCCTCCTTGACGGCGGCGAACTCGTAGGGGTCGGTGACCACCTCGAAACTGCCGTCATCGTTAGAAACCACATCCTCGGCGCCGGCTTCCAGCGCCGCCTCCATCAGCTTGTCCTCGTCCGTGCCGGGAGCGAACAGCATCTGCCCGCAATGCTTGAACAGAAACGCCACCGAGCCGTCGGTGCCCAGATTGCCGCCGTGCTTGGAAAAGGCATGGCGCACGTCGGCCACAGTGCGGGTCTTGTTGTCAGTCAGACAGTCCACCATCACCGCCACGCCGGCCGGGCCGTAACCCTCGTAGCGCAGTTCCTCGTAGCTCACCCCCTCGAGGTCGCCGGTGCCGCGCTTGATGGCGCGCTCGACGTTATCCTTGGGCATATTGTTCTCATACGCCTTGTCCACCGCGAGGCGCAGGCGCGGATTGCAGCTGATGTCGCCGCCGCCGAGCTTGGCGGCAACGGTAATTTCCTTGATCAGGCGCGTGAAAATCTTGCCGCGCTTGGCGTCCGTCGCGGCTTTCTTGTGCTTGATGTTCGCCCACTTACTGTGACCGGCCATAAATCCTCAGTGCTCAAATATTTAAAAGGAGAATTTTACCCCCCCGACGCGCTTTTATAAAGGCGGGAATCTCATTCGTAACGCCGCGCATAACCGGTCACGCCCATCAGCAACCGGACCAGGCCGTAACTGGCCCAGGCTATCAGACGCTGGTAGAGCGGCTGCTGCTTCCAGCGATCCGCCATGATTTGCTGCGAGCCCTCGCTGATCGCCTGCAGCAAACTGCCCCGCAGCGTTTCGGCGAAACCGGCGTCGAGCGCTACAACATTGGCTTCGCGCGCCAGCAGCAGGCTGAACGGGTCGATGTTGGAAGAGCCGACAGTCGCCCAGTTGCCGTCGATCACCGCCACCTTGGCATGGAGAAAACTCTTGTGATAGCTGTAGATTTCGATGCCGGCGTCGAGCAGCACGCCATACAGAGCGCGCGACGCATAGTGCAGCAGCAGGTATTCCACCCGCCCCTGCAGCAGCAGCACCACCCGCACTCCCCGCGCGGCGGCCTGGGCCAATGCCTGCCTGATGCGGCGTCCGGGCAGGAAATAGGCATTGGCCAGGATGATCTCCTGGCGGGCCGAGGAAATGGCCTCGAGGTAGGCTTCCTCGATATCATGACGGTGGCGGATATTGTCACGCTGGACGAAGGCGGCTTCCACTTCACCGCTGGCCGCCAGCGGCGGCATGGCGTAGCGCCGACTGCGCCGCAGGCGCAACTGCGACCAGGCCGCCAGGGTCCATAGTCGCCGCGCCGAATCATGGATCTCCGCCAGCAGCGGCCCCTCCACCGACACTGCATAATCATAGCGCGGCGGAACCTGGCCGGGCGCATCCATGTCGTCAATGATATTGATGCCGCCGACAAACGCGATCCGCGTGTCGATCACCACGATCTTGCGGTGCATGCGCCGCAATCGCCCGCGCTTCAGGCTCCACGGCGAGACTTTCGGCCGGTAGAACAAGAGCTGCACGCCGGCTTCACGCAATCCCTCGACCACCCTCCGCGGCAAGCTCTTCGAGCCGAAGCCGTCGAGCAGCACATGCACGGTCACGCCGCGTCCGGCGGCACGCATCAGTGCCGCGCCGATGCGCCGCCCGGTTTCGTCGGGCTCGTAAATGTAGGATTCCAGGAAAATTTCGCGACGCGCCTGGTCAATGGCGGCTTCCAGAGCCGGAAAATATTCCGCGCCGTTCTGGAGGAGCGTCAGGCGATTGCCCGGTATCAGCTCCATTCCCATCGTCCTAGGGTCGTGCTCTGTGAACGATGGCGGACAACGCGGCGTGATCGGAAATCTTCGACCACGGCCTGCCGCTGTGCACCTCGGCGGACGTTACGCGCAACCCCCGCACATAAATGCGGTCGAGCCGGAACAGGGGCAGCGCCGCCGGGTAACTGCAGGCGGTCCGCCCCTTGGTCGTCGCGAATACCTCTTTCAGGTGCATCTGGTGGGCCAGGATATCGCATGCCTCGCCACGCCAGTCGTTAAAATCGCCGGCGATGATCAGCGGCGCGTGAGGCGGCACCAGGCTCGCTATCCTGTCGCGCAACGCCGAAAGCTGTACGCGGCGCCCCCTGGAAAACAGCCCAAAGTGAACGCACACACAATGCAGGGTTTCGTCCCAGCCCGGCATGCTCACCTCAACGTGCAGCAGGCCGCGCTGCTCAAAGCGGTGGGCTGAGACATCAACATTTTCCCAGTTGACGATCGGGAAGCGACTCAGGATCGCGTTGCCGTGATGTCCTGCGGGATAGACCGCGTTCTTGCCGTAAGCGTAATCCTCCCAGATGGAGTCGGCGAGAAACTCGTATTGGGAAGCCTCAGGCCAGTTCTCGTGTTTCTCCGCATGAAGATCGTGAGCACCCACGACTTCCTGCAAGAAAACCAGGTCGGCATGGATGCCGCGCAACTGGTCGCGCAGCTCGTGCAGCACCATGCGCTGGTTGAAATGGGAAAATCCCTTGTGGATGTTGTAGGTGACGACCCGGATCGCCTGTGTCATTTTGTATCGGTCAACAGGTAGGGTGGGCACGTTTTTTGTGCCCACGCGGAGTGCGGAGGTTATTTCCGCGTGGGCACAAAGGGGTGCCCACCCTACATGGCGCCTGACTCCTCACTGCTCAAGAAGCATCCAGCATGCGCTGTAACGCCACCCGGGCCAGTTCGGCCTCCTCGGGCGGCACCTTGATGCGGTTCACCACCTGGCCGGCAACCAGGTTCTCCAGGCACCAGGCCAGGTGCTGCGGGTCGATGCGCGCCATGGTCGAGCACATGCACACGGTGGAGGCCATGAACTGGACGGTCTTGCCCTCGGCCTTGAACTGCTCTGCCAGACGGTTGACCAGGTTCAGCTCGGTGCCCACCAGCCAGTGCGTGCCGGGCTTGGCTGCGGCGATGGTATTGATGATGGTTTCGGTGGAACCGACGTAATCCGACAGCTCGCACACTTCGAAACTGCATTCCGGGTGGGAAATCACCAGGCCATCGGGGTGCTCCTGGCGAAAGCGCTGGATGTGGGCCGGCGTGAACATCTGGTGCACCGAGCACAGCCCTTTCCACAGGATGATTTTCGCCTTTCTGACCTGCTCGGGCGTAAGCCCGCCCAGCGGCTGATCCCAGTCCCACAGCACCATGTCATCCAGCGCAATGCCCGTCTTGTGGCCGCTCCAGCGCCCCAGATGCTGGTCGGGGAAGAACAGCACCTTGTCGCGCCGGGCAAACGACCATTCCAGAATTTTGGTGGCATTGCTGGAGGTGCAGACGATGCCGCCATGCTCGCCGCAAAAAGCTTTCAGGTCAGCCGCCGAATTGATGTAGGTGACCGGAGTGAAGGTCGCATCGGGGTCACACACCGTCTTCAGCTCGCGCCAGGCGCGCTCGACCCGGGACAGCGTCGCCATGTCCGCCATCGAGCAGCCCGCCGCCAGATCCGGCAGGATGGAAATCTGCTCGGGGCGCGACAGGATATCCGCCACCTCGGCCATGAAATGCACGCCGCAGAACACGATATAGTCCGCCTGGGAATTGACCGCCAGGCGCGACAGCTTGAGTGAATCGCCGGTGAAATCGGCATGCCGGAACACGTCGGAACGCTGGTAATGATGCCCCAGGATCACCAGGCGCTTGCCCAGGCTGGCCTTGGCGGCCAGGATGCGCGCCTGGCAGGCCTCGTCGGACAGGCTCTGATATTCGGAAAAGGGAATCGCGGAATCGTTCATGGGTGTTAGTTTATCCCAAACAA
>CAMTYG010000016.1:0-33397 GCA_947085875.1 uncultured Sulfuricella sp.
CGATCTGAAACGGAAACTGGCTCAGGAAGCGGGGTCCGGGCAACCTTACGAAAAAATCGTAAGGTTGAAACTCACCGCACCCGACGGAAAACAGCGGGATACCGATTGTGCCAATACGGAAACCTTGTTCCGTGTCATCCAATCCATCCCCTCGCCCCGCGCGGAGCCCTTCAAGCGCTGGCTGGCGCAGGTGGGCTACGAGCGGGTGAAGGAAATAGAGAACCCAGAACTCGCCAGCGCTCGCGCCCGCGAGCTGTACCAGGCCAAGGGTTACCCGCAGGCATGGATCGAGAAGCGGTTGCGCTCTATCGCCGTGCGCGGCGAGCTGACCGACGAATGGAAAACGCGCGGCGTGCAGGAAGGCAAGGAATATTCCATTCTCACCGCCGAAATCGCCCGCGCCACCTTCGGCGTAACGCCCGGTGCGCATAGCCGCCTCAAGGGGCTGGACAAGGTCAAGACCGGCAACAATCTGCGCGACCACATGACCGATTTGGAGCTGATCTTCACCATGCTGGGCGAGGCCGGCACTACGGAAATCGCCCGGCGCAAGGATGCCCAAGGTTTTGCCGACAACCGCACGGCAGCAAAGGAAGGCGGCACCATTGCAGGCGATGCGCGCAAGGCGCTGGAAGCCAAGAGCGGCAAGCCGGTCGTGAGCAAAGAGAACTATCTGGCACCGCCCGGCGCGGCGGCGCTGGAAGATGCTGACGTAGCCTCGCAGCCTACTAAACGCAAGGCTGCTACGAAAGGCGTTCCGCGAGGGTAAACTGGATTCCCGCTTTCGCGAGGGAGCCAGGGAATGACGAGTTTTGCGTACCTCAATAGAAATAACCAATAAAAATCGAATGCTTACAAAACACGAAGACCTCTCGAAACACACCCCGATGATGCAGCAGTATCTGCGCATCAAGGCGGAACACCCCGACATGCTGCTGTTCTACCGCATGGGGGACTTCTACGAGCTGTTCTTCGAGGATGCGGTGAAGGCGGCGCAGTTGCTGGACATCACCCTCACCACCCGCGGTGCAACGGCTGGGCAGCCGATCAAGATGGCGGGCGTGCCCTACCATGCTGCCGAACAGTATCTCGCCAAGCTGGTCAAGCTCGAAATGACGGTAGCGATCTGCGAACAGATCGGAGACCCCGCCACTTCCAAAGGCCCGGTGGAACGCAAGGTGATGCGTATCATCACGCCCGGCACATTGACCGATGCGGCGCTGCTCGACGAAAAACAGGATAAATTGCTGCTCGCGCTGGTTCCAGGGAATAACCTGCTGGGATTGGCCTGGCTGAATCTCGCCAGCGGGCGTTTCTGCGTCGCGGAAATTCGGCCAGACCGCCTCGACGCGACGCTGGAGCGCCTCAAACCAGCGGAAATCCTGCTACCTGAAGGCTACGCCAATGCCACGCTGGAAAACCTGAAATGCACGCACAGAACCCTGCCCCCCTGGCAGTTCGATTACGACTCGGCTTTGCAAAAGCTGTGCCGGCAATTCGCCACCCTGGATTTGCAGGGCTTCGGTTGCCATGATCTGCACTGCGCCATCGAAGCCGCAGGCGCCTTGCTGGAATACGCGAAAAGCACGCAGTGCGGTGCGTTGCCACATGTCCGTGGCTTGCAGGTCGAGCGTGAGAGCGGCTACGTATTGCTCGACGCCGCCGCCCGACGCAATCTGGAAATTTCCGAAACCCTGCGCGGCGAACCCGCACCGACGCTCTATTCCCTGCTCGACACGACTGCTGGCAGCATGGGCAGCCGCCTGCTGCGCCACTGGCTGCACCATCCGTTGCGCGCCCCACATAATAGTGCCGAGCTGCACGCCCGGCTCGACGCCATCACCCGCCTGATCGGCGAATCCGGCACCCCCGCCTACGCGCACGCCCACCAGAGCCTGAAACAGATTGCCGACATCGAGCGTATTACCGCGCGCATCGCACTCAGGTCCGCGCGGCCCAGGGATCTTGCCGGCCTGCGCAACAGCCTGTTGGCCTTGCCGCCAATCGCCGGGGAAACGTCACTGCTCGACAGCCCGCGCCTGACGCAGCTGGCAAATAAGCTCCATGCTCCGGAAACGCTGGTCACCGAGCTGACTCGGGCGATCCAGCCCGAACCGGCGGCGGTGTTACGCGAGGGCGGCGTTATCGCCACCGGCTACGATGCCGAACTTGACGAACTGCGCGCGATCCAGAGCAACTGCGGCGAGTTCCTGCTGGCCCTCGAAGCCAGGGAGCGCGAACGCAGCGGCATCGCCAATCTGAAAGTCGAATACAACCGGGTGCACGGCTTTTACATCGAGGTCACGCGCAGCCAGGCCGATGCGGTGCCGGACGACTACCGTCGGCGCCAGACGCTGAAAAACGCGGAACGCTTTATCACGCCGGAGCTGAAGGCTTTCGAGGACAAGGCCCTGTCGGCCTCGGAACGGGCGCTGGCGCGAGAGAAAATGCTGTATGAATTGCTACTGGACAACCTGGCGCCGCATATTCCGGCGCTACAGGATATCGCCGCAGCGGTGGCAGAGCTCGACGTGCTGGCTGCGCTTGCCGAGCGGGCCGAAACCCTGGGCTGGGTCGCGCCTGAATTCACCGACGACGCGATGATCGAAATCACGGGCGGCCGCCATCCGGTGGTGGAAGCACAACTGGATATACATAAAGGCGCGGCCAACTTCATCGCCAACGACACTCAGCTTTCCCGCACCCGCCAGATGCTGCTGATTACCGGCCCGAACATGGGCGGAAAATCCACCTACATGCGCCAGACTGCGCTGATCGTGCTGCTCGCTCACTGCGGCAGCTTCGTGCCGGCGGCCAGCGCAAATATCGGCCCCATTGACCAGATCTTCACCCGCATCGGCGCCTCCGACGACTTGGCCGGCGGTCGTTCCACCTTTATGGTGGAAATGACTGAAGCGGCCGATATCCTGAACAACGCCACCGAAAACAGCCTGGTGCTGCTGGACGAGATCGGGCGCGGCACCTCCACCTTCGACGGCCTCGCCCTGGCTTGGGCAATCGCCCGCCATCTGATCGAGAAAACGCGCTGCCACACCCTGTTCGCCACCCATTATTTCGAGCTGACCCGGCTGACGCAGGAATTCAGGCAGATCGCCAATGTCCACCTCGATGCCCTGGAACACCGCGACCACATCGTGTTCCTGCACAGCGTGCAGGAAGGCCCGGCGAGCCGGAGCTACGGCCTGCAGGTGGCCCAGTTGGCGGGCGTGCCCGCGCCGGTGATCCAGGCGGCAAAAAGACACCTGCTGCAACTGGAGCAGCAAGGCATCAGCAATGGCATTCAGAGAGATTTGTTCGTCGAGGCGCCGCAGGCTGCGGCTCCTTCGGCGCTGGAAGAAGCGCTGCTCGAGGTTGAGCCCGACGAGCTCACCCCGAAAGCAGCGCTGGAGTTGGTATATAAGCTAAGAAAACTGCTGGATTAGTGGTGGTGGCCGTGCTCGCCATGCACGTGACCATGGGCGAGTTCCTCGGCAGTGGCGGGACGGACGCCTTCAACGGTGCCCTTGAACTGCAGGGTCTGCCCGGCCAGGGGATGGTTTCCATCGATCACCACGCTTTCTGCGGTGATCTCCGTCACCGTGAAAACCTCATCTTCATCCGAACCTTCCGCGCCGGCCTGAAACTGCATGCCGACCTCGATCCCGTCCACCGGGAAAGCATCGCGTGGCTCGATCCGCACCAGCTCGTCCTCGTATTCACCGAAGGCGTTATCCGGGTCCAGCGTCACTGCAACGGTGCCGCCTTGGGCGACACCTTCCAGCGCTTCCTCTACGGTAGGAAAAATGCCGTCATAGCCGCCATGCAGGTAGCTGATGGGTTGATCGCTTTTTTCCAGAAGCTTGCCGGTGCTGTCGCTCAATTCGAAACCGAGAGTCACCACCGAGTTTTTTGAAACCCGCATAAAATTACTCCATCACTTTGATTAAATTGATTGCCTGCAAAACAACAAATCCTTCACTGCACATCCACATTTTAAACGATTTCGCCCAGGCGGGAAGAGACATGCCATAATTAAACTGAAATGACTGGGGAGGGCGCTATGGCAGAAAACCGGGAAAAACCCATCTTGCTGCATAGGCAATTAAACAGCACGGCAGACTATACGGAAGCGCTCGATGTCCTGATCGAACTCGCCCGGCACCGCTTGCGCATTTTCGATTACAACCTGGAAGATGGCGGTTACACCACGTTGCGCCGCTACGAGCTACTGCGCACCTTTCTGCTGGCAAGCCGCAGCAATCGGCTGGAAATTGTGCTGCATGATACCGACTATCTGACCCGCTTCTGCCCACGCATACTCAGTCTGCTCAAGCAATTCAGCCACGCCATCACGATCCGGGAAACCACTCCGCAGGCTAAACGCATCTACGACCCGTTTGCCATCGCCGACGAATCCTGCTTCTTGCATCGCTTTCATTATGACAACCCACGCGCTTTGCTCGCACTCAACGATATTGAAGGCAGCCACGTGCTGATCAATCGCTTCGAGGAAATCCGGGAAGCGTCGGCGCCGGCAATTAGCGCAACGACACTGGGGCTATAATTATTAGCAATAATACATAATAAGGTACTAGAATTATTTAGGAAACCTGCTAGAATCGCGCAGTCGGTTGGACATCGTTGATGTGGGAGCCGATTTGCATCAATGGTATTTAAATAGTATAAATAAATAGCATTTAGTCAAATCTTTAAAATCAAGTTTTTATAAGGAAACAACAAATGAAACATTCCGTTCTGCTCGCCGCCCTGCTGGCCCTGACCTTGACCGCTTGCGGCAAGAAAGAAGAAGCTCCTGCTCCTGCTCCTGCTCCTAAAGTTGAAGCTCCTGCTCCTGTTGCTGCTCCTGCCGCTCCGGCTGCTGACGCTGCCGCCCCGGCTGCCGCTCCTGCTGCTGACGCTGCTGCCAAGCCTGCTGACGCTCCGGCTGCCGCTCCTGCTGCTGCCAAGTAAGCTTCACGCTTCAGCGAAAAAAGCCGGCCCACGGGTCGGCTTTTTTCTTGCACCTCTGCCTCTAAAAAATCTGGCGCCAGCCAAACCCATCCCGTTGATCGGCCACCCCGATCCATTCCGGTTCACAATTTAAAACACCACTCAGCGCGGCACGAGCCAGCGCCGGCGTATTGTTCTTTTCACTAAGATGCGCCGCAATCAAGTGCTGCAACTTGCTGCTGTCCAGGCTCGCCAGCAACCTGGCCGCCATGCTGTTATCAAGATGGCCGAAACGCCCCGCAACCCGTTGCTTCAGCATGGGCGGATAAGGTCCGTCGCGCAGCATGTCAGGATCATGATTGCATTCCAGCACCAGCGCATCGCAGCCACTCAAAATGGCTTCGATATGTGGCGTGGTTTCGCCGGCGTCGGTCAGCACACCCAATCTCCTGCTGCCGCTGCTAAAGGCATACTGCACCGGCTCGCGAGCGTCATGAGGGACGGGGAAAGGCTGCACCTCGATCTCGTCTGCCTGAAACGCACTGTGGCCATCAATCAGACGAATATCGGGCAGCGTTTGCGCAAGGGCATGATTGGTGAAAGTACCGTGGGTCAGCCACACCGGCAACTCGAACCGGCGCGCGAATTTGACCGCACCGCCAATATGATCGGTATGTTCGTGAGTAATGAGGATGCCGGCAAGGTCTTCCGGCTGCAAGCTGAGGCGCGATAGCCGGGCAAGCGTTTCCCGGATGCCGAAACCGCAGTCGAGAAGCAATCGGGTTTGCTTGACCTCGACCACCAGTGCATTACCCCGGCTGCCACTGCCCAGAGAAGCGAAACGCATTGACGCGCCTCGCTATGTTACTTCAACTGTTCAAGCAGCAGGTTAAGAATTCTGGTCGCCGTCTCGGAGTTTTCGACTGAACCGTCCTTGTTCAAAACATTGACCGCGCTACCCTCGCTCGTGGCCACAACCTGAATGCGGTACTGCTCCAGTTTGTCCTTGTTTTTGCCGTCACCTTTCCAGAAGGCCAGCTTGGACATAAAACCTTTTTCTTCTTTCTTGCCATCAGCATCAGGGTCAACATAGCGAACAAAATATAGCCCCCTGGAGCGATCGCGGTCTACCACGGTAAATCCGACGCGGTCAAGGGCGAGCCCGACGCGACGCCAGGCGCGGTCAAAAGTGTCGTTCAGCGCGAGGCTGCCCGCACCTTCCTGAGTGCGCGTCACCTTAGCCTGCTCGCGCTTGCCATCCGCCACCATGATGGATTGGGAACGCCCCTCCTCGACTCCGAAGCGCACCATCAAGCGACGCAGCATGTCGGCCTCGAGTTCCGGATCGGCCGGGCGCGGCTGCCACACCGTCCGGTTAGTGCCGCCACCTTCGATCACTTCATACATACCGCGGTGGCTGATATAGATTTCTGAAGTATCCGGTTCTGCGCCACGCTCCAGCCGGGTGCGGAATTTATCGCGTTCGGCGGTGGAATAAAGTCCATCCACGACTTTACTCAACACGCTGCGAATCGCATCCTGGGGAATCTTGGCGCGGTTTTCCGCCCAGTCGGTTTCCATCACGCCGGATTCCGGCACTTCCAATTTTATGAGAAAACCATTTTCCTGCCAGAACTCCTTGATTACCGGCCACACCTGCTCCGGTGCAGCATTCACCACCAGCCAGCGCTGCGAGCCTGCACGTTCCACCCTGACCTTGTCCTGAGAGGGCAGCAGATTGGAGGTCGCAGCCTGCGGCTGGCCCGCCCTTTCCCTGTTGTAAACCGAGAACATGGCGCTGCCCTGCGGGCTGACATCGGGCACGGCAAAACGGTTATCCGCCGTCGGCGAAGTCAGGTCGGGAGGAATTTCCAGCGGCGGCAGCTTGCCTGCCGACTTGTAGTCAATTTTCTTGCCTTCCAGCAAGGACGTCGAGCCGCAACCCGCCATTAGCGCGACCGCTGTTACCACCGCAAATGAAGTCAAGAACCTGTTATTCATAGACACCTTAAATAATTTATTGCAGCACGCCAGCCTGGCGCATAGCCTGTTTCAAAACATCGTGATGAACAGCGGAAAGCGGGGTCAACGGCAGGCGAATGCCCTCGCCAATCAATCCCATCTGCGCCACCACCCATTTAACCGGAATCGGATTGGCTTCGACGAACAGCTTCTGATGCAAGCCCAGCAATTTGTTATTGATGGCGCGCGCCGCTGCCAGATCACCCCTGAATGCCGCCTCACACATTTCATGCATCAAGCGGGGCGCCACGTTGCTGGTCACTGAGATCACGCCATGGCCGCCAAGCAGCATCAATGCCAGGCCGCTACCATCATCACCGCTGTAGACGGCAAAATCCTGCGATGCGCGCAGCAACAGATCGCTGCCGCGCTCGATATTGCCGGTTGCATCCTTGATGCCGACGATGTTGGGAATCTGCGCCAACCGCAGCGTGGTATCGTTGAGCAGGTCGCAGGCGGTGCGGCCCGGCACGTTATAAAGAATCTGCGGAATGTCCACCGCCTCGGCAATCGCCTTGAAGTGGCGGTACAATCCTTCCTGAGTGGGCTTGTTGTAGTATGGCGTAACCAATAAGCTGTAGTCCGCGCCGGCCGCCTTGGCATATGTCGTCAGCTCGACCGCTTCGCTGGTTGAGTTGGCGCCGGTTCCGGCAATCACCGGAATGCGCCCGGCCACCTGATCCACCACGGTGCGGATCAGCAGGCAATGCTCGTCGAAATTCACCGTCGGGGATTCGCCCGTGGTGCCAACGACGACGATGCCGTCGGTCCCTTCCGCCAGGTGAAAATCCACCAGCGCACGCAAACGATCCATATCCAGACTGCCATCATCGTGCATCGGCGTAACGATCGCGACCAGACTGCCTTTAAGCATGAAATTTTTCCGCAAAAATTTTAGGCCCTAAGTTTACCCGAATATCAGGTTGCGCGAAATGCTCAATCCGCTTCGCGCTCAATCGAGCAGCACTGCTTCTCGACAGCACCGCCATTGGCAATCAGAACCTGCCCGGTGACCGGGTTGGGGCGAAAAACAGTACAGCCCTTCAGACCCATGTCATAGGCCTTTTCATAAATCGAGCGAAATGAGTCGAAGTCGAATTCAATCGGCACGTTGATGGTTTTGGAAATGGCGTTGTCGACATGAGCCTGAAGCGCTGCCTGCATCCGGATGTGCGCCTCCGGCGCAATTTCACCGACACGAACGAAGGCTGTGGGCAACGAGGCCTCATCGCCATGTTGCAGGCGAAACTGATGGCAGGCATAGTCATCCACTTGCACCTCACTAAAGCCGCCAGCAGCCTCGCGGATGCGCCGCGTGTACTCCCAATCGAAAATCGGCTCGAGGCCGCTGGAAACATTATTCGCCAGCAAACTAATGGTTCCGGTCGGTGCGATAGCGGTCAGATGGCTGTTGCGCAAGCCGTGACGCCTGATCCCCTGTACGATGTCCTCAGGCAGGGTACGGATGAATTCACCCGCCAGGTATGGATCGGCCTGGAATGCCGGAAACGTCCCTTTTTCACGCGCCAGTTCGATCGATGCCCGGTACGCACTGTGACAGATCGCCTGCATCACTTTCTCGCCCAACGCAAAAGATTCCGGACTGCCGTAGCGTATTCCGAGCATCACCAGGGCATCGGCCAGACCGGTAAGGCCGAGCCCGACCCGCCGCGATGCGCGCGCGGTGTTTGCCTGCTTTTGCAGCGGGAAATGGGAAAGGTCGTAAACATTGTCGAGCAGGCGCACTGCCGTCGCCGCAGTAGCCGCAATTCCTTCCAGATCCAGATCGCCATCAACCTTGAAGGGACGCCGGACGAATTGCGTCAGGTTGATCGCCCCCAGATTGCAGGCGCCATAGTGCGGCAGGGGGATTTCGCCGCAGGGGTTGGTGGCGCTGATCTGCTCGCAATACCACAGGTTGTTCATGCGGTTGACACGATCGATAAAGATCACACCGGGCTCGGCGCAATCATAGGCTGCCCGCATGATCTTGCCCCACAGCGCCCGCGCTCCAACACGCCGCAGCACCCTGCAACGCCGCAGCGTACCGCTGCCTGACCACGCCCGTTCCACCACCTCCCCAGTCGATTCACCCCCGGACAGCGGAAACACCAGCGGCCAGTCGGCATCCTCCCGCACCGCGCGCATGAAATCGTCCGTCACCAGCACCGACAGATTGAAATGCCGCAACGCACCGGGGTCACGTTTTGCCGCGATAAAAATCTCGATATCCGGGTGGTCGCAGCGCAGCGTCGCCATCATCGCTCCGCGGCGCGCTCCGGTGGAAAGAATGGTGGCGCACATGCTATCCCAGATGTGCATGAACGAAACCGGCCCGGAAGCGGTTACGCCGACACCACGGGCCGGTTCGCCGCTCGGCCGCAGGGTGGAGAAATCATAGCCAACACCCCCGCCCTGCTGCATGGTCAGCGCGCCTTCCTTGAGCGCCTCGAATATGCCGTCGAGCGCATCCTCTACTTCACCCATGACGAAACAGTTGAACAGCGTGACCCGGTGAGAGGTGCCCGCTCCGGCGAGAATGCGCCCACCCGGCAGGAAGCGGAACCCCTCCAGAATCGGGTAGAACCGCCGCTCCCAGATTTCTTTATCCTGCCGCTCCACCCCGGCAAGCGCGCGGGCAACACGACTCCAGGTGTCCTCAACGGTCAGGTCGATGATCTTGCCCGACTCGCGGTAACGATAGCGGATATCCCAGATACGGGAAGAGATATCGGAGATGAAGGGCCCATCACTCATTGAGGACTCCCAAAAATGATAAAGGCGAGAGCCGCAGTAGCGGTTCTCGCCGATTTTAGAGGGCTCAACGACCGCAAACTATCTCTGGGAAGCGTACATCCGCTCCAGAAAAGCCTCGACATCCATAGCCGCCACGTCCACCGGCATACCGACCACGCGCTGGGACTGAGAATGGATCAATTGTGCCGCAAGTTCCGCCGCCCTGCCTTGCATCATCGCAATCTCTGGATTCCAGCCAACGCACATCACTTCCGAAGTATAGTCGCTGTCCACTTCAACAGAGCTCATATCCATAATCACCAACATGATCCACCTCCGCTTTCCCGCCCAGTTGATTCCCGGCGTCTGTAATTGTTATATCGGGTGTTTCAGGGAAAAATAAAGGGGTAAATGAATAATTACCTGGCGGCCTTCACCGCACAAATCCGCTGCGCCACGGCACGGTTACTTTGAAAAACGCACAACTCCTCATAAGCGTTGACTTCCAGCCGCCCTTTCACTTGATCAAGCAATTCACCTGATTTGAGGAGATAGTCCGGGTTACGCGGCCTGCCTAACCGTTGATTGCCATCGGAAAAGGTTTCATAAATCAGCACCCCGCCCGCTGCGAGCGCTTCGAACAGGTGCGAAAATAAAGGGCGATGCAAATAGTTGGTTACCACAATGCCATCGAACTCCCCGGCAGAATACGGCCAGGGTTCGCCTTCAAGGTCAGCCTGGCGTGCCACAACTCCGGCCAAAGAGGCCAATGCGGAGGTGTCACGATCCACCGCTTCAACCTGAAATCCTGCCTGAATCAGGAAGCGAGTGTGCCTGCCAGCTCCGCAAGCAACGTCCAATACCCGACCGCCCGCACGGATAAGCGGTGCACAACGCACCACCCATTCGGAGGGTGCGGAAACAGACTGTAGCTCCATAGCCATCAGGGTGTGGCGGGATTTGCCAGACGCAAGACTTGCATCGCCATCTGCAGCGCGTCATGGAGCAGGCGGTCAAACAAGGGAACGAAATAAGGCAAGGCAATGGCCAGCACGACAAATCCGGCTGCCAGCGTGATCGGGAACCCGACCGAGAACACATTGAGCTGCGGCGCTGCGCGTGTCATGATGCCCAGCGCCAGGTTGGTGATCAACAGGGCTGCCATGATCGGCATGGAAAGCAGCACCCCGGCGAGAAATATCTCGCCTCCCCAGCCCGCCAGAACGCGCCAGCCAGCCGCAGAAAAAGGTTGTGGCGCCACCGGTAGCGCCTGAAAGCTTTGCGCCAATACCTCGATCATATATAAATGGCCGTTCAAGGCCAGAAACAGCAAGGTGGCGAGCAGCCCGAGAAACTGTCCCACCACGGGAACCTGGGCGGCATTTTGCGGATCGAAGAAGGTGGCGAATCCTAGACCCATCTGCATACCGGCAATATTTCCGGCCATTTCCACGGCGGTGAAGATGATGCGCATGGTGAATCCGATCGCCACGCCGATCACGATTTGTTGCGCCAGAATCAGGAGGCCGATGGCAGAGCCCGGCTCCACCGCTGGCATGCTGCCGAGAACAGGCGCCAGAACCAGGGTGAGGACAACGGCCAGCCCAACTTTCACCCGCACGGGTATGCTGGGGTTGCCGAGAACCGGCGCGCTGCTGACCAGGGCAAGAATACGGAAGAAAGGGAAGATGAAAGCACCCAGCCAGGCGCTTAATTGGGCTGAAGTAACGCTGAGCATCGCCGTGCAGGCTAGCCTACCAAACCTGGAATACTGGCAAACAGGCGGCGGGTATAGTCCATCATCAGGTTCAGCATCCAGGGACCCGTCACGACCAGCACGAAAACCATCACCAGCAGCTTGGGGATGAATGACAAGGTCATTTCATTGATCTGTGTAGCAGCCTGAAAGATGCTCACCACCAAGCCGACGGCCAGGGCGGAGAGAAGCAGCGGCGCCGACACCAGCAGGGTGATTTCCACCGCCCGCTGACCAATGGTGATCACACTTTCCGGCGTCACGTGTAGAAGCTCTGCACCAGGGAACCGATGAGCAGATTCCAGCCGTCCACCATGACGAACAGCATCAGCTTGAACGGCAATGAGATCACCATCGGCGACAGCATCATCATGCCCATCGACATCAACACGCTGGCCACCACCATATCAATGATCAGAAACGGAATGAACACCACGAAACCGATCTGGAATGCGGTTTTGAGCTCGCTGATTACATAGGCCGGAACCAGAATTTTCATCGGCACCGCTTCCGGGCCGGGCAAGGGCGCGCTGTTGGAAAGCTTGACGAACAGCGCCAGATCATCCTGGCGCGTCTGCCGCAGCATGAAGGCTTTAAGTGGAGCGGCGCCCTTGTCCAAAGCCTGGGTAAAATCCATTTTTTGTTCAGCGTAAGGTTGATAAGCCTCGACGTAAATTTTGTCGAACACCGGCGCCATGACAAAGAAGGTCAAAAACAGGGAAAGGCCGATCAAAATCTGGTTAGGCGGCGCCTGCATCGTGCCCAGGGCCATGCGCAACAAGGATAGCACGATGACGATCCGGGTAAACGCCGTCATCATCAGTAGCACCGCTGGCAGGAATGTCAGCGCTGTCATCATCATCAGCGCCTGGATGCTGAGGGTATATGTCTGGCCGCCGCCGGGCGCAGGCGTACTGGTAAAGGCTGGCAATCCAGGCTCGGCAGCCAGTGCCGCCAACGACGCTATCGAACCAATCACGAATAACGCCGCGACAAAGAACGCTTTACCTCTGCGCGAGAAAAACATTATTCTATCGCTCAACTCTATGCCCCTGCATTGCCTGCTTGAGCCACGCCGAAAAGCTGCGCCCTCCTCCGCCAGGTGCCGCCTCGTCTGCAAATACGCCACCTTCCGGTTTGGCCAGAGTATGCAGGGTGTTCACCTGCCCCGGCGCAACCCCCAGCACCAGCCAGGTTTCACCAATCTCCACCAGCACCAGTCGCTCCCTGGCACCCAGTGCAACGCCGCCGATTACCTTGACTGCGCCGCCCGCACCGATCTGTCCGGGGGAAAAACGTCTGAGCAGCCAGGCTGAGCCGAGCACCGCCGCCAGCACCAGGCCCAGACCTAACAGTACCTGCAACATACCGCCCAAGGAAACCGGGGAAGCAATCGGTGCAGGAACATCCGACTGTGCAGCCAGGACAGCGAAAGGCAGAAAAAATACAGAAAGCCCAACGGAGAGCCGCGCCACCGCCTCTTTCATCGGACTCATTTGTGCAGTCTGCGTATGCGTTCGGAGGGGGAAATAATATCGGTCAGGCGAATCCCGAATTTGTCGTTCACCACCACCACTTCACCCTGGGCGATCAGGCAGCCGTTGACCAGCACGTCCATTGGTTCGCCCGCCAGGCCGTCCAACTCCACCACTGATCCCTGGGCCAGTTGCAACAGGCTGCGAATTGCCAGCTTGGTGCGCCCCAGTTCGACCGTGAGGTTGACCGGGATATCCAGGATCATGTCGATGTTGCTGGGCGCTACGGCTGAAATGCCGGATGGGGAAAGCTGCTCGAACTGGGCCTTTGCCGCAGGTGGATTGCTTCCGGAAAAAGTCGCCGCAGTACCCTGCGTCGCAGAGGATGCCTGCTCGGCCAGTGCCGCTCCCCAATCGTCTTCAGCCGGAGTGCCGGCAGCTGTCGCCTGCTCGGCCATTGCTGCCGCCCAATCGTCCGTACCGGCTGAATCTTCAGCGTTTTCGTCAGCCATGCGGGCCTCCGTGGCCGGATTCGCTATCCGTGCCGGCAATGATTTTGTTCACCTTGAGCGCGTACTGACCATTGAGAACACCATAATTGCATTCCAGCACGGGTACGCCATCCACTTCAGCGACGATTGCTTCGGGAATATCCAGGGAAATCACATCCCCCACTTTCATGTTCAGAATTTGTCCAAGATTAACCGGGGCCTCACCCAGGTTCGCGACCAGACTTACCTCTGCTGACAGCACCTGTTTCGTCATCAGTTTTGCCCAGCGATCATCCACCTCCATGCGCTCGCCCTGCATGCTACTGTAGAGAATATCGCGAATCGGCTCGATCATAGCATAGGGCATGCAGATGTGAAAATCGCCACCGCCGGATCCCAACTCGATGTTGAACGTGGTCACCACCACCACTTCACCGGGCGTAGCGATATTGGCAAACTGAGTGTTCATTTCGGAGCGGATATATTCGAAGTCGACCTGATAGACCGATTCCCAGGCTTTCTTGTATTCTGAAAAAACCACCTCCAGCATACGCTGAATGATGCGCTGCTCTGTCGGCGTGAAGTCACGGCCTTCCACGCGCATATGGAAGCGCCCATCACCGCCAAACAGGTTGTCCACCACCAGAAACACCAGATTCGGATCAAAAACGAATAGCGACGTGCCCCGCAGCGGCTTGATGTGCACCATGTTCAGATTGGTCGGCACGACCAGGTTGCGAACAAATTCACTGTATTTGAGAACACGTACAGGGCTAACGGAAATTTCAGCGGTGCGGCGCATGAAATTGAACAGTGCGATTCGGAACAAACGGGCAAAACGCTCGTTGATAATCTCCAGAGTGGGCATGCGACCCCGGACGATACGCTCCTGCTTGGCCAGATTATAAGGGCGAACGCCTCCCACGCCCTCTTCGGCAACAGCCTCCTCCACCTCACCGGTTACCCCTTTGAGTAAGGCATCAACTTCATCTTGAGACAGTATGTCTTCTGACACGTGCGCCCTTTAGGTATTACGGCTGATTCGCCTCTTACTGAATGACAAAGGATGTGAAAAACACACCCGTCACGCCCTTGCCAGTAGCCTTGGCATTGAGCGGTTTGTTTACCTGCTCCTGAATTTCAGCACTCAGTTTCTGCTTGCCTTCCAGGCTGGCAATCTGCTCGGCGCTCTTGCTCGAAAGCAGCAGCAGCACGCCATTACGAATTTCCGGCATGTGCAGCTTGACCAGATCAACCACAGTAGAGTCAGTCACCTTCAAATCAATCCCGACCTGGAGATAGTGGTCGCCACCCCCATCCGCCTGCAAATTAACGGTAAAGGTCTCCAGCGTCGCAAAAACCGGTGGCTTCGGCTTTTCTTCCTTGGGCTCGGCTGACGTTGTGTCTGACTGAGTGAAGTACCATGCCGCACCACCACCCACACCGCCCAACACCAGCAGGATACCGAGAACCAGAAACAGCTTTCCCTTCTTTTTTTTGGGTGGCTCATCCGCTACGGCTTCTTCTTTCGCCTTGTCCCTTGCCATGCCGAATCCCCTTGCCACTGCCGCTTCAGTCGTCCACTCCTGCCAATTCCAAAACAGACGGCTAAACAATATTAAAAACAACCAGTTTCAGATGATATTTTATGTTCTTTATAATATCAACTCAAATTTAATGCAAGAACTACCGCCAGCCAAAACCATTTTCTGCCCACTAATTTTGTCGCCAAAAAAAGCAAAAAGCAGCTATCCCATTGAGATAGCTGCTTTATTTGTAATAAAAATCGCGTATCGACTTCAGGCAAAAATATCAACCATGCCATCGCGCGCCAGTCCGCCAGGCCGCTCCGGTACAGCCATCAGAGCCATAGCGCTCTCCGCCCCCGGCCCGCCTCGATTTCCCTGTTGACCATTTTTCTGATCAGCCGCTTGCTGCTGGCTGAAGGATTCCGAGCCAACCGTCACATTGCCCAGCATGATACCGTTGTCAGCGAGCATTTCACGCAACCGTGGCAATGCCGTCTCGATTGCCTCACGCACAGCGGAATGATGGGAAACGAACAATGCGCTGGCCTGATCGTTGCTGATCGTTAAACGCACCTCGAGCGGCCCGAGATTGGGTGGATTGAGATGCAGTTCAGCCACTTGATGACTCTGATTCACCATCCACACAACTTTCTCGCCGACCGCTCCGCCCCATTCGGCGGAACCGACTCTTGGCGCGACCGGTAAAGCCGGTAATGGCTCCGGATTCCGGAACACGGCGGCCGTCGCGAAAGGATTCGCCGCAGCAGACAAGTCAGTCGAATGAAGCGTCCCACCCGCATTGCCTGCCGGAACTTCCACCAAGGCCGCCAACTTGTCGGCAAACCGCTGCTCCGGGGACGCCGCTTGCGGCAAATTTTTGCCATTTGCGGCAATTTCTGCCGCCAACCGGCCTTCGCCAGCCTTGGGCGGCTGCATCAACAGCTTTTCCGCGCCAGCTTCGGCTGAAATGTTAAGGCTATCCGCCCTTACCTCGCCGCCGTCATGGCGCATCAATGGCTTTCTCGCGCCGGCTTCGGCTGGAATGCCTGCGCCCCCTGCCTGGACAGGAGAGGCGGGTACAAGCATTGAAGCGGTCAAGACAGACAAGTCAACGGCAAGCGCCGCCGCCCTCGCATTCGCAGCAGACTCAGCGCTATCGTTGACTGCGGCCAAGGAAAGCCCCGCATCCTCTTTCTGCTCAAGCAGCGCAGCAACCCCCTTCAACTGCCTGGCGAGAACCGCCCCGAAATCAAGCCCCGGCGTGCCCTCCAATCCATCCCCGCCTTCAGCGGCGGAAACGATAGCGGCTGGCGCCTGACTGAGGCCAGCACTGGGTTGCGGAGATACCGCAGAAGTAATAGGTAATTGTGGCATCGGCCATCCTTTCGCAGTCGCATTAGGTTTAGCCGATATAAAGCAAGACGCATACCACCATCAGGAGTGAGGGGGATCCGTTGATTCTTTATGCTTGAATTTATTGCCGGAAAGCTCATCCTGCTCACGCTGCTCGAGCTTGTCCTCACGCTTCCGCTCACTGCTCAGATGGCGCTGCGACAGCGTATCGAAGGCCTTGAGTTTGCGCTGCTTCGCCTGCCATTCATGGCGCCCGTCCTCCCAGCGCTTTTTGCAGCGCTCCACCTCTTCTGCCTGCTGACGGATGGCGGTCTCGAGTTTGCCGAGAAACAACTGAAAATCCCTGAGCGAGTTCACCTGCATGCCCAGCTTGGTTGTCTGCAACAGCTTTGCCCGGTAATCTTCACGATATGCGGTCAACTGCCGGAATTTTTCCTCTGCCTCCTGCCACTTGACCTTAAGCGTGTGCAGATCGCGCGCCGCAGCATCCGTATGATTCTGGGCAAGGTCAAGAAGGGGCTGGAGAGAGAATCGCCGCGGCATTTCTATTCAAGCATCACGATTCAAGCATCACGATCAGGTATTGAACATTGCGGCCAGGCGGCTGCGGCTGTCCGCATAATTTTCGCACTGGTGCATATCCTGCTGCAGGAAAGCTTCCAGCCGCGGATAAAGCGCCATCGCCTCATCCAGCAACGGGTCGCTGCCCCTGACATAGGCGCCGACGCTGATCAGGTCCCGGCTGCGCTGGAAGCGGGAGTAAAGCAGCTTGAACCGGCGCACCCTGGCCAAGTCCTCCGGCGCAAGCAGTTCGGTAATCGCCCGGCTGACCGAAGCTTCGATATCGATAGCGGGATAATGCCCCTGGTCGGAAAGGCTGCGCGACAACACGATGTGCCCATCAAGAATGGCGCGGGCACTGTCCGCGATGGGATCCTGCTGGTCATCCCCCTCCACCAGCACGGTATAAAATGCGGTAATGGACCCCCCGCCTGCCTGGCCGTTGCCGGCGCGCTCGACCAGCTGTGGCAGCTTGGCGAATACCGAGGGCGGATAACCTTTGGTCGCTGGCGGCTCGCCGATGGCCAGGGCAATTTCACGCTGCGCCATGGCAAAGCGCGTGAGCGAATCCATGATCAACAGGACATGCTTGCCCTGATCGCGAAAATACTCGGCAATCGACGTGGCATAAGCTGCCCCGTGCAGCCGCAACAATGGCGGCGTGTCGGCCGGTGCGGCGACCACAACAGAACGCGCCAACCCGGCGGGCCCCAAGGTGTTTTCGATGAACTCCTTGACCTCTCGGCCACGCTCGCCGATCAGGCCGACCACGATCACATCGGCGCTGGTAAAACGCGCCATCATGCCGAGCAAAATACTTTTGCCGATACCGCTGCCGGCAAACAACCCCATGCGCTGCCCACGACCGACGGTCAGCAAGGCATTGATGGCACGCACGCCAACATCCAGAACTTGCCGGATAGGGGCTCGACTCAGGGGATTGCAGGGACGGCTGTGCAGCGGCACCTGGTGAGGCAGATTCAGCGGCCCAAGAAGATCCAGCGGACGTCCGGCGCCGTCAAGAATGCGTCCCAGCAACTCGTCGCCCACCTGGACCTGGCGCACGCGGTCTTCGGAACGACGCCGCAAGTGAGGTGATCCGCCCTGCGCGGAAACACGTTGCGCCGGAGTATCCACCGGCGTCACCCGTGCGCCAGGCACCAGTCCGTACACGTCAGTGGACGGCATGAGAAACAATTTTTCACCGGAGAAACCGACTACTTCGGCATCTACATCATGCCCGTCAGGCAGGTTAACAGTACAACTACCACCTACCGCAAGCCTCAGCCCCACCGCCTCCATCACCAGCCCGGCAACACGGGTCAGACGACCGGTCAAGAGCCAGGGGCTGACGGCGGAAACGGTCTCACCGCATTCCTGCAGAAAACCATTCCAGCGCTCGGAAGGAGACGTCATAATTTCTGCCCATACGGCCATACACCCCAGGGGAGCTTATTCAAGCCATGCGCCTTCACTGCCCAGGGCTGCGAGTATCCTTTTCCAGCGATTCTCCATGGTTGCATCAATCTCGCTGTTCGTCGTTTCCACTCGGCACCCGCCCCGCTCCACGCGCCTGTCTTCAATCAGCTTCCAATGAAAGTGATTCAGTTCGTCCGCCATCAGGGATCGCACCAGAGCCGCGTCTTCCGGATGCAATTTGAGAAGCGGATGCTGGCTGGCCTGAGGCAGGCTGCTCACCGCCTCGCGAATCACCGGCAGAACCAGCTCCGGCCGCACTCGTAAAGCCTCACGCAACATTTGCCTGGCGACATCCAGCGCCAGGGAAAGCAGGTTCTGTGTCAAGGTTTCATCAAACTGGCTCAGAGCCCCATCCAGAGCCGACATCAGTCGCACCAGCCGCGCCAGCTCTGCATCGACCTTGCCCTTGCCTTCCTGGTAACCGGCGGCAAATCCTTCCTGATAAGCCTGCCGATGTGTATTCTCGACCTCTTCGGCCGTCGGCAAAGGTACAGCTGAGGCAGTTGAATCTGCCGACCCGTCCAGTGAATTCAGCTCCCAGCGCTGATAAGCGCTCAATTGCTCCTTGGGAATGATATTGCTAGACAAAGCTTTCCTCTCCTGCGCCGCCGATCACAATCTGGCCTTCGTCGGCCAGCTTGCGCACGATCTTGAGAATTTCCTTCTGCTCCGCCTCGACTTCGCTGATGCGCACCGGCCCCTTGGCTTCGAGGTCGTCGCGCAACATTTCAGCAGCCCGCTGCGACATGTTCTTGAAGATTTTTTCACGCAGCTCCTCGCTCGTGCCCTTGAGCGCAATAATCAGGGATTCGGATTGCACCTCTCGCAACAGCAACTGGATAGAACGATCGTCGATATCGAGCAGGTTCTCGAAGACGAACATCTCATCCTGGATTTTCTGTGCCAGCTCGGGGTCGTAATCACGCACACTGGCTATGATCGAAGTTTCATTAGCAGTGCCGACATAGTTCAAAATTTCCGCTGCGGCTCTGACGCCGCCCATCACGCTTTTCTTGAGATTGCTGGCGCCTGACAGCAACTTGGTCAACACATCATTCAATTCCTTCAGCGCAGAAGGCTGAATTCCGTCCAGAGTGGCAATACGCAGCACCACATCGTTGCGCAGACGCTCGGTAAAAAGATTCAGTATCTCACTGGCCTGGTCCCGCTCAAGATGAACCAGAATGGTGGCAATAATCTGAGGGTGTTCATTCTTGATCAACTCGGCCACGGAAGCACCATCCATCCACTTCAGACCTTCGATGCCGCTGGTATCGCCGCCATGCAGGATCCGCTCGATCAGGTTAGCCGCTTTATCCTCGCCTAGCGCCTTGGTCAGCACACTGCGTATATATTCATCGGAATCCGCCAGGCCGGCCTTTTCTCCCGCCTGGGACATGAAGTCATGCATCACCTGCTCCACCTGGTTGCGGTTGACGCTATCCAGGGCCGCCATGGCGTGACCGAGCTTCTGCACCTGCTTGGGGCTGAGATGTTTAAATACCTCAGCGGCCTCCTCCTCGCCCAAGGCCATCAGCAAAATGGCGCTTCTCTGGACCCCATCTTCACTCATTGCCGCCAATCCAATCCTTGACCACGGTAGCCACTACTTTGGGTTCCTGACGCGCCAGGTCCTTGACTGACTGCAAGCGCTCCTCATACCCCATAGTTGGAGCTCTCGCGAAGCCTTCGGCCCCTTCCTTCTGAACCATTGGTGACGGCGGTGGAGTCGAAAGTTCCTTCAGCAGGGGGCGCAGCACCTTTAACACCAGGAAGAACACGAGGCCGGCGATCAGCAGGTTCTTGGCGATTTCCTTGACCAGAGAAATCGTGGCCGGATCCTTCCAGATCGGCGCGGCCGGAATTTCCTCCGTCACCACACTGCTGAATGAGGCATTCACTACATTGAGCGTATCGCCACGATCCTGCCTGTAACCCATGGCTTCCTTGACGAGGTTGCTGATCTGCGTCATTTCCGCGCCAGTCAAAGGCTGAGCGCTAACCTTCCCATCCTTTCCTGTGGATTTCTTGTGATTCACCACGACAGCCACAGATAAGCGCTTGATGCTCCCCACCGACGACTTGACATGCCTGATGGTCTTGTCCAGCTCGTAATTGACGGTCGACTCCTTGCGCCCCCCTCCGCCTGAAGGCTGGCCAGGCGCTGCCGCCACGGCCGTGGCGGCAGGCGCCGTAATCGGCGCGGCAGCCGTGCCGGGGGGCTGGTTGGACAGGGCGCCGGGCACGCCGCCTGCAGCCTGTCCTGCTCCGGCGCTGCTTTCATTGCTTTGCTGACTGCGGATTGCCGCCTCGGCAGGCGCCGGGTTGGGCCTGAAGGTTTCAGCGGTCTGTTCGGTCTGGGAGAAATCCAGCTCGGCCGCAACCTGAGCCCGCACGTTTTCCATACCGGTAATCGGGCTGAGGATGCTTTCGATACGTTTGATGAAACTCTGCTCCACCTGACGCAGAAATTCCAGCTGACTCGGGTCGAGACCAGCGCCCTCCTTACCCTCGGCCGCAGAGCTCAACAGGTTGCCGCTCTGATCAAGCACAGTCACATTCTTGACCGGCAAGTCCGGCACGCTGCTTGAAATCAGATGAACGATGCCGTTGACCTGGGCCTTGTCCAGCGAACGCCCGGGATGGAGACCAACCAGCACGGATGCGCTGGGACGTTTCTGCTCACGGGTAAACACGGAAGGACGCGGAATGGCGAGATGCACGCGCGCGCCCTGCACGGCGGAAAGAGACTGGATGGAACGGGTCAACTCCCCTTCCAGAGCACGCTGATAGTTCACCTGTTCGAGAAACTGACTGGTGCCCAATTTCTGGGTTTCCATCAGCTCGAAGCCAACCACACTACCCTTGGGAAGACCCTGTGATGCCAGGCGCAGGCGCACGTCGTAAACCTGGCCGGAAGCAACCAGGATGGCGCCGCCCCCTTCCGCCATCTTGTAGCGTACGTTCATCTGCTGCAGGGAATTGATGATCTCGCCGCCATCCCGGTCGGAAAGGTTGCTGTAGAGGACGCGGTAATCCGGCGTCTGCGACCACATCCAGGCGCCGGAAATCAGCGCGATGGCAGCGGCCAGCGCCAGCATCAGGCCGATTTTCTGGCCGCCGGACAAGCGGTTGAACTCTCTTAGACGGGCGAAAAGTGATTGCTGTGGTGCGACAGCCATATTATTTTACGCCTTGACTCCAAACTTGCGAGCGCTTGATCTTTGCCCCCGGCCCCGGGCGAGGAAGTACAGTAACAGTAATGGCAAGTACAGCGCTTTGCATCCCTATCAAACTTGCATGCTCATGACTTCGTTGTAGGCCGACACCAGCTTGTTACGCACCTGCACCATGGTCTGAAAGGAAATATTGGCCTTCTGCAAAGACACCATCACTTCCTGAAGGTTCGCATTGGGGTCGCCCTGCTCAAATGCTTTGGCCAGATTGGCAGAATCCTGCTGTGCGGCATTCACCTGGTCCAGCGAAGCCTTGAGCAACGCCGCAAAATCTGGTCCTTCTGTCGACGCAGAGGCGGGCTCCCGGCCGGCAGCCAGAGCCGAGGCAGCGCGCATCTGGCCGAGTAACTGGTCAATTCCCTGGGTAGTATTCATCGCTTTCAGGCCTCCAGCTCGAATTATAGCTGCTTATCCATTATGACGGCCATTTTTTGCCCGTCTCAGCATAAAAATAAAGCACATTTCATGCCCAATATGCTTATCACTGACCCGTCTCTTCACTTTCTTCGCGGTACTGCTGCAGCTTGTAACGTAATGTGCGCTCGGCCATACCCAGCTTTTCCGCAGCACGCCTGCGCGAACCGCTGACTGAAGCCAGGGTTTCCAGAATATGCGTCCGCTCCAGCATTTTCATATCCACCGCCCCGCTGGCGGCGGCCGATTTTCCCGCTTGCGGCGCAGCAAGCTCGGATTTTGGCAGAAGCAAATTTTCCGCCTCCAGCAGATCGCCCGGAGACAGAATCATGGCGCGCTGAATGACGTTTTCAAGCTCCCTGATGTTACCCGGCCAGGCATATCGCGTCAATTGCCCGGCAGCCGCAGCAGACAGGCCGATTCCGGGCCGGCCCAGCGCACCGCCCAGACGGCCAAGCAGATGCCGGGCCAATGGCGCGATATCCAGCGGGCGCTCGCGCAATGGCGGCAACTCCAAGGGAAACACGTTGAGGCGATAAAACAAATCCTCGCGGAAATTGCCGCGCGCCACCGCCTCGCCCATGTCGCGGTTGGAAGTGGCAATGATCCTGATATCGAGCGGAATCGCTTTATGACCGCCGACACGCTCCACCTCGCGCTCCTGCAGCACCCGCAACAGTTTGGCCTGGAGCGGCATCGGCATTTCGGATACCTCATCCAGCAACAGGGTACCGCCCTGCGCCTGCTCGAACTTGCCCGCATGGGACTGGGCGGCGCCGGTGAAAGCGCCCTTTTCATAACCGAACAAGGTGGATTCGAGCAGATTTTCCGGAATCGCGGCACAGTTTATCGCCACGAACGGCTTATCGGCACGCGGGCTGTGCCGATGGATGAAGCGCGCCATCACTTCCTTGCCGCAACCGGACTCGCCCGTAACCAGAATCGTCGCACTGGTAGCGGCAACCTTCCGCGCCAACCCGAGCAACTCGACCATGCGAGGGTCTTCAGCCACCATTTCCACGCCGTTCGCCGGTTGCGCGGAAAGCATATAGCGCGCCACTTCCGCCAGCAGACGGTCCGGCTCGAATGGCTTGGTCAGGTAAGTGCATGCCCCTGCACGCATCGCCTCCACCGCCTTGTCAATCATGCCATAGGCGGTCATCAGCAACACCGGGACATAAGGGTAGGCCGACTTGATTTCGCGCAAGAGAGTATGGCCATCCATGGGGTGCATCTGCACATCCGCCACAACCAGACCGACCCTGCGCTTTCCCAGCACCGCAAGCGCCGCCAGCCCATCGGAAGCATCCAGCGTCTCGTAGCCGGCCAGACCCAGTGTGTCACACAAGGCTTCGCGCAGGTCTCGGTCGTCCTCAACGATCAGGATAGGCAATGTTTTCATGGTTTCGCGATTAAAGTTTTCCGGATTATAGCTTGGGTAGCCGAAGAATGAATTCGCTGCCGCAACCTGGCGCCGACTTGACCTGAACGGAACCCCGATGCGCCTCGGCCACGCCCCGCACAATCGCCAGCCCCAGCCCCGTTCCATCGGTGCGGGTCGTGTAAAATGGCTCAAACAGGCGCTCCTGGGTTGCGATATCGATTCCCTTGCCATTATCGGCTACAGCAATCGATACCCGGCCATCATCCCCCACTTCACTTCTCAGGCTGACCTGGCCGCCCTCCGGGCAAGCCTGCATGGCATTCTCCAGCAAGTTGAGCAAGGCGCCAGTCAAAGCCTTTCGACTGCCCAGCACGGCGGCTCCCCGGCTATCATCCTGAATACTGAAATTCAGCCCACGCTCCATCATTTGCGGCTCCATGACCTGCTGCACATCAACCAGCACGGAAGACATCCGAACCACATCCTGCCCCCCGCCCTCTCCTTTCACGAACGACAGCATGTCCTGGATCAGGTGCTCGAGGTGACGAAGACGCGCCAGCACTTTATCCGCAAAGCGGATCCGTTCGTTTTCGGGTAAATCAAGTTTTTTCAAGTGGGAGGCATAGAGCAAAGCGGTAGCGAGCGGGGTGCGCAACTGATGCGCCAACCCCGCCGCCATCTCTCCCATCGCGGATAGCCTCTGATGCCGCTGCAACTCGCGCTGCATGGCGTAGGCTTCGGTCATGTCATGGATCAGCAGCACCTGCCCGCCGGCGGCGTCCAGCGGGCTGCTGGAAATGCTGGCCCGGCGCGGCGCAGCCCCACTGGCCGGCGCAAGATCCCACTCATGCGGCACCACGGTCTGCCCCAGCACGCGCGCCGCGATCTCCGCCCAGGCCCGTCCCATGAGAGATTCCCCCAGCAGATCCCGTGCGGCCGGGTTAAACTCGATAATAGCGCCCTGCTGATCCAGCACCACTACACCTGCCGGCATGGCGGAAAGCAGATGGGACAGGCGCTGCGACAGCGCCTCCTTTTCCAGCAACTGCCGTCGCAATTCCACATTGGCGACAGCGAGCTCACCGGTCAGGCGCTCCACCTGCTGCTGCAACTCATGGTAAGCGCCGGTAAGCTGTGCAGAAGCCTCGTTGAACAACGAAAATGCCTGCTCCAGCTCCTTTGGATCTACCTGATTGGGGGTATTCGACAATGTGAAGCTCCATGGCCGGGTCATGCCGAAATCATACCGCAATTGATCCGACCGTTGTTGAACGGTTAACCCTTGGGACGACTCCCGAGAACAGCTACCGAGCGTCGGGCAAGCTCGTTTACCGTCCGGCTCAACACTCAATGGCTCGAAATAATAACCGGCAAATTTGCAATAAATCGCAGGCCAATTTAAATTATGTGCTGAAAACAGCGCGTAACCGCCCGATTCACAGAATGCGGCTTAGCCATATTGGGGTATGATACTGAAAAAAGTCCTGCCTGCCAGGCCCGACTGATGTTCGGGATCAGGACTTTTCACGGAGAGCAACGACATGTCACAACTCTTGAAAAATATTGACGGCCGCACCAAGCTGGCCGGCACCAACAAGCTGGAGATACTGCTGTTCACCCTGGGCACGGACAGCCGCACCGGCCGCAGGGAAACATTTGGTGTCAATGTTTTTAAGGTGCGCGAAGTCATGCGTGTGCCGGCGATCACCCACGCCCCGGACATGCCGTCCTCGGTGGAAGGCATGGTCAGCCTGCGCGGCGCCCTGGTGCCGGTTGTCGATCTGGTTAAATATACCGGCGTGGAAACCGACAAAAAGCCGGAAATCATGATTGTCACCGAGTACAACGGCCACACTCAGGGTTTGCTGGTGGAAGCGGTAGACACCATCCTGCGCCTCGACTGGGCGGCCATGCGCGTCCCGCCCGACATGCTCACCGCGCAGACGGGGGGGCTGGTCACCGCCGTCACCGAGCTGGCGGACGGCCGCCTGGTCATGATGATGGACGTGGAAAAAGTACTTTCCGAGACCAGCCATTACGATGACGAATACCTGTTCAAGAACATCAGCCCCGTCAAGATGGAAAACTGCACCGTCTTTTTTGCCGACGACTCATCCGTCGCCCGCAAACAGATCCAGCGCACCCTGGATGCCATGAACATTCGATACATCAGCGCCAACAACGGCAAGCAGGCGTGGGATGAACTGCAGCGAATTGCCGCTCAGGCTGACGCAGCTCACGTTCCGATCACCAACATCATCCAGCTGATTCTCACCGATGTGGAAATGCCGGAAATGGACGGTTACGTGCTCACTAAATACATCAAGAGCGACTCTCGCTTTGCCGACATTCCGGTCATCATGCACTCATCCTTGAGCAGCGAGGCCAACCAGCAACTTGGCCGGGCGGTCGGCGTAGACGAATATGTTCCGAAATTCGAGCCACATAAACTGGCGGCCACTCTCGCCCAGTTGTTAAGCTAACCTCTTAAATAAATGGGGAATAGTATGCAAAAGCCCAGCCTACTCAACGATGAAGTGGATGCCAGAGCCAAACTGGCTGGCTCCAACAAGATGGAAATCCTGCTCTTCACATTGGGAAGTGGAGAAATCTTCGGCATCAACGTATTCAAGGTACGTGAAGTCTGCCAGACTCCCAAGGTCACAAAATCCCCCAATATGCCAGATGGCGTCGAGGGAGTGATCTCCCTGCGCGGCAACATCATCCCGGTCATCGCGCTGGCCAGGATCATCCATCTGGACGAAGTGCCGGAAGATACCGGACACACCATGATCGTTACCGAATACAGCCGCCATACTCAGGGCTTCCTGGTGCATGATGTCGACCGCATCATTCGCGTCGACTGGGACCAGATCAAACCCCCTCAAGCCATGCTGGCCGGCAACGATGGCCTGATCACCGCGATCACGGAACTGCCGGACGGCAAACTGGTTTCAATTCTCGACGTCGAACAGATTCTGGTCAACGCCATCGGAATCGAACCCGTGCCCGACCTCGCCCCGATCGAAACGGACACTGAGCCAACGATATTCTTTGCAGATGACTCCGCAATCGCGCGCAAGGAAATCGTCATGGTGCTGGACAAGCTGGGAATTAAATACCAGCAGGCCACCAACGGCCGGGAAGCCTGGGAAAGGCTGCAGAATATGGCCGCCCGTTCCCAGCAGGATGGCTCCAAGGTATACGACCAGATCAAGGCCATTCTCGTGGATGCGGAAATGCCGGAGATGGACGGTTATGTCCTGACGAAAAACATTAAATCCGACCCGCGATTCGAAGGGATCCCGGTGGTCATGCATTCATCGCTCTCTTCGGAAGCCAACCGCGACATGGGCAAACGTGTCGGTGTAGACGCCTATGTCGCAAAATTCAACCCGGCTGTTCTGGCCGACACTTTACGCCCCTTATTACTCAGATAGATTGGCCAATGAAGCACAACTGCAATATTCAGGCTAACGCCCTAAACCGCGCCATGGCATCGTACAATGGCGCGATGAGCGCAAAGCATACACCCCGCGGAGTAGTCCATGGCCGATAAGAACATGAAATTCCTGATCGTCGATGATTTTTCGACAATGCGAAGGATCATACGCAACTTGCTGAAAGAGCTGGAATTCACCAACGTTGATGAAGCCGAAGATGGAGTAGCCGCGCTCAACAAGCTGCGCAACGGCAATTTCGATTTCGTGGTCAGCGACTGGAACATGCCCAACATGACCGGCATTGAACTGCTCAAGGCTATCCGTGCAGATGACACACTGAAGCACTTACCCGTGTTAATGGTGACCGCCGAAGCCAAGAAGGAAAATATCATCGCGGCGGCTCAAGCCGGCGCCAGCGGCTATGTCGTCAAGCCCTTTACGGCTGTCGTGCTGGAAGAGAAGCTGAATAAAATTTTTGAAAAAATGGGCAAATGATTAAGGAGACGCTCGGTGAGTAACGTTACTTCAGGCAGCGGGGATTCCGACGATCTGGAAGCCCTGTTCGATAGCATTGTCATGGCCGGCAACACACAACCGGCCGCACCCGAAATCAAGCAGAACACCGCAGCGGTTGACTCAACGATAGATCCCGACGACGAGAGCCTATTCTCGAAAATCGGCCACTTGACACGCAAGCTGCACGATACGCTACGTGAACTGGGGTATGACAAAAAGTTGGCGGCAACAGTGGATGCCATACCCGACACCCGCGAACGCCTCGCCTATATTGTGGCCATGACGCAACAAGCGGCGGAACGTGCCCTGACCGCCACCGAAGTCGCCCAGCCGATTCAGGAAAAGCTCGAAGCAGGTGCGACGAGGCTCAGCTCCAACTGGCAGCGCCTGTTCGACAATCAGCTCAGTCTGGAAGAGTTCAAACAACTGGCGGAAGAAACCCGCAGCTACCTGAAAGACGTTCCCAGCCAGACCAAGGCAACCAATGCCCAACTCATGGAAATCATGATGGCGCAGGACTTTCAGGATCTGACCGGCCAAGTGATCAAGAAGGTCATCGATATGGCCCAGCAAATGGAACGGGACATGCTGCAATTGCTGCTGGCGTCAACCCCCGCCGAGAAGAAAACCGAAATGGATGCCAGCTTGCTGAGCGGCCCGGTGATCAATGCCGAAGGCAGGGCTGACGTGGTGACCAGCCAGGCCCAGGCCGACGACCTGCTCGAAAGCCTGGGTTTCTAACGTGAACATCGCGAAGCGACACCTCATCACTCTCCCCCTCTGGGGGAGAGGTAGGAGAGAGGGAACGGACACGGCGACAAGCGATATTCCTCACTCGAGCGGCGCTTCTCGCCGTGTCCGTTAATCCAACACTCAAATCAACTCAGTAGCCGGGAGAAACCATGAGCCACTTCGCCGGAATGGAAGAGTTACTACAGGATTTTCTGACAGAAGCGGGCGAGCTGCTGTCCGATGTAGACAACAAATTGGTTGAACTGGAAAAGCGCCCCAGCGACAAGGCGCTGCTAAACGATATTTTCCGCGGCTTCCACACGATCAAGGGCGGCGCCGGTTTCCTCAACGTCAACGATATGGTCGGGCTGTGCCACCGCACCGAAAACCTGTTCGACAAGTTGCGCACCGGCGAGCTGGCCCTGACCGCCGAGATCATGGACGTCATCATGAACGCAACCGGCGTGGTACGCACCATGTTCGGCTCGCTCGCCCAGTCGCAGCTGCCGGACGCTGCGGATGCCGCACTTCTGAAAGCACTGGACTGCGTTCTGGCTGGCGAAAAGGTGGCGCCAGCAACTCTTGCCGCAGCAGCCGAGCCAGCCAACGCGGGCCGGGCCGCCTCCCAAGGAGCCGGCGGTCCGGATTGGCAGGCGTTGTACCACACCGTCACCGGCACGCCTGCGGAAAGCATGGCCGCACCCCGAGAAGTTGCCCTCCCCATTGAGACTGCACCGGTTATCAAAGCCACAGCCCAGGCCGACCTTGCGCCCCGAGCCAAGACGCCTGCCGCCCAGCAGCCTGCCGCCAAGGAAACCACCATCCGCGTAGACACATCGCGGTTGGACATGGTGCTCAACCTTTCCGGCGAAATCGGCCTCACCAAGAACCGTCTTACCTGTCTGCGCGCAAATATCCTCCAGGGCAAGACCGACGGAGATACCCTCAAGGCACTGGATGAAGCCGTCAGCCACCTGGACCTTTTAGTGGGCGACCTGCAAAGCGCTGTGATGAAAACCCGGATGCAGCCGATCGGCAGGCTGTTCCAGAAATATCCGCGCCTGGCACGCGACCTTGCCCGGCAACTGGGAAAAGACGTCGAATTGTTGATCGTAGGCGAAGAAACAGAAATCGACAAAACCATGATCGAGGATCTTAACGATCCCATCGTCCATCTGGTGCGCAACGCGGTGGACCATGGCGTGGAAAGCACGCAGGATCGCGTCGCCGCAGGCAAGCCGGCCAAGAGCCTGGTGAAACTTTCCGCCATGCAGTCAGGCGATCACATCATTATCGAGATCGCCGACGACGGCAAGGGCATGCGGCCAGACACCATACGCCGCAAGGCTATCGAAAAAGGGCTGATCGATGCTGAAGCGGCAAACACGCTGGATGACAAGCAGTCGCTTAACCTGATCTTCCTGCCTGGCTTTTCGACCAAGGACGAGATTTCCGATGTTTCCGGACGGGGCGTCGGGATGGATGTCGTGCGCACCAACATCCAGAAACTGAATGGCCGGATTGACATCAATTCAGCCGTCGGACACGGCACGACCATTACCATCTCCCTGCCCCTGACCCTGGCCATTCTCCCGGTACTGGTGGTGCGCCTGGGCGAACAGCCTTTTGCCGTGCCACTTTCCATGGTGCGCGAGATCATCCCGATTCACCCCGAAGAAATCCAGCGTGTTTCAGGCCGCGCGACCATGGTGGTGCGCGACGAGGTTCTGCCAGTGCGTTCCCTGGCCAGCCTGATTGGCTGGCCGCAGGAGGGCATACCGTCCTTCGGTGTCCTGATGCAAACCACGACCACCAACTTCATCCTGGCTATCGACGGCTTCATCGGTCGGGATGACGTGGTCATCAAGCCGCTGCATGACATCAAACCCAAGGGCATCGCAGGCGCCACCCTGTCCGGCGATGGCCTGGTAGTGCTGGTGCTGGATATCGAGGAACTGCTGGAAATGAGCACAGCGGCAACTCATGCATCCATGTTTAGCGCGTAAGGGCTGGATCCCCGATGCCAGATCGCGTCTACCTCGCCCGCCAGCCGATCATTGACAACCAGCAAAAGATCGTCGGCTATGAACTTTTGTTCCGTTGTAGTGCGCAAGCCACCCATGCCAGCTTCACCGATGACCATCTGGCCACCTCCAAGGTGCTGACCAACATCCTCAGCAACATGGGGGCGGAATGGCTGCTGGGTGACAAACTGGCCTTCATCAATGCCTCCACCTCCATGCTGATGAGCGATTTCCTCGAACTTCTACCGGCCAACCGGGCAGTGCTGGAAATTCTGGAAACCACTCGTGCAACCCCGGAGCTGCTGGCGCGCTGCCACGAGCTCCGCACGCTGGGATACCGCCTGGCCCTGGATGACTTTGAGCTGACGCCGGACAGCGCCCCGCTGCTAGCAATCGCAAACTTCATCAAACTGAATGTCCAGAAGCTGAATGCCAACGGCCAGCTTGAGACCCATGTTCGCGCCCTGGAAAAGCACCCGGCCCAGTTGATTGCAGAAAAGGTCGAAACCCAAAGCGAACACAATATTTGCAAAAAACTGGGGTTCGCCTATTACCAGGGCTACTATTTCGCCCACCCGGAAACGCTGAGCGCCAAGGTCATCAATCCCGCCTACGCCGTCGTGCTGGAATTGCTCAACAAGGTGCGCAACAATGCGGAAATTGCGGATATCGAATCTTCCTTCAAGCGCGATGTAGCCCTTTCCTTCAAGCTGTTACGCTACATCAATTCTGTCGGCTTTGGCCTGTCCTGTGAAATCCAGTCGCTGCGCCATGCACTGGCGGTTCTCGGTTATCAGCAACTGTACCGCTGGCTGACCCTGCTGCTAGTCACTGCGGGAGAAGGCAGCGCCTCGCCCGCCCTGATGAAAACAGCCGTCACCCGTGGTCGCCTGACCGAGCTATTAGGCCAGGATATGCCGAAAACCGCCGACCGCGACAGCCTGTTCATTATTGGCGTGTTCTCTCTGCTTGACGTCATGCTGGAAATGCCCATGAGCGAGGTGCTGGACAAACTCTCTCTGCCGGAAGCGATCTCCGATGCACTGCTGTCCCGGCAAGGTCTCTACGGCCCCTTCCTGGATCTCGCCATAGCTTGCGAGGAAGGGAATTCCGACCACATTGAAAAACTGTCGCTTTTCCTCCAGCTGGAACCGGACAAGATCAACCAGGCTCACCTTGCCGCACTGGCCTGGGTGGAAACCCTGGGGATATAACAACTAAAGCTCAGACGGTAGCCGGTTCGCGGCGGGCACCCGCCTCGTTCATGCGCGCCAGATATTGCTTCCAAAGCGCTTCCTGGTTGACGCCCAAGTCATGCAGGTAATCCCATGAATATAGACCGCTATCATGGCCATCCGAGAAAACCAGCTGTACGGCATAGCTGCCCACCGGCTGAACATCGGTAATTTCTACATTCTTCTTTCCCACCTGCAACACTTCCTGCCCCAGGCCATGGCCGCGAACCTCGGCAGAAGGCGAGTAAACCCGCAGGAATTCGCAAGGCAGTTCAAAACGCTGCCCATCGGAAAACACCATCTCCAGCATGCGTGATTTCTGGTGGAGCTTGATTTCCGTCGGCATCGGCGTTTTACTATCCAATCCTGCCATATTCATTCCTTTCGATGATTCGATTCAGTAGCGAGAAAGCCGGATTCTACATGGGGGAAATAAACAGGATTTCAAGCCTGCGAACCCCAAACCTTCCAACCCCATCAGTCCGGGCTATTTGCTGCCGTCCCCGCCCACCGCGATGAGCAGCCTATCCAGCCAGCCATCAGGCAAAACCCGCTTCAGCGTGGCGAACAGGTGAGCGGGGGCGGTCACGTGGTAACGAATTTTGGGGTGCCGGCTCTCCAAAGCATGAACGACCTTGTCCAGCACTGCCCCGGGCGGAAGCGTAAACGGCACGGCTGCACCCTGCTTGACCAGGCGGCGCTCCATGGCCAGGTACTTCTCGCGGTGGACGCTATGTTCCACAGCGATATTGCGTTTGTAGGCTTCAAAAGAATTCGCCCGGAAACGGCTCTCGATCGGCCCCGGCTCGATCAGGGATAGATGAATGCCGCTGCCGCGAAGCTCCAGCCGCAGCGTATCGGCGATTCCTTCCAGCGCGTATTTGCTGGCGATATAGGCACCTCGGTAAGGCAAGGCAATCAGCCCCAGCACCGAACTGTTCATGATGATACGGCCATAGCCCTGGGCGCGCATCACCGGTATAACCCGGTTGGTCAGCTCAACCGTGCCGAACAGGTTGGCCTCGAACTGCTCGCGCAATACCTCACGCCTCAGATCCTCCACCGCGCCAGGCTGGCCGTAAGCACCGTTGTTGAACAGGGCATACAACTGTCCGCCGCTGCGCGCCAGAATCTCGTCCATCGCACGATGAATGGAAACCGAATCAGCCAGGTCGAGCTGCACGCTTTCCAAGCCGTCAGCCTCAAGCGCCCGCACATCCTCCGCCTTGCGGGCCGAGGCAAAGACACGGTAGCCGCGCTTTGCCAGTCCTGCGGCAACGCAACGCCCGATTCCGCTGGAACAGCCTGTGATCAGGATATTTGGGGGGATCATGGCGCGCTCAGACCCTGAGCATCGATCATGTTCACTGCCATTCCAAAGGAATATATTGACAACACAGGCCAACCTCCATCAAAGTTATAAAAAAACAATGATATCCAACGTAGAGGGCTCATGCTACCAACCCTAGAGAGAGCGCTGGAAAAAATCTCCGAGCTGGAAAGCCGCATTGCCAGGCTAGAAAGAATGGTCATTGGCAGCAGCGAGCTCGCCGCCAACCCGCATGCGCCTGCCCATGCGGGCCAGCCATCCAGCAACGGCGAGACAGCCTTCCCTCAGCTTAATGCAGGATTTGCAGAGACGCAGGAAAAAACGGCGGCCGACATCAAGCCCTGCCAACCTGAGCTCCTCCACATCAAATCCGCTCTCGAAACAATTTTCCCTCATATCGCGGAGAGTCTTACTCTGGTTTGGGGCAACCCGGAATGCGAGAACTACCTCAGCAAGCTGATGATCAATAATCGCAGCGACCGCCAGGGCTTCAGCCTGGATGTCATGAATGAACTGATGCTGCTGATGGACATTACAGAACACGAACGCCCTGACATGTGGGCAGATTCCATCAAAATCGGTGACCGGCGCTAGCAGCCTGTCGGACTTGAAGAATCGAAGCGAAAATTCGGCTGGGCGAGGACAGATTTTGCTGGTTTTGCAGGTCAATAGTCGTTCTATTGACCAAAAAAGCGGCGAAATATGGACCGGCCAGGCGGATTTGCAGCCGA
>CAMTYG010000017.1:0-2649 GCA_947085875.1 uncultured Sulfuricella sp.
TGCCTGGACCTGCCCAGCAGCAAAGTGAAGTGCGTCCGCGTCCGCAAGATCGCGATCGACATCGAGATGAAGGACGACAACTGTGGTTGTGATTAGCGTTTGGTCGTTTCCGTCATCCCGGTGGTGGAGTCGACCGTATTGAGTATTGGGTTTTTTATAATGAACGTTCACTTATATGAAGGATATTTTCATGAAGAACATGAAGAAGATAGTAATTAACGTTGGCTTGGACGGTAAGCCGGACAAAAAACTCGATATCGTCGCATATGCGTTCGACCACGGCGGCCGGTTGATCGCCAGCGCGCCGCTGAAAGAACAACAAGTCCTGCTCGATAGCAAAGACGGCAATATACCCGCGCGCATATTATTCGCACCACCGCTGGCTAAAAATCGCACGCAGGCACCAAGCATCGGAGAGCTTGAGCGCATGCGCGCCTACGAGCCGGTTTGGCGTTACGACCCGAAAAAATTCGAATACGAATTACTGCCGATCCCGGAATTTAACTGGAAATGGTGGTGGCTGTGCGCGTGTCGCGTGCGCGGCCGGGTAGTCAAACCGGTTAACGTCCACGGCGTGATCCAGGACATGCCGGTATGCCATGCGCGCGTGCATATCTGCGAAGTCGATCCGCTGCTGATTGTGATTCCGCGCCTGCCGGACGACATCATTGACCGCATCCGCGATGAGCTGCTGGAACGCCGGCCACCGATTCGTTTTCCGATTCCGTTGCCCGACCCACCACCGTTCCGCTTTGATCCGCACGTGATCGATGTTTCGCCGATCAATGTCGCGCGCATGCAGCCCATGCGTGCCCCACCGCCCGCAAAACAGTTTGCGTCGATGGCGGCATCTCGCGCGGGCAGCGAGGTCATGCTGAATCCACAACCCTTGCCGCCGAAGGCTGCACTTGAGTTGCCCGCAACAATGCGTGCGCAACTGACGTCGGCATCCACGAATTTCGCGCGCCAGGCATTGTTGGACAATGCTGTTTTGCTGCGGCCATACTTGTGTTTGTGGCCGTGGATATGGCCATATTTCTATCGTTGCGACGAAGTTGCCGTGATCGACACCGACAACAATGGACGCTTCGATACGACCATTTTTTATCCGTGTTCCGGTGATCATCCCGATCTGTATTTCTGGGTGGAATATTGTATCGGCGGCGTATGGACCCCGGTATATCGCCCGCCGCTGCGCTGCAACACCTGGTGGGACTATGTGTGCGGCAGCGACGTGACCATCCGCGTGAACGACCCGCGCGTGCCTTGGTGCGGTGATCCCAACCCGTTGCCCGGCAAGCAAGTCGCCGTGCTGTTGATCGGTAACGGCGTGAGCATGACTGAAATCCAGCGCGCCGGCGCCGGAGCGAACGAAGGCCTGACGACGGCGGGCGAACCATTCGGCGGCAGCCTGGAACCACACGTGTGGTTTGGCGATGCGCTGATTGGCGCGGGTATTGACCATTACCGCTGGTCGTATCGGCGTCTGACCGGTGCAGACGGCGTAACACCGGTGGCTGACATCTGGCATGCGATGGACAAGGAGGTGGTGCGCCATTATGGCGAAGTGATGGCCGATAGCACGCTCACCTTCAAGCCCTTCCCACTGGGACCCGATCCCGCGTTTGCCGGGCAAAATCTGTTCAAGATACGGCCGGTGAATCCACCGTTGAATGCCGGTGCGGTCGCCTCAAGCTGGGCACCTGAAGTCGATGGCCGCTCCAACACCGCCAGCGCATTTTTCATGTCGCACACGTTAAACGGCAGCAACGTGGCTGCGGCAGCGGGTAAATACGAGCTGAAGCTGGAATTGTTCAAGAGCGATGGCTCGCTGGTGAACCTGAGCGACGAAGGTGTGTTGCTCAAGGTGCCCACCATCGACGGCCCGTTCGGAGCAGGCACCGTACCGACACAACTGGTCGCGCACCACCCGGCGCAATTTGCCGATATGGAAGACCGTGTGATCCGCGACGGCGCAGGAAAAATTGTCGCTTTCCGTGTGGTATTGCGTGTTGACAACAACAATTGTCAGGCAGCGATCTACCCGGTGAGCGTCGACGGCAATGTCGCCAACGCATGTGGTTTTGTTCAATACGCACCCGGTGACGACGTGCTTGTGTCGTACTGGGCGTATCACCCCAACAACTTCGCCACATTCAATTTCACCATCGCACGCGGTAGCGTGGGCGTAGTGGAAAGCGCAAACGGAGCCGTCGGCGCCAGCCCGGTAAACGGCTACATCCGCAACGTTGCCAGCGTATTCAGCAAAGATGTGCCGGTTACAGACTTGCTGGGCGGTTGCATCAAGGCGGCTTTCGCGGAGAACCTGCATGTCGACGCGTTGGCGACCGACGGCTGGAGTACGCTCGACCACCTTGATGCAGATGCCGTCCCTGTGGCGTTTGCGTTGGAACCGGAACTGCCGGCAGTGTAATGCGACAGGGGACAAACCATGATTTCTGAAATTTTCCGCCTGAAGAAACCGTGGTCTGTCCCTATTTTATCCTGTTCAACATTCACACTGCTGCGTTCCCGGGCGGCGAGATCCGTGGTTTCCTTGCGCAGGTACCCGAACCTGCGACACTTGCGCTTTTCTGCCTTGGCCTTATTGGGCTTGGCTGGAGCCGCTACAAAACGCAACAGGGGGAA
>CAMTYG010000018.1:0-6145 GCA_947085875.1 uncultured Sulfuricella sp.
ATCGAGGCGCGCCAGGAAGGCAACGAAATCGTGCTGACCCTGGGCGATGACGGGGCCGGATTCAATCTGGAAGCGATACGCAGGCGCGCAGTCCAAATGGGCAAGCTCCGGGAAGGCAGTGACATCACACCCGCGCGGCTGGCCGACATGATTTTTGAGCCCGGATTTTCCACCGCCCGGGAGGTGACCCAGGTTGCCGGGCGCGGCGTGGGCCTGGATGTGGTGCGCAACGAGATCGCCGGCCTCGGCGGACGTGTCGAGGCTGTTCCCGGTGAGCATGGTGGAGCAGTCTTCTGCATCTATTTGCCGCTTACCCTTGCCGTAGCGCAGGCCGTGCTGGTGCGCACCGGCGAAAAGATTTATGCCCTGCCATCGGCGATGGTGGAGCAGGTAAAGGAGTTCAAATCAGCCGGGCTGGAGGAGATTCGGCAGAAAGGCGAGATCGAGTGGCAGAACAACCGCTACCCGCTGTTCTATCTGCCGCGGCTCCTGGGCGACCTGGAGCAGGCGCCGGAGACGCATCGCTACGCCATGACGCTGCTGCTCAGGAGCGGCAGCCAGCGTGTCGCGGTGCAAGTGGACGAGATTCTGGGCAATCAGGAAATCGTCATCAAGAATATCGGGCCGCAGCTTGCCCGTGTGCCCGGGATCGCCGGGGCGACGGTGCTGGGCAATGGCCGGGTCGCGTTGATTATCAACCCGGTGCCGCTGGTGCAGCGCATGGCCATGCAGATTCCCGCCACCGGCGCGGCGGCGCCTGCGGCGCCGGCAGGGGAAACCGCCGCACCGACCATCATGGTGGTCGACGATTCCCTGACGGTGCGCAAGATCACTTCCCGCCTGCTGGCGAAGGAAGGTTACCAGGTGGTGACCGCCAAGGATGGCGTGGATGCCATGCAGCACTTGCAGGAGTTTCTGCCGGACGTGATGCTGGTGGATATCGAAATGCCGCGGATGGACGGCTTCGAGTTGACCAGGAACGTGCGCAGCGACCCGCAAACTGCGCATATTCCGATCATCATGATCACCTCGCGCACTGCGGAGAAGCACCGCAACTACGCGAAGGAGCTGGGCGTCAACGCCTACCTGGGCAAACCTTTCCAGGAAGATGATCTGCTCGGCCACATCGCCGGTTTCCTCAAGGCCGGTTCTCTCAAGAAACCGACCAGCTGACCGCTCCGGTGTAGGCGGTCAGAAGCACGATGATGCCGAAGCCGATGCGGTACCAGGCGAAGATGGAAAAGTCGTGGCGGCTGATGTAGCGCAGCAACCCCCGCACCGCGAAAAAAGCGCTGACAAACGATGCCACGCCGCCCACCGCAAACATCCCCAGGTCATCTGCATTCAGCAGGTGGCGGTATTTGACCAGCTCGTAAACCGTGGCTGCGAACAGGGTGGGAATCGCCAGGAAGAAGGAAAACTCCGTGGCCGCCTGACGGCTCAATCCGAAAAACAATCCCCCGATGATGGTCGCGCCGGAGCGCGAGGTGCCGGGAATCAGCGCCAGCGACTGCGCCAGCCCGATCTTCAGCGCATCGCGCCAGGTCATGTCGTCCACCTGCTCGACGCGGATGACATGCTTGCGCCGTTCCGCCCACAGGATCAACAGCCCCCCGACAATGAAGGCCAGCGCCACCGGCACCGGCTTGAACAGGTATTGCTTGATCTTGCTGGCGAACAGCAGGCCGAGCACTGCCGCAGGCATGAAGGCGATCAGCAGATTGAGGATAAAGCGCCGCGCATCCTCCGTGCCCGCCCGCAGACCGGCAGCAACGGCCCCAAGCCGGGCGCGATATTCCCAGCACACCGCGAGTATCGCCCCGAACTGGATGACGACCTCGAACATCTTGCCTTTTTCGTCGTTGAAACCGAGCAGGTCGCCCACCAGGATCAAGTGGCCGGTGCTGGAGACCGGCAGAAACTCGGTCAGGCCCTCGACGATGCCGAGGATCAGGGCTTTGAGCAGGAGTACGGGATCCACTGATCAGGCTTTCTGGTAGAGCTTGGCGCCGGTATTCACGAATTCCACCGCCTTTTCCTGCATGCCCTTCTCCAGCGCCTCGTTTTCAGATACGCCTTGGGCCGCAGCATAGTCGCGCACGTCCTGGGAGATTTTCATCGAGCAGAACTGCGGCCCGCACATCGAGCAGAAGTGGGCGACCTTGGCTGAATCCTTGGGCAGGGTTTTGTCGTGGAATTCGCGCGCCTTCTCGGGGTCGAGGCCGAGGTTGAACTGGTCTTCCCAGCGGAACTCGAAGCGCGCCTTGGACAGGGCGTTGTCGCGGATCTGCGCGCCGGGGTGCCCCTTGGCGAGGTCTGCGGCGTGAGCGGCGATCTTGTAGGTGATGATGCCGACGCGGACGTCTTCCTTGTCGGGCAGGCCGAGGTGTTCCTTGGGCGTGACGTAGCACAGCATGGCGCAGCCGTACCAGCCGATCATGGCGGCGCCGATGCCGGAGGTGATGTGGTCGTAGCCGGGGGCGATGTCGGTGACCAGCGGGCCGAGGGTGTAGAACGGTGCTTCGGCGCAGTGTTTCAACTGCAGGTCCATGTTCTCCTTGATCATGTGCATCGGCACGTGGCCGGGGCCTTCGATGATGGTCTGCACATCGTGTTTCCAGGCGATATGGGTCAGCTCGCCGAGGGTTTCCAGCTCGGCGAATTGGGCGGCGTCGTTGGCGTCGTACAGCGAGCCCGGACGCAGGCCATCGCCGAGGCTGAAGCTGACGTCGTAGGCCTTCATGATCTCGCAGATATCCTCAAAATGGGTGTAGAGGAAATTTTCCTTGTGGTGCGCCAGACACCATTTGGCGAGGATGGAGCCGCCGCGCGAGACGATGCCGGTCATGCGCCTGGCGGTCATCGGCACGTAGGCGAGCCGCACCCCGGCATGGATGGTGAAGTAGTCCACCCCCTGCTCGGCCTGCTCGATCAGGGTGTCGCGGAAGATTTCCCAGGTCAGATCCTCGGACTTGCCGTCGACTTTTTCCAGCGCCTGGTAGATCGGCACCGTGCCGATGGGAACCGGGCTGTTGCGGATGATCCATTCGCGCGTTTCGTGAATATTCTTGCCGGTGGAGAGGTCCATCACCGTGTCCGCGCCCCAGCGGATGCCCCACACCATTTTTTCCACTTCGTCGTGGATCGACGAGGCCAGCGCCGAGTTGCCGATGTTGGCGTTGATCTTGGTGAGGAAGTTGCGGCCGAGAATCACCGGCTCGAGTTCGGGATGGTTGATGTTGCCCGGGATGATGGCGCGGCCGCGGGCGATTTCGTCGCGCACGAATTCCGGCGTGATGATCCTGGGGATGGCGGCGCCGAAGCTTTCGCCGGGGTGCTGACGGGTGAGCAGCTCGGAAAGATTGTCGCGGCGCTGGTTCTCGCGGATGGCGACAAATTCCATTTCCGGGGTGATGATGCCCTTGCGGGCGTAGTGCATCTGGCTGACGTTCATGCCGGCCTTGGCGCGGCGCGGGGTGCGGTGCAGGTTGAAACGCATTTCCGCCAGGGCGGGATCATTCAGGCGTTTCTGGCCATAAGCGGAGCTCAAGCCGGGCAGGTTTTCCGTGTCGCCGCGTGATGCTATCCAGGGCGCGCGGATGGCTGGCAGCCCCTGACGGATGTCGATCCTGACTGCCGGGTCGGTGTAAGCCCCGGAGGTGTCGTAGACATAAACCGGCGGATTTTTTTCCGCGCCCATGCTGGCCGGGGTGTCGGACAGGCTGATTTCGCGCATCGGCACGCGGATGTCGGGGCGGGAGCCTTGCACGTATACCTTGCGCGAATTGGCAAAGGGTTGCACCGCGGCTTCGTCGACGCGGGCGGTCTGGCTCAGGAAGATGGGCTTGGCGTTCATGATGGTGCTCCTTGGAAAATCGCAGGGAGCATTGTGATGGCAATGCTTCCCTACGACGGTATTACCCGTATCAGGTTCAGAGGGTATCTCTCACCGGCTTCAGGTTTGCCCTACAAGAGGACTCCGACTTTCTATCCGCTGAAACTACCAGCGGATGAAAGATCGTATGGCGAAGCGCGGACCCCTAGCAAAGTGTGTGAAACTAATGGAAATGTGGAATAATTGCAAGCCAAGCATTCAGGATTACCTTACTCGGAGTGAATGGACATGGACATGGAGCAGGCCCGTTTTAATATGGTGGAGCAGCAGATCCGCCCCTGGGATGTGCTGGATCAGGATGTGCTGGACTTGTTGCGCCAGGTTCGGCGCGAGGATTTCGTTCCCGGACAATACCGCGAGCTGGCTTTTTCCGACATGGAAATCCCCCTGGGCCACGGCGAAGTAATGCTGTCGCCCAAGGTTGAGGCGAAAATTCTGCAGGAAGTTGGCGTGAAAGCCATGGACCAGGTGCTTGAAGTGGGCACCGGCAGCGGCTACATGACCGCCTTGCTGGCGGGCATGGCAAACCAGGGCTACGTGCGTAGCGTGGAAATCATTCCTGAATTCTCGTCGCGAGCTGCGGCCACACTCAGGAAGCAGGGTATCGAAAATATTTCCCTGGAGATGGGGGATGCTGCCCGCGGATGGAAACGGGGCGGGCCGTATGACGTGATTGTGCTGACCGGTTCGGTTCCCGTGCTGCCGGAGGCGTTTCAGGGGGCGCTGAAAGTGGGCGGCAGGTTGTTTGCCATGGTTGGCGAGGCGCCGGTGATGGAGGCCCAACTGATTACCTGCGTTGCCGAAGGCGTATATCGCACGGCTAATTTGTTCGAGACCTGCATTCCGCCCCTGAAGAACGTGATGCAGCCACAGCGCTTCGTGTTTTAATAAATTTCTTCGCTGCCATGCGGTTGACAGACCGGCCGGTCGGTGCGTGTTTGCCGCTGTCGTATTTGTACTAAGGGAATAGAAAATGAAGTCTCGCGTGACATCCGGCTTGCCGGGCATCAGGATGAAATCCTTGCCTCTGGCGCTTCTTGTACTGCTCGCCAGCCCCGCTTATGCCGCCAACCTGCTGGAGGTGTATCGCGAGGCGCAGCAGCAGGATGCTGCGTATGCCTCGGCGCGCGCCGCTTTCGAAGCCGGCCAGGAAAAAGCGCCACAGGGCCTCGCCCTGTTGCTGCCGAGCATCAATCTGAGCGCCAACGCCACCCATAACGACGTGGATGCGCCTACTACCAACCGGCAGTTCAATTCCAGCGGCTACAGTCTGACCCTTAACCAGCCGATTTATCGCAAACAGAATTTCGCCCAGTACGAGCAATCCAAAAGCCAGGTGGCACTGACCGAAGCGCAATTTGCCGTCGCCCGACAGGACCTGATCGTCAGAGTCGCCCAGGCTTATTTCGACGTGCTGCTCGCCCAGGACAATGTTGCCCTGGCCGGTGCCCAGAAGGCTGCCATCGGCGAGCAACTGGAAATGGCCAAGCGCAACTTCGAGGTCGGCACCGTCACCATTACCGACACTCACGAAGCTCAGGCGCGGTACGACCTCACCACGGCCCAGGAAATTGCCGCGCAGAACGATCTCGAAATCAGGAATCGCGCTTTGCAACTGATCCTTGGCAAGATTCCGGCGCATCTCAATGCGCTGAATGGCAAGCTTCCCCTTGTCCTGCCCGAACCCAACGACATGACGAAGTGGGTCGAGCGGGCCGAACAGCAAAGCCCGCAGATCGCCATCCAGCGCGCCGTATTTGAAATTGCCAGCAAGGAAGTGGAAAGAAATCGTGCGGGACACCACCCTACGGTCGATCTGGTGGCGGGCTACAGTCAAAACAGCAATTCCAGCTATCTGATCAGCGGCACGGTCACCAGTCAAACCGTCGGCTTGCAGTTGAGCTTGCCGATTTTCCAGGGCGGCAGCGTCAATTCCAGGGTGCGCGAAGCCTTGGCCAACAAGGAAAAAGCCCGCCAGGATCTGGAACTGGGCAATCGGCAGGCCGCATTGCAGACCCGTCAGGCTTTTCTTGGCGTGACCAGCGGCTTGGCCCAGGTCAAGGCATTGGGACAGGCGCTGGTGTCGAGCCAGAGCTCGCTCGATTCCACCCGGCTGGGCCAGGAGGTGGGGGTGCGCACCAACGTGGACGTGCTCAACGCCCAGCAGCAGCTCTATACCGCCAAGCGTGATTTGTCCCAGGCACGCTACAACTACATCCTCAACCAGCTCAAGCTCAAGTCTGCAGTGGG
>CAMTYG010000019.1:0-29189 GCA_947085875.1 uncultured Sulfuricella sp.
CCGCAACCCATTGATTTCGTAGGGTGGATAAGCGCAGCGCATCCACCTTTGGCGGCGGTGATGGTGGATGCGCTGCGCTTATCCACCCTACAAAGTTTCTTCGGCGCGATTTGCGGTAGCGGGCCGATTACTTCGCTAACCCACCCTACATCGAGAAGGAGTTATCATGACAAACGATCCGGTATGCGGCATGACGGTGGACGAAAAGGCGTCGGCGGGGAGTGCCGTTTACGCAGGCGCAACCTACTATTTCTGCTCGCAAAACTGCCTGAGCAAATTCGAGGCCAATCCGACCGCTTACGTTCATGCCGGCAGCCAGGCGCAAGGGGCGGACCCACACGCGGGGCACGCCCATGCCATGCCCGCCACACCTCCAGCGGCCTCGGCGGCCAAAAAAGACATGGCCAAGGACCCGATCTGCGGCATGGTGGTGGACAAGGCCACCGCGCTCAAGACCGAGCGCGCCGGAAGGGCTTATTACTTCTGCAGCGCGGGCTGTCAGCGCACCTTCGAGTCGCCCGAAGCCGAACTCAAATCCATGAAGACGCGTGTGATGATCGCCCTCACCGGAGTGCTGTTCCTGGCCATCCTGCGCGCCGGTGCTTTCCTCGCCTTGGCGGCGGGCGCCACCATCGTCACCTGGGCGCCGATCCCCGCCCTGCCCTGGTTCACCTGGGGCATGTGGCTATTCCTGCTGGTGACTCCGGTGCAGTTCATTGGCGGCTGGGGGTTCTACAAGGGCGCCTGGAACTCCATCCGCACCCGCACCATCAACATGGATTTCCTGATCGCGCTGGGCACGTCGGTGGCGTATTTCTACAGCGTTGCTGTGGTCTTTTTTCCCGAGGTCTTGCCGGTAAAAGTCGAGGAGCGGGATGTGTATTTCGAGGTTTCCGCCGTGATCATCGCCTTTGTGCTGCTGGGCAAGTACATGGAGGAGATGATCAAGAAACGCTCCTCGGCGGCGGTGCGCAAGCTGCTCGACCTGAAGCCCGCCACAGCGCACGTGATGCGCGAGGGAAACGAGATGGAAGTGCCGGCGGAATCGGTGATGGTGGACGAAACCGTGGTGGTGCGCCCCGGCGAGAAAATCCCGACCGATGGCGTGGTGCTGGAAGGCGCCTCCTCGGTGGATGAATCCATGCTCACCGGTGAATCGATGCCGGTGGAAAAGGGGCCGGGGGCGCAGGTGATCGGCGGCACCCTGAACCGCACCGGGCTGTTCCGCTTCAAGGCGACGCGGGTCGGCGCGGAAACCGCGCTGGCGCAGATCATCAAGATGGTGGAAGAGGCGCAGGCTTCGAGCGCGCCGATCCAGCGCATCGCCGACAAGGTCACCGGCTATTTCGTGCCCGCCGTGGTGGGGATCGCCATTCTTTCCTTCGCCGGCTGGTGGCTGGCGGGCAATTTTCCGCAGGGGCTGCTCGCCTTCATCGCCGTGCTCATCATCGCCTGCCCGTGCGCGCTGGGCATCGCCACGCCGGCGGCGCTGATGGTGGGCGTGGGCAAGGGGGCCGAAGCCGGCATCCTGATCCGCGGCGCAGAAGTGCTGGAGCGGGCGGAAAAGCTGACCACCGTGGTGTTCGACAAGACCGGCACGCTCACGCGCGGCGAGCCTAACGTGACCGACATCGTACCGCTCGCAGGATTGTCTGACATGGAAATCCTGCGTTTTGCCGCCGCCGTGGAGGCGGGCTCGGAGCATCCGCTGGGCGAAGCCATCGTGCGCGCGGCGAAGCATCGCGAGATCGCGCTGCCAGAGGTGGGCGATTTCGAGGCGATTCCCGGCCATGGAATTCATGGCTCGGCTGAAGGCCGTTTGATCTGGCTTGGCAACCGCCGTCTGTTCGCCCGCGAAGGCATCGATACCGCTCCAGCAGAGGAAACCATGGCGCGGCTCGAACAGGAAGGCAAGACCGCCATGCTGGTCGGGCTGGACCGCGCGCTGCTGGGTATCGTGGCGGTAGCCGATACGCTGAAGCCGGAAGCCAGGGAGGCCGTGGCGGCCCTGCGCAAGGAAAAGGTCGAGGTCATCATGCTGACCGGCGACAATCGCCGAACCGCACAAGCGATTGCCGACGAACTCGGAATCGATCGGGTGATCGCCGAGGTTCTGCCGAGCGACAAGGCGCGCATCATTCAAGAGTTGCAGCAACAAGGCAAAGTGGTCGCCATGGTGGGCGACGGCGTCAACGACGCGCCGGCGCTCGCGGTGGCCGACATCGGCATCGCCATCGGCTCCGGTTCCGACGTAGCCAAGGAAACCGGCGGCATCATCCTGGTCAGGAACGACGTGCGCGACGTGGTCGCATCGATCCGCCTGTCGCGCGCCACCATGCGCAAGATCAAGCAGAACCTGTTCTGGGCCTTCATCTACAACTCCATCGGCATTCCGGTAGCGGCTTTGGGATTTTTAAATCCCATCATCGCCGCCGCCGCCATGGCGCTGAGTTCGCTTTCGGTGATCGTCAATTCGGCGCTGTTGAAACGGCTCAAGCTGACTGTCGATTAGGCGCTTTTCCAAGGGCAGGATCGAAACCGGGTTCGAATACAAACCTTGACGGGCAAAGGAGATCAAAATCATGGACGACCCGCAGCAACCTCATTCCCACGATCAACCCGGCCGCCGGACAAACTGGGCGTTGCTGGGGTTTATCGCCGTCATCGGCTTCTTCCTGTTGACCGAGCACCGCGCCCACCTGCTCGGCATCCTGCCCTACCTCCTGCTTCTCGCCTGTCCGTTGATGCACCTGTTCCACCACGGACACGGCGGAGGGCATGACCACGGCGATCAGTCGAAGGAGGACCGGCCATGACTTCCGCTGCGCCTGCCTACGGCTTGTGGTCCCTGGTCGTCATCAATTCGCTGGTTTTCATCGTCTTCGCCTTCAGCTTCAGCAAACCGAAAACCAAGCGCGACTGGCGTTCGTTCAGCGCGTTTTCCGCCTTCCTCGTGGCGCTGTTCACGGAAATGTACGGCTTTCCGCTGACCATCTACCTGCTGTCGGGCTGGCTGCAAAGCCGTTATCCGGGGGTGAATTTCTTCTCCCACGATGCCGGCCACTTGCTGGAAGTCCTGTTCGGCTGGCGATCCAACCCTCATTTCGGCCCCTTCCACATCCTCAGCAACATTCTGATCTTCGGCGGATTCATCCTGCTGGCTAACGCCTGGAAGGTGCTCTACCAGGCGCAGCAGAACCACACCCTGGCGGTGACCGGGCCTTATGCGCGCATCCGCCATCCCCAGTACGCCGGGTTCGTGCTGATCATGCTGGGATTCCTGTTGCAATGGCCAACCGTGCTGACCGTGCCGATGTTTCCGGTGCTGGTGGCCATGTACATCCGTTTGGCGCGGACCGAAGAGCGCGAGGTGGCAGCAGAGTTCGGCGACGCCTATGCCCGCTACGCCGCCGACACCCCGGCGTTCTTTCCGCGCTTCGGCGCAGCCACAAGCCAAAGATGAAGGAGTTTGCAGAAATGTAGTCACCGGCCTTCAGGCCGGTGTGTTTTCAGTTTGGAAGGGGTTTTCACCCCTCCCAAACCCGCGCATCTGAAACCCCGGCCTTCAGGCCGGGGTAGGCGCTACTTCCGACCTGAAGGTCGGGGTTTCAAACCTGAAAGGAAGTTGGGATGAATGAGCCGATTCCGGATGGGTTGCCACGAACCCGGCAATAGCAAAAAAGCGTGGCAACCACACTATCGTGATTAATGAGGCAAGAAATGGCAACTGATCCCGTATGCAAGATGAACGTGGAGCCAGCCAAGGCGGCAGCCAAAGTAGAACATGCCCGGCAGGTGTATTACTTCTGTTCGGATACCTGCCACAAGGCGTTTGTCGCTGAACCGGAGAAATACACCAGCGGAACGGCGCCGGCCGACCACTCGTGCTGCGGTGGGCATAAGTAGCTGATGGGCCGCAGAAAATGAGCAGCGGGATGAGGTTGCTCACGGTCAACACCGGCAGTTCGTCGGTAAAGCTTGCCCTTTATGCCGGCGATGGCGAGGTGCTGCGCCTGCTGGCCGAACGCCGCCACCCTGGAGAAAGCCAGCCGGAAAATACTTTGCGCGATTTTATCGGAAGCGCGCGGGTAGATGCCGTAGCGCACCGCGTGGTGCATGGCGGAGCAAGGCTGGCCGCACCTTGCGTGATTGACTCAGCCGTGGAGGCGGAAATCGAACGCCTGGCCGCACTCGCGCCGCTGCATAATCCGCGCGCCCTCGCTTGGTTGCGCGCCTGCCGCGCACTGCCTGGAACTGAGGTCATGCAGGTTGCGGTGTTCGACACCGGCTTCTATGCGGCATTGCCCGAGGTGGCGCGCAGTTATGCGCTGCCGCAACAACTGGTGCAGCGCCTCGGGCTGCGCCGCTACGGGTTTCACGGCATTGCGCACCAGGCCATGTGGCGACGCTGGCGGCAACTGCGCCCCGACATCGCCGAGGGCGGGCGGGTGATTTCCCTGCAGCTCGGCGCCGGCTGCTCGATCACCGCCACCGCCGACGGTGTGCCGCAGGATACGTCGATGGGCTTTTCGCCGCTCGAAGGGCTGGTCATGGCCACGCGCAGCGGCGACCTTGATCCCGGTCTGCTACTCTATCTGCTGCGCACAGGGAAAATGTCCGGCGACGAACTGGATCATCTGCTGAATCAGGAATCCGGGCTGCGCGGCATGGCCGGCGAGAACGACATGCGCAAACTGCTTGCCTCAGACGAGCCCGCAGCGCAGCTCGCAATAGCGCTTTATTGCTACCGCGCACGCAAGTATGTCGGCGCTTATCTTGCGGTGCTGGGCGGCGCCGATGCGATTCTGTTCGGCGGCGGCGTCGGCGAGCACGCCCCCGAAATACGCGAGCGGATCCTTGCGGGAATGGAGTGGACGGGCATCGTACTCAACCGCGAGCGCAACCTCGCCGCGGTCGGTTCCGAAGCGTGTCTGAGCCAGGACGACAGCCAGGTTGCAATCTGGACCATTCCGGTGGACGAAGGTCAACTGCTGGCAGAAGCGACGGTGAGCCTGCTGGCGCATCCGATGAAAAATAACGGGGAGAAGCCATCATGAATCAAAGCTCAATATTACCCGGCGCGACCGCGCCGCTTTCCGAACAAGAACTCGCACGTACTCATGCCTACTGGCGCGCAGCGAACTATCTTTCGGTCGGTCAGATTTACCTGCTCGACAACCCGTTGTTGCGCCAGCCGTTAACCATCGAACATGTGAAGCCCAGGCTGCTCGGCCATTGGGGCACGACGCCGGGGCTGAATTTCATCTACGCGCACCTCAATCGCATCATCAAGCAGCACGATCTCAACGTGCTTTACGTCGCCGGCCCCGGCCACGGCGGCCCGGCGCTGGTCGCCAACACCTGGCTCGAAGGCAGTTACAGCGAGTTCTATCCGAACATTGCGCGCGACGCCGAGGGCATGAAGCAGTTGTTCCGGCAGTTTTCCTTTCCCGGCGGCATCGGCAGCCATGTGACCGCCGAGACGCCGGGCTCGATCCACGAAGGCGGCGAACTCGGCTATTCACTATCGCACGCCTACGGCGCCGCGTTCGACAACCCCGATCTGATCGTCGCCTGCGTGGTGGGCGACGGCGAGGCCGAGACCGGGCCGCTCGCCACGGCCTGGCATTCGAACAAATTTTTGAATCCGGCGCTCGATGGCGCGGTGCTGCCCATCCTCCATCTGAATGGTTACAAAATCGCCAACCCCACGGTACTCGCGCGCATCCCGCGCAAAGAACTCGAAAGCCTGTTTGCCGGTTACGGCTATCGCCCCTATTTCGTCGAGGGTTCCGAACCTATGGCCATGCACCAGCAAATGGCCGCCACGCTCGACACTGTGCTCGCCGAGATCCAGTCTATCCAGCAACGGGCGCGCGCAGAAGGCAACACCGAGCGGCCGCGCTGGCCGATGATTATTCTGAACAGCCCGAAGGGATGGACCGGCCCCAAAGAAGTCGATGGCAAGCCAGCCGAAGGCAGTTGGCGTTCGCACCAGGTGCCGTTCGGCGAGCTGGCGACAAAACCCGGTCATCTCAAACTGCTTGAAGTATGGATGCGCAGCTACCAGCCGCAAGAACTGTTCGATGAATCCGGCGCGTTCAAAGCGGAGCTGGCCGCCCTCGCCCCCAGCGGCAACCGGCGCATGGGCGCCAACCCGCACGCCAACGGCGGCGCGCTGCTCAAGGATTTACGCCTGCCGGATTTTCGCGATTACGCCGTGGCCGTTGCCGAGCCGGGCGCGACGACGGCGGAATCCACGCGCGTCATGGGCGGCTTTCTGCGCGACGTGATGCAGCTCAATCGCGAGGCGCGCAACTTTCGCGTGGTTGGCCCGGACGAAACCGCATCCAACCGTCTGGGCGCGTTGTTCGAAGTCACCGACCGCGCCTGGATCGCCGAACGCCTGGCCGGGGACGACCATCTTGCGCCCGACGGGCGAGTGATGGAAATCCTCTCCGAACACACCTGCCAGGGCTGGCTCGAAGGCTATCTGCTGACCGGCCGCCACGGCCTGTTTTCCTGCTACGAAGCCTTCATCCACATCATCGATTCGATGTTCAACCAGCACGCCAAGTGGCTCAAAGTGAGCAAGGAAATTCCGTGGCGGCGGCCGATCGCTTCGCTCAACTATCTGCTCACCTCGCACGTCTGGCGCCAGGACCACAACGGCTTCTCGCACCAGGACCCGGGCTTCATCGACCATGTGATGAACAAGAAGGCCGACACCATCCGTGTCTACCTGCCGCCCGACGCCAACACCTTGCTGCATGTCACCGATCAATGCCTGCGTTCACGCGACTTCGTCAATGTCATCGTGGCCGGCAAGCAGCCGCAGTTGCAGTGGCTCGGCATGGATGCCGCGATCAAGCACTGCGCGGCCGGCATCGGCATCTGGGAATGGGCGAGCAACGACCGGGGAGCCGAGCCGGATGTGGTGATGGCGGCGGCCGGCGACGTGCCAACCCTGGAAATGCTGGCCGCGGTCGATCTGTTGCGCCGACATGCCCCGGAGCTCAAAGTGCGCGTGATCAACATCGTCGACCTGATGACGTTGCAGCCCAGGGAAGAGCATCCGCACGGGCTTGCCGACCGCGATTTCGACGCGCTGTTCACCGCCGACAAGCCGATCATTTTTGCCTACCACGGCTATCCGTGGCTGATCCATCGCCTCACTTACCGGCGCACCAACCACAAGAACCTGCATGTGCGCGGCTACAAGGAAGAAGGCACCACCACCACCCCATTCGACATGGCCGTGCTTAACGATCTCGACCGCTTCCACCTGGCTATGGATGTGGCTGATCGCGTACCCATGCTTGCCGGCCAGGCCGGTTACCTGAAACAGCATTTGCGCGGCAAGCTCACCGAACACCGTCAGTACATCACGCGACACGGCCAGGATATGCCGGAAATATTGGAGTGGAAGTGGCCTTCCACAGGGAGTACGTCATGAGCGCGCTAACCGACAACCGGCTGCGCCACCTTGAGGCGCTCGGCCAAAGCCTGTGGCTGGATTACATCGAGCGCGCGCTGCTCGTAAACGGCGAATTGGAGCGCTTGATCCGCGCTGACGGCATCAGCGGCGTCACCTCCAACCCGGCGATTTTCGAGAAAGCGATTGCACAACATGCCGAGTACGATGCGGCGATTGCGCTGCTCGTGCGCCGCAATCTCAGCGCACAGGATATCTATGAGGCACTCGCGATCGAGGACGTGCGCCGGGCGGCGGACCTGCTGCGCGGCGTGTACGAGACAAGTTGCGGGCGCGATGGCTACGTGAGCCTGGAGGTCTCGCCCCATCTCGCAGACGACACTGCGGCGACGACCGCGGAGGCGAAGCGGCTGTGGGAAAGCGTCGGGCGGCCCAACCTGATGATCAAGGTGCCGGCGACACGAGCGGGACTGCCCGCCATCCGCCAACTGATTGCCGCAGGCATCAATGTCAACGTGACGTTATTGTTCGGCGTCGCGCGCTATCGCGAAGTGGCCGAAAATTATCTTGCCGGTTTGGAAGACCGCCTGGCGAACGGTGGCGCGCTTGACCGCGTCGCCTCGGTTGCGAGCTTCTTCCTGAGCCGCATCGATACCCTGGCGGACAGCTTCCTCGACCAGGATCACCGGGAGCAAGCGCGGGAATTGCGCGGCCAGACGGCAATCGCCTGCGCGCGCCTGGCCTACCGGGAATATCAGGAGTTGGTGCGTAGCGCGCGCTGGCAGATACTGGCAGCGCATGGCGCACGTCCGCAACGGCTGCTCTGGGCATCCACCTCCACCAAGGACCCGGCCTACGATGATTTGAAGTATGTCGAAGCGCTGATCGGGCCGGATACCGTCAACACCCTGCCGCCTGAAACCCTGGCCGCCTACCGAAATCATGGCAATCCGGCATTGCGCCTGGAGCAGGAACTGGAAGCAGCGCGCGCCCTGCCCGGGCAACTCGCTGCGCTCGGGCTGGAACTCGCCGCAGTGAGCGATGAACTGGAACGCCAGGGGGTGCAGAAATTTATCGAACCCTACGAACGGCTGCTCGCCATACTGGCGCGGCGCGCAAACGAGCTCGCGACCTGAGGAGAACAGTCATGCTTGACGAATTTATCCACCAACCGCGCATCGCCTATTTCTCGATGGAGATCGCGCTGCGCAGCGAAATCCCGACCTACGCCGGGGGGTTGGGTATACTCGCTGGCGACACCGTGCGCTCGGCCACTGACCTCGAACTGCCGATGGTGGCGGTGAGCCTGGTCAGCCGCGCCGGCTATTTCCGCCAGGAAATCGACGCCCAAGGCCGGCAACTGGAACAGGCTGCGACTTGGGACCCAAGCCGCTGGGCGCAATTTCTCGGCGCCAAGATCGCCGTGCCGATCGAGGGGCGCACGGTCTGGATCGGCGCATGGCTGTATGTGTTCGAAGGCCACATGGGCGGCCGCCAGCCGGTGCTGTTGCTGGATACCGACCTGAATGAAAACCACAGCGACGACCGCGAAATCACCCACTATCTTTATGGCGGCGACAACGTCTACCGGCTCAAGCAGGAAATCGTGCTGGGCATCGGCGGGGTACGCCTGCTGCAGGCGCTCGGCTTCACGATACGGCATTATCATATGAACGAGGGGCACTCCGCGTTGCTCGGGCTGGAACTGATGCGGCGCTATACTTACTCTGCTGAAGACCTGCGGCCCGGCGAATCGCACTACGACATTCCGCGCGTGCGCGACCTGTGCAGCTTTACCACTCATACCCCGATCGAGGCCGGCCACGACCGCTTTCCCTACGACCTGGTGCCGCGCGTCCTCGACAACGGCTTCGACATCGAAACCATCAAGCGCCTGGCCGGTGAGGACAGCCTGAACATGACACGGCTGGCGCTGAACTTGAGCGAATACGTCAACGGCGTCGCCAAGAAACATGCCGAAGTGTCGAATGCGATGTTTCCCGGCTACCGGGTGCACGCGATCACCAACGGTGTGCATCCGTTCACTTGGGCTGCCGAAGGATTCCGCCAGCTTTATGACCATTATCTGCCGGGCTGGTGCCACGAGCCCCAAGTGCTGGCGCGCGCCGACTGCTGCATTCCCGATGCCGCGATTTGGGAAGCGCACGTTCAGGCGAAACGACATCTCATCGAGAAAGTGCAGGAACTCACCGGCGTGTCGCTGGACCAGAATATCCCGATCTTCGGCTTCGCGCGGCGCATGACCGCGTACAAGCGCCCGGAACTTCTGTTCTCTAACCGGGAACGTTTGCAGACAATCGCGCACAATCAGCCATTCCAGATTGTGCTCGCCGGCAAGGCGCATCCGCACGACGAAAACGGCAAGCAGATAATCGAGCAGTTGCATACGCATGCTCGCGCCCTTGCCGGCGCGATTCCGATCGCTTATCTGCCGGACTACGGCATGTCGCTTGCGCAGACGCTGACCGCAGGAGTGGACGTGTGGCTCAACACGCCGCTGCCGCCGCTTGAGGCTTCTGGCACCAGCGGCATGAAAGCCGCGTTCAACGGCGTGCCCAACCTCTCGGTACTCGACGGCTGGTGGATCGAGGGCTGCATCGAGGGCGTGACCGGCTGGGCGATCGGCGATGCGGCGGGCATGGCCGACGGCGACGCGCGCGCACTTTACGACAAGCTCGAACACGTGGTGTTGCCGCTCTATTACAGCTCCAGAGACGGTGGGTGGATCAGGGTGATGAAGGGGGCGATCAGCAAGAATGCCTCATATTTCAACAGCCACCGCATGATGCGCCGCTACGCGACGGAAGCATACAGCCGATGAGATGAGGGCGCGAGCGACCTCCGCCGCGCAACGCACCCAACTGCAGGTCGAACGGCAGAGTGCCTTTATGCCGAAAACGAAATCGCTCCATTTCTCGCTATCAGTGGCAGGCTTACCCGCACCGTCGTGCCTTTGCCCGCCGCGCTGGTGATTTCGGCCTTTCCGCCCACCATGGCGGCGCGTTCCCTGATCCCGAGCAAGCCGAAGGATTTCGCCTTCTGGGTATTCAGGTCGAATCCTTTCCCGTTATCCCGGATCGTCAATACCAGCAAGGTATCCCATTCGCTCAAGACGATGCTTACCTTGCTTGCCTGTGCATGCTTCGCCACGTTGGTCAGCGACTCCTGAATAATCCGGAAGATTGCAGCGGATTGATTTTCGTCCAGCGTTAGATCTTCCTCCGGCAGGTGAAGGTCGCATTCGATTTCAGTATTCTTCTCGAATTCCAGCACATATTTTTCGATTGCGAATGTAAGCCCCACTTCATCGAGCAGAACAGGCCTCAGCTCGGTGACGGTCCGGTGCAGCGCCTGAATTCCGGCGGCAACCAGCTTCTCCAGTTGGCCCACCTCAATCATGAGTTCCGCATTTTCTGTGGGGGGGTGCGCCGCCATCAGGGAGATTTTCATGTTGAGCGCGGCCAGCACGCCGCCCATCTCGTCATGAAGTTCCCGTGCGATTCGCTTTTGTTCATCTTCCCTGACCGCTTCCAGGTGGGTGGTGAGCTTCTCCAGCTCCTGGTACGACTCGCTGAGTCTTTCCTCCGCGAGCTTGCGCTCCGTGATGTCCACCGCGATGGCCAGCACATTCACAGTGCCATCGGGCTGCTCCATCGGCGCTTTGATGGTAAGGAACCAGCGCCGCTTGCCTCCTGGCGAATTAGGGCTGATCGACACAACCGGATGTCGAGCCGCAAGCACCTCCCGGTCAGCCTCCAGATAACGGTCTGCCTCTGCCTTGTTCGGGTAAAGCTCGGCAATGTTCTGTCCAATCAGCTCCTGCGGCGCCTTCCCATACGCATCCGCCATGGCTTGATTGACCAGCAGAAACTTTCCCTCGGCATCCTTGACGAAAATCAGGTTCGGGTCGGTATCGATCACTTGGCGGATAAAGTGTTTTTGCCGCCACAGATCTTCCTCGGCCTGCTTGCGCTCCGTGATGTCACGCGACAATACGATGAAACGAGGCTCCAATCCTGCCGCGACAGGCTTGCGGGCGATGGAGAGTTCGAACCACATCTTGCCTTGTGGAACTTGCAGCTCGATCTGTCTGCCACGGGAGTGTCCTGTTTCATGAGCTTCTTGCAATGCCGACACGACCACATCTGCCGCCTCGGGCGGCATGACATCGTGCACGGGTTTGCCGATCAATGTTTCTGGAGGCGCGACCATTAATTCAGGACGCGAAGAACGGTAGTCATAGTAGCGTCCGTCCAGACCAAGCTCAAACAGCAGGTCAGGAAGCGCATCGAGCGTGGCGGCAAGTTCGCTTTTTGCCGCAAACATTTCGGTCTCCGCACACTTGCGCTCGGTGATGTCACGGATGATACCCTGGTAATACCGCTCCCCCTCGATGGTGATTGCGCGCACGCTGCTCTCGACGGGAAAGGCGGCGCCATTCTTGCGGACATGCACCGATTCGAACTTTAATTCCTCATTTTTTTCGATTTCCTTCAGCCTCAAGTCGGCGCCCGGACGAAGCAAATCGCCAATCGACATGGACTTGAGTTGTTCTTTCGTATAGCCGTATGCCAAAGCCGCCCGGTCGTTGGTCTCCACAATCCTGCCCTGATCATTCGCCAGCAGGACAATGTCGTTCGCGTACTTGGTCAGATAGTCGAAGTGCTTAACGAGCATCGCGCGTTCAACTGCCGCATCATGCTGCGTCTTAAGATGCGCGTAGCGTGCCTGGTGCCCCCTGAACCAGAGAAAGACCAGGGCGCCTCCAAACGCGGAAAATGAAAAAACCAGCCCGGCCGTCCATCGCTGGAGTGTGTTTATCGGGGCAAAAAGCTCGTCCTTGTCGATTTTTGCCACCATGAGCCAGGAAGTGTCCGGCACCTCTCGTACGGCGGAAGCGACTGGAATACCGCGATAATCCACGCCGTTCACAGCGTCGAATTGTCCGTTAAACCACTTCGCGGACACCAGATTTGGCGTGGAAAGGGGGAAACGCAAGGAAAGCGCAGCCCCCTTACTGAGGCGCAATTCGTTAAGGAACAGGATATTATCGCCATCCCGCCGTACCAGCAACGTCTCGGCGCTCTGGCTCTTGGTCGGCCATGACTGGATCAGTGGGTAGAGAACCAAAGCGGGGTCGATTTCGAACAGCAGAGCGCCAACGATACGGGTGGACTTCTTCTCATCGGTAACCATGAGCGGTGCCACGCTGTCGATGGCGATCTTATTGTCCTCGCGGCCTTCCTTGTGCAAGTCAGAGAACAGTACGCGTTGGCTGCGCATCGCTTCAACGGCCAGTTTTTTTTCTTCCATGTCCGGCGCAAAGCTGTCATTCGTCGAGATCCTGGCCGCGCCTTCGTTGTCGAGCAGTGAGACGGCCTTGTAGCCCAGTTCCTGCTGTATGCCGGCGAGGCCTTTCAGAATCTTTTGCTTGCTTTCGTTTTCTGGCGCGCCTTCGCGTAGCCACTGGTCAACTTTATCGGGGAGCATGGCGCCGTGTAAAAAAAACTCGGCCCGTCGTCTATGGGCCTCGCGCCAGGCGACAATTTGCGCGACTTTCAGATCGGCAATTGCACCGAGGTTTTGGACTTCTTGTTCCGTTATGGCTTTCTTGTATTGTTCAAAGATGACATAGCCAGTCGCACTGATAAAAAAAATGAGCAGGCTGAACGCCAGCAGAGGAATCCAGATGGGGATATCGGAAAATGGAGGGGTTTTGTTTTTCGAATCAGACGCAGCCATCATTGAACCCCAACGGAAAGCAGCAACAATATTATGATTATGCCATGTTGCGGCATATTTTGCGCGTAGCTCAGCACGGCGAGGCCCGCAAGCGAAACGCAGAGAATCCAAGTCAGGGTTAATCAGTGGGGTGGCTGCCTGGATGAAACCTCATGAAACTGGCAACGGCTGCGGCCGATCGGCTGCTTGGGGAAAACATGCTGCTTTCCCGGCATGACCGCGAAAGGAACTATGAGTCGCCGGCCCACGTCAGCGAATGCCATTCACACTGTGCAACACCGGGATACATCGATTTCGCCGCCAATCATGGCGGCGAATTGGTCATGGATTTTGAACGGGGCCGACTTCCTGCCCCTGGGGAGTTTGCTGCAGCAAAAGGCCAGGCCGCTTAGTTCTCAACCTTTTCCAGCTTTTCTTTCTTGATGCTGATATCTGCCTTCTGTTTCAGGCTCGCCAGGTAGGCCGAAGAATATTCTTGTGCGACTGTCTGCCGCAACTGATTGGCGTAGGATTTCTTTTTCGCCGGATCGATTGCGCCGGGCTCGACAACCTTGCTGACCTTGATCAGGGCATACCCGCCCTTGGGGTTCTCGATACCCGCATAGGCCGGAAGTTTGCCCGCATCCGCCCGGAAAATCTGGTTCAACGCATCCTTGCCCATACTGGAGGCGTTCTCGCGGGAAATCATGATGGTTGCACCCCACTGCAAATCCGCAACCGCGCCGCCCTTTTGCAGTTGAGCCAAGGCCTCCTTGCCCTGCTTCACCGCCATGGCATTGCCCTGTTCGCGCAACAAACGCTTGGCCAGCTCCGTGCTCAGCTCCTCGAACGGCTTATGGCTGGCAGCCTTGTATTCTGCTACGCGCGCGGCCACCAGCGTATTCGGCGCAACCTCGACCGCTTCCGTGTTGCGCTTGAGCTTGAGCGCGTCCTCTGAAAACACCGCCTGCAATAGCTTGGGATGATTCAGCAGGGCCATGTCCGCCCCTTTTTTGCTGATCCACGGGCTGGCCTGGATTTTCAGTTTGAGCGCATCGGCCGCCGGCTTGAGGCTGTCCGGCTGTTCGTAAACCGTGTTGCTGAAAATTTCCGCCAGCTCGGCGAATTTCTTGACCGCCTTCTGTTTTTTCAGATCCTGCGCGATTTCTGCCCTGACCTCATCAAGACTGCGAGCCGCGCCATGCCTGATCGCTGTCAATTTGATGATATGAAAACCGAAATCGGATTGAACCAGGCCGGAGGTTTCTCCACCCTTCATGCCAAACGCGGCATCCTCAAACGGCTTGACCATCGCGCCACGCGCGAAAAACCCCAGGTCTCCTCCCTTGGCCGCGGAGCCCGGGTCCTTGGAATGCTGCTTGGCGAGATCCTCGAACTTCGCCGGGTTCTGTTTGATTTCTTTCAGAATCTGCTCCGCCTGTGCGCGTTCGGCAATCAGGATATGACTCGCCCTGCGTTGCTCCGGTTCGCCGTATTGGGCGCCATGCTCGTCATAATATTTTTTTACTTCTTCATCGCTGACAACCATCTGCTGCTGCAGCTCATCCACCGACAAGACCACGTAATCAAGCCGAGCCTGCTCGGGAACAAGGAATTCCTCACGGTGTTTGTCATAGTAGGCCTTGACGGCGGCAGGATCCACTTTCATCTGAATCATGTATTGCTCGGGCGTCAGCATCGCCTGGTTGATTTCACGCTGCTGCTCGGCCAGCCGTGCAACCATTTCCTCAGAGGTGCGCGGCACGGCAACGCCATGGGACAGCCCTTCGAACAACTGCTGAATCACCAGATTCTGGCGCAAACGGCTCTCGAAAACCGCAGGAGTCATGTCCTGAGCGCGTATCGTGGATTCATACCGAGCCTGGGAAAACCTGCCATCCTGCTGGAATTCCGGTATCTCGGCAATAATCGAGGCGAGCAGCGTGTCGGGCAGATTAAATCCGACGCGCTTAGCCTCCCTGGCCAGCAGGTGCTGCTGAACCAGTCCATCCAGGACGGACTGGCGGACTTCAGGACGATCCAGCATGGCCGGATCGAAATGCTCGCCCATCGCGCCACGCATCCGTTCCTGTTGTTCCTTTAAAGTCCGGGTGAATTCCTGCCTGGTAATGTTCTGGCCATCCACCTCGGCCACGATTTCGATCTTGCCACCATCGCTAATATAGGAATCCACCCCCCATAACGCGAAGGGAATGATAATCAGGCCCAGGATAACTTTGACGATTAAACCCTGAGCGCGTTCTCGAATGATTTCCAGCATATTACGAACACCTCGGCCCCATGGCGGGGAAGCACCAAAAAAATGGGCGAAACAGCGTTCGCCCATGTATGGCGGAGTGGACGGGACTCGAACCCGCGACCCCCGGCGTGACAGGCCGGTATTCTAACCGACTGAACTACCACTCCATATACCTGAAAACTTCAAAACCAAATGGTGGGTGCTGACGGGGTCGAACCGCCGACATTCGCCTTGTAAGGGCGACGCTCTACCAACTGAGCTAAGCACCCGAAGTTCGCTAGTTTACAGCATCCTTCAGCGCTTTGCCAGAACGGAACTTCGGCACTTTAGCTGCCTTGATCTTGATGGTTGCGCCGGTGCGAGGATTGCGGCCATTGCGGGCGGCGCGTTTGCCGACATGGAACGTACCAAAACCAACCAGGGTAACCATATCACCCTTTTTCAGCGCGACTTTAACGGCGCCAATAGTAGCGTCCAGAGCACGGCCAGCAGCAGCCTTGGACATATCGGCGGATTTGGCGATTGCATCAATCAACTCTGATTTGTTCACGTGTAGTCCCCTTTCTATTCGGTTGAGAAACAGGTTTAGTCCTGCTCGCACTTTATAACAAGCCGCAAAACCATGTGTCAAGCGGTTTCAGCAAAATTAACCCAATTTAATGGCGTCATATAAGGGGTTCCGGGCAGGTAGCAAATTTGGGGCCATAAACATGACAGAACCCATGAAAACAAAAAACCAAACCGGGCAACAAGTTGCCGGATTGGCTTTGAGCAAAGCGCGATACCAATTAATGCTTGATGACGGCGTCCTCCGTTTTTTCTTCAACCGGCGGCATGGGCGCGGCCGTAACCACCTCTGGCAGCGCCTCCGGCTTGCGCTCGAGCGCATAACCGAGCACCTCGTCGATCCACTTGACCGGGTGGATATCCAGCCGGTTTTTGATGTTGTCCGGGATCTCAACCAGATCCTTGACGTTCTCACGAGGAATCAAGACGGTTTTAATCCCGCCGCGGTGAGCCGCCAGCAGCTTCTCTTTCAATCCGCCGATTGGCAAAACTTCACCACGCAGCGTGATCTCGCCGGTCATCGCGACATCAGCCCGCACCGGAATTCCCGTCAGAATAGATACCATCGCGGTGGTGATGGCAATACCAGCGCTAGGCCCGTCCTTGGGCGTGGCGCCTTCCGGCAGGTGAATGTGGACATCGTTTTTCTGATAAAAATCCTCGGGAATGCCTAGCGCGCGCGAGCGGCTGCGCACCACGGAAAGCGCCGCCTGAATCGATTCCTGCATCACCTCGCCGAGCTTGCCCGTAGTGATCATCTTGCCCTTGCCGGGCAGCGCCACCGCCTCGATGGTCAACAACTCGCCGCCCACTTCGGTCCAGGCAAGCCCCGTCACCTGGCCGACCTGGTTGTTCTGCTCGGCCATACCGTAGCTGTAACGGCGCACGCCCAGGTACTTATCCAAGCCGCGCGCGGTCACCGCGATCTTGCCCTTGCCATTTTTGAGCAGCAGCGCTTTCACCACCTTGCGGCAAATTTTGGCAATTTCCCGCTCCAGGCTACGCACCCCCGCCTCGCGGGTGTAATAGCGGACGATGTCGCGCACGACGCTTTCGGCGATACTGGCCTCTTCCTCCTTGAGTCCATGCAGCTTCAACTGCTTCGGCAGCAAGTAGCGCATCGCGATGTTGATCTTCTCGTCCTCGGTATAGCCGGACAGGCGAATCACTTCCATGCGGTCGAGTAGCGGGCCGGGGATGTTCAGAGAGTTGGAAGTGGCCACGAACATTACGTCGGACAGGTCATACTCCACCTCGACATAGTGGTCGACGAAGGTATGGTTCTGTTCCGGGTCAAGCACCTCCAGCAGCGCCGAGGAAGGATCGCCGCGGAAATCCGCCCCCATCTTGTCCACTTCGTCCAGCAGGAACAGCGGATTACGCACGCCGACCTTGGCCATGCTCTGCAACACCTTGCCCGGCATGGAACCGATGTAAGTGCGACGATGGCCACGAATCTCGGCTTCGTCGCGCACCCCGCCCAGCGCCATGCGGATAAACTTGCGATTGGTTGCTCGGGCGATGGACTGACCCAGAGACGTCTTGCCTACGCCGGGCGGGCCGACCAGACACAGAATCGGAGCCTTGAATTTATCCACGCGCTGCTGCACTGCCAGATATTCGACAATACGTTCCTTGACCTTCTCCAGGCCGTAGTGATCCTTCTCCAGCACTGCTTCGGCCGCTTTCAGATCCTTGCTGATCTTGGTTTTCTTCTTCCACGGCAGCCCGGTCAGAATGTCGATGAAGTTGCGCACCACCGTCGCTTCCGCCGACATCGGCGACATCAGGCGCAGCTTCTTCAATTCGGATTCGGCCTTGGCAAGCGCCTCCTTGGGCATGGAAGCCGCCTTGATTTTCTTTTCCAGTTCATCCAGATCCGAGCCTTCCTCCAAATCGCCCAGTTCTTTCTGGATCGCCTTGACCTGCTCGTTCAGGTAATACTCGCGCTGGCTCTTTTCCATCTGACGTTTTACTCGGCCACGGATGCGCTTTTCCACCTGCAGAATATCGATTTCCGCATCCAGAATGCCGAGCATGTGCTCCAGGCGTTTTTGCACGCTCACCATTTCCAGGATTTCCTGCTTCTGCTCGATCTTGAGCGGCAGGTGAGCGGCAATGGTGTCAGCCAGGCGCCCCGCCTCATCAATGCTGGCCAGTGACGTGAGAATCTCCGGTGGAATCTTCTTGTTGAGTTTGATGTACTGATCGAACTGTGCAAATAGACCGCGACGCAACGCCTCGATCTCGTTATCTTCGCCCTCTTCCTGCGCGATCAGGTCGGCTTCCGCGACGAAATGGGTCTTGGCATCGGAAAACCGGGTAACCTGAGCGCGCTGATTGCCTTCCACCAGTACCTTGACGGTGCCATCTGGCAGTTTCAGCATCTGCAGGATGCTGGCCATGCAGCCGACCTCATACAGATCCTCCGGCACAGGTTCGTCCTTGGCGGCGGACTTCTGCGCCACCAGCATGATGTGCTTCCCGGACTCCATGGCAGTTTCCAGCGCCTTGATGGACTTGGGACGACCGACGAACAGCGGGATCACCATATGCGGAAACACCACCACGTCGCGTAGCGGCAACAGCGGCAGTGTCACGGATTGATCTAAAGAATCATTGTGTACAGTCATGGGCACCACCTGAAATTTAACTTACAACTACAAAGGTAGGGACGACTTGCGGCAATTCAAGTGCATCTGAAAAAATTTGAACGCCACCCACAGAAAGCCAAAGAATCCGCCACAGGGGATGTGGCGGCAAGACATCAGGCAGTGCCGGCCACCTTCGGCTGATCGGCGTAAATCAGGATCGGCTGACTCTCCCCCCTGACCACCCCGTCGTCGATCACTGCCTTGGCGACATTGCTCATGGAGGGCAGGTCGAACATGATATCCAGTAGGGTATGCTCCAGAATCGAGCGCAAACCACGGGCACCGGTCTTTCTCGCCAGCGCTTTCTTGGCGATGGCGAGCAGCGAATTTTCCCTGAACTCCAATTCGACCCCTTCCATCGCAAAGAGTTTCTGATACTGCTTGATCAGGGCATTCTTGGGCTCGGTCAGGATGCGCATCAGGGCATGCTCATCGAGATCCTCGAGAGTCGCGACAACCGGCAGGCGACCGACAAATTCAGGGATCAGACCAAACTTGATCAGATCTTCCGGTTGCACATCACGCAGCACGGCGCCGATTTCCTTGCGGTCGTCCTTGCTCTTCACTTCGGCGCCAAAACCTATCCCGCCCTTCTCGGAGCGCATGCGAATCACCTTGTCCAGGCCGCTGAACGCGCCACCGCAGATAAACAGAATGTTGGTGGTGTCTATCTGGACGAATTCCTGATTGGGGTGTTTGCGCCCGCCCTGCGGCGGCACCGAGGCAGTGGTGCCCTCAATCAGCTTGAGCAGCGCCTGCTGCACACCTTCACCGGACACATCGCGGGTAATCGACGGATTGTCGGATTTGCGAGAAATCTTGTCGATTTCATCAATGTAGACAATGCCACGCTGCGCCTTCTCCACATCGTAATCACATTTCTGCAGCAGCTTCTGGATGATATTTTCGACGTCCTCGCCCACATAACCGGCTTCAGTCAGGGTGGTGGCATCGGCGATAACGAAAGGCACGTTGAGCATGCGCGCCAGAGTCTGGGCCAGCAGGGTCTTGCCGGAGCCGGTTGGGCCTATCAGCAGGATATTGCTCTTGGACAGTTCGACCTCGTCGGTCTTCGAACTGTTCTTAAGCCGCTTGTAGTGATTGTAAACCGCGACAGAGAGGATTTTCTTCGCCTTCGGCTGATCGATCACGTATTCATCGAGCATCTGGCAGATTTCCTGCGGCACCGGCAAGTCGGAAGTACCGCCCTTTGCCGACTGATCGCCCTGCGCCTCCTCGCGAATAATGTCGTTGCACAGCTCGACGCACTCATCGCAGACAAACACGGACGGGCCGGCAATCAATTTACGCACTTCATGTTGGCTTTTGCCGCAGAACGAGCAGTAAAGCAGTTTTTCGCCGCCGGTTTTATCAGACATTTTCAGTTTTCCTCAAATATTTTGGGCATCAACCAGCAAAATCGGTTCGATTCGCCAACACTTTATCCACCAGCCCATATTTCACCGCTTCCTCGCCGCTCATGAAATTATCGCGGTCGCTGTCCTTTTCAATGGTTTTAACGGGCTGGCCGGTGTGGTGAGCCAGCATCGTATTCAGACGCTGCCTCAAGTACAGGATTTCCTTGGCATGGATTTCAATGTCGGAGGCCTGACCCTGGAAGCCGCCCGACGGCTGATGAATCATCACACGGGAGTTCGGCAGGCAGAAACGTTTCCCCTTGGCGCCGGCGGCAAGCAAGAATGAACCCATGCTGGCTGCCTGGCCCAGGCAGAGTGTGCTGACGTCCGGCTTGATAAACTGCATGGTGTCATAAATCGACATGCCGGCGCTGACCGAGCCACCCGGCGAGTTGATGTAGAAGAAAATGTCCTTGTCAGGGTTGTCAGATTCCAGGAACAGCATCTGCGCCACGATTAGGTTGGCCGTTACATCATTGACCGGCCCAACCAGGAAAATCACCCGCTCCTTGAGCAGGCGAGAATAAATGTCGAACGCGCGTTCGCCACGCCCACTCTGCTCGATCACCATCGGGACCAAACCCAGGTTTTGCGGCTCCCAGCTCTGACTATGAATCATCGATTATTCCCCATCAGTTCTTCAAAGGCGGAAGTGACTTCCACCACTTTGGCGCGTTCCAGCACCCAATTGACCACATTGCCCTCTATGACCAACGACTCGACTGTGGCCAGGCGATTCGGTTCGCCATAATACCAAGCCAGCACCTGCTCCGGTTGCTCATAGCTCTGCGCCAGTTCATTCACCCGTTCATGCACCTGTTCAGGCCTGGCCTGCAACTGGTGTGCATTAACCAGTTCCGCCATGATCAAACCGAGACTGACGCGGCGGCGCGCCTGATCCTCGAACAAATGGGCCGGCAGCGAAATATCGCCGCTGGCGCTCAAGCCGCGAGCACGTAAATCTTCGCCGGCCTGCTGGCGAAGATGGTCAATCTCCATCTCGATCAAGGACCTGGGCTGCTCGAACGGTGTCGCGTCGAGCAGAGCCTGCATCACGAGTTCCTTGACCCGGCCGTCGATGCGCTTTTGCACTTCGCGCTCCAGGTTGTCCTTGATTTCGCTGCGCATGGTTTCCAGGTTGCCGTCCGATACGCCCAGCGACTTGGCGAAATCCGCATCAACTTCCGGCAGTTTCGGCTCCGCCACCTGATTCAGCGTCACCGCGAAAGTCACCGTTTTTCCGGCCAGTTCCTTGGCATGATAATCTTCGGGAAAGGTTAACTCAAACGATTTGCTCTCACCTGCCTCCATGCCCAGGATAGCCCCTTCAAAATCTTTCAGCGTATGACCTTCGCCCAGCACCAGCTTATAACCCTGAGCCCGGCCACCCTGGAATTCCTCTCCATTCAGGGTGCCGCGGTAGTCAATCTCGACCTGGTCGCCGGTTGCGGCTTTGCGTTCTGCCGGCACATAGGTCACGCGCTGCTTGCGCAGGATTTCGATGGTTTTATCCACCTCGGCATCGCCAACCACCACCTGCGGACGGTCGATCGCTACCCCGCTGATATCGCCCACCACCACGTCGGGATAAACCTCGAAAGTCGCAGCAAACAGCATATCTGTGGATTCGCCCTCGGCCGGTCGGCCTTCGATCCGCGGATAGCCCGCCACCTTCAGTTTCTGCGTATTGACCGCATCGGCAAAACTTTTCTGCACCGCATCACCCAGTACCTCCCGGCGCACCTGGTCACCATGCTGCTGCTCCACCATCTTCATCGGCACCTTGCCGGGGCGGAAACCATGCATTTTGACCGTGCGCGCCAGCCGTTTGAGCCTGTTTCCCACTTCCGCTTCCATGCTGGCGAGCGATACCGCCAGGTTAAGCGTGCGTTGCAGTGAGCTGGAGTTTTCCGTAGTCGTTTCCATTACCTGTCTATCCCTCTAAATTAAAGACTGTTGCATGTCTGGTGCGAAAGGGAGTTTTCCAATGCGTTATTTGATGGAAAACCCATTAAAGCTTTCGATTTTATCATAATTGAAGTCGTTTCATGACTCATGATCCGCAATCGCGCCACTTGAGAAGCAACATCAAACCTCGCTTGCGCTGACAACGTGGTCGAAATCCACCCCCAGCGCATCGAAATGGGCGTGGCCGCACTCAATCTTGGCCCATTCCGAGCCGCGCAGTTTGAACTGGTCTTTCGTGCCCTTGGTTTCCCGCACCAGATAGACCTTCTGGTCGTCTTCCTTGACGATAGCCCAGTCGGGGTTATAAGTGCCAATGGGGGTTTCGACCTTGAACCACGATGGCAACTTGATGAACATCTTGATATCCTCCCGTGTGCTCATGGCTTCGGCGAAAGCCCGCTCCACCTCGGACTCCCACAGAATCACGTCGTAGATTGAGTTATCCACCTCAATCATGTTGGTGAGATAGCCCGTGATTTCCTTTTCCTCGAACAGCAGCATCTCGTATTCCTGCCCGTTGATGCGCTCGTACTTGATACCGTTAATCATCAGGTCGTGAAGTTCCGCCTGAATCGAGGCCAAGGCTTGGTCGAGGAACTGCTGGGGATTGTGTTTCACCTCGCCCAGTCGTCCCGATTGAATCAGGATTTGCGCCAGCGTCGAGCGGGTCAACTCCGTCTTGCCTTGCAGGTAGGAAAGCAGGTCGGGAATCTGCACCGAGGCGTAATCCGCCTTTGCCTGATTCACTGCCAGCAGGGTGGTGGATAGACCGTTCTTGTCCATCCCTATGCCCACCTTCTGCACCATGATCCTGGCAGGCTCGATTTTTTCCCTGCCTTTCAAGCCTTCGGCGGCATTATTGATGAGGGCCGCGGTCTGGTAATCCACAGCGTAACGGGTCTTGTGCTTGATGCGCGCCCACAACTCCTTGAAGTCCTCATTGAGCCGCCAGCCTTGTTTCAGATTTGCGGTGCGGCGTTCCTTCTTATTGGTGATGCGACCCTCGAATTTCACCCCGCACTCGTCCTCGATCTCGGTTTGGAGTTTGCGGGCGAAGTCATCGTAACTCTCGTTGGCGATAACGGTCAGGCGGTTGATATTGGGGTCAAAGCAACGCTCTCCCGTTTCCAGCACGGGCAGCCGTAGCCCACGCCCAATTTCCTGCCGCTTCTTGATCTCCGACCTGGTTTCATTGAGGGTGCATATCTGGAACACATTGGGGTTATCCCAACCCTCGCGCAAGGCGGAGTGGCTGAAAATGAAGCGTAGCGGCTCATCCAGCGACAGCAGCTGTTCTTTCTTGCTCATGATGAGTTCATAGACTTCATCGTCGGCCTGCGTATCCCCGCGCGTGTCTTTCGGTATGCCCTTGTACGCGGCGAAATAGCCGTTATGCACCTTGTCCACGGGCAAGGGTTCCAACTCCCGATACTTGGGGTGAGCGGCAATCTCTTTGTACGCATCGACGAACCAGTGGCGGATTTTGCCATCTTCGGGCCAGTAGTTCGCCACGCGGTCGATGAAGAACAGCGAAAGCACTTTCAGCCGCCGCCCGTCGGGCAGGGTTTTGCGGATGCGCAACTCTTTCTCGAAGTGTTCTTTGATGGTTTCGCGGATCTGCACCCGCATCACGTCGTCGGCGCGTCCGCCGTGGGTTTCGCCTACGGAAAGGGTCAGCCCGTTGGTAAAGCTGATGCAACCGTTCCCCGCGTCGATTTCATCGACGATGAACCCCTTGTAACTCCCGCGCTCATTAGAGCGGTCGAACAAGTCCACGCCGCCACTGCTCAGGGTGAGCGTCTTGCGCTGGGGGCCGCCACCGGCATTCACGTCGATGGCGATTTTCGCCGTGATCTTGGTCTTGGTGGCGGTGATGGACTGCACTTGAATGTACGGCTGGTTGAAGTCAGGCTCGTCCAGCACGGAATCGACCTCGATTCGCTTTACCAGTTTGAGGTCATAAGCCTTCACGGGGTCGAGGCGGTACAGCAGATTGTACGGATTGCGATGGGTGGCGGAATAGCGCAGCGCGCACAGCGGGTTGAGGCTGGCAATGGCGGCCTTGGCCGTCCCCGTCTCCATGTTCTGCGGCTCGTCCATGATGACGATGGGGTGGGCGGCCTGCACGAACTCGATAGGCTTGCGCCCCGAAAGGCGGTCGTTGTCCTTGTGGATGACGGCGATGTCTTTCTTGTCGAAAGCCTGGATATTCATCACCAGAATTTGCAGCGTGTTGGAAGCCGCGAACTGGCGCAGCCGTGACACCTGCCTGGAGTCGTACACCCAGCAATCCACGGGTACATTGCCGTAGAGCGTCTTGAAATGCTCGTGCGTCATTCGCACGCTGGCCATCACCCCCTCGCGGATCGCAACGGAAGGCACCACGATAATGAATTTGGAGTAGCCATAACGCTGGTGGAGTTCAAAGATCGTGCGTAGATAAACGTAGGTCTTGCCCGTGCCCGTTTCCATCTCCACCGAGAAGTTGTAGAAATGTGTGCATTCCTCTTGTGGGAGCGACCTCCCGGTCGCGATATTCGTGGCCGGGAGGCCACTCCCACAGGGCAAGATTTCCAGCGCGGCTGATGGCGTGATTTCGTTGCGCGCCTGCACCCCATGCAGGTTGGCAAGCATGGCCTCGTCATCGAGGGTCAGGTGATTGCCGATGCCCAATTCCGACCAGCCCGCGATCTGATCGGGAATATCAAGGCGCACCTCGAACGCGCCCGCCGCCAGCGGCTGGCCGTCAAAAGCGTCCACCACGGCGTTGATGGCATCGAGTTGATACGCTTGGTTGCTGTCGAACTTGATTTTCAAGCTAAAACCCCATTTTCTGACGACATCTTCCGATTCCGTTTTGTGCTAGCCCGGCTTAACACAAGCCAATTTGCGTTAAGCTATTATGTTTGCGGTTAACGCAAATTGGCTTGTCATTGTTCAACTGAACACAATCACCCAATGACTTTTCGCCCTTCGGCGATATTGATGAGATCAGGCAAAGCGAACACCGCCGGGGTGCGCCCGGCGGCTTCGCGCAAGCGCAAGATCAAGCCGGTGGACAAAACCTGCTTGAGGATGCCGTTTGCAGTGACGCGGTTCTCAATTCCGGTGTGGCGGGCAAAATCCGTTGCATTCAAAACCGGTCGCGCAAAAAAGGCATCCAGCGCTGGGATGGCGAATTGCGAGTGAGTGGCTTCAATAAACCGCTGTTTCAAATCGTTGTAGAGCGTCAGTATCTGACGGGTTTTGGCCAGATTGGCGTCCGCCTGCACCACCATCGCCTCAAGAAAGAACTCGATCCAGTTCTGCCACTGGCCAGTTTCCGTGATCGACAGCAAACCATCGTAATAACGGTCACGGTTGGCCTCTAGATATTCCGAGAGATAAAACATCGGTCGCGACAATGTCTTGCGCTGAAACAGGAGCAGCGGGATCAACATTCGTCCGATCCGGCCATTCCCGTCCTTGAAGGGGTGCAATATTTCAAATTGCGCATGAGCGACGGCCACCTGTATGACTGGATCATCTTCCTCGGAAGACAAATAGGTGGCCCACGCATCTAGCGCCTGAGGCAACACCAGTGGGCTCGGCGGTACAAAGCGGGCGTTTTCGATGGCCGACCCTGTGTGGCCAATCCAGTTTTGATCTACCCTGAATTCGCCTGGTCGTTTGTCATGGCCGCGCACCCCCTGCATCAATCGCTGATGCACCCCTTTGATAAGGGAAAGCGACATGGGGCGATGCTCCAGCGCTTGTTCGGCATCGCGCATGGCCGCCCGGTAATTAGCAATTTCCTCGATGTCGGCATGGCGCGATTGCGCCTGCACAATCCCCGCATCCTGCTGCAAGACCTCTTCCAGCGTGGCCTGGGTGCCTTCGATACGCGACGACAACACCGCCTCGTTGACCGTGATGGGGGACAACAAAACCGCCGGGTTGGGCAAAGCCTGCAACATACCGTCATAACGCGCCAGTGCCGCGTTGGCCTTGCCCGCCATGGGTAAAAGACGCTGCCAGTTCAAATCCGAAACTGGCAGTGCGGGCGGAATGCAGGGTGTGCGCATCATCAATGCCTCCTATACCGTCCTGAAAATAATGCCGTGCGACTGAGCCTCCAGCACGGTATTGGTTTTGAGCGGATCGTTGCCGTGGAAAGCGGCATCGAGGCAGAGAATTTGCAACGGTTCCAGTGCCATCATGCCGCGCAATGCGGCTTGGGTGATGGGGTTTTCCAGACAGATCAGCAATTGCCCCTCGGCCACGGAGAAGACGGGCTGGCCCTCGACCTCGATTTGTTCCACCTTGGCCGCCAGCGGCAGCCCCGCTTTGAGGATGAGTTCGTACAGGATGTCTTGCTGACTGCGCGAGTCGTCCACGTTGTCGGTGTAGTGCTGCAATTGCAGCGCCAGTTGGTCGGATTCCGTGCTGGCCTGCGCTGCGTCCCAAATCTTGAAGTTGGAGGAGGACAGTTTGAAAGCGCGGAAGCCTCGGTCTGGCTTGGCGGTGCCTGCGAGGTCAAGTTGCCCGTCATCGGCTTGATTGAGTTTGGCGATGACCCGCCGCACTCGTTCGCGGGTGATGTCGGCAATGGTGGGGTACTGGGGGTTGTCGGTCTTTTCGGGGAGTTGGACGAGAATGAACTTGCGGTTGCCGCCGTCAAGCACATTCTGCTCAAGTACAGCTTGGCCTGTTGTTCCTGACCCTGCGAAAAAATCTAGAACGATTCCGTCCTTGGAGCCTGTATCGCCTACGCAAATGAGTTTCTTGACCAGTTCAACAGGCTTTGGGAACTGGATTATCGACGTTCCATCGAAGCACTCTGCTAAATCAGCAGTGCCCCTCTGTGTGTAGATTCCGTCAATGATTGAGAAGGGCTTTGCTCCGCGCTGATTGCCATCCTCATCCTGCAAATACTGCTTATAGGAAACGGTATATCCATTTTCAGTCTTCGTGAAAACAAGTTCATTATTGGCTGATGCTCGTAGCGCCCGCTCCTTACTCCACCACCATTGTTTCTTCGGCCAGACCTCGGTTCCATCTGGTGCGGGAATCGCATAAACCAAGTTCTCTCGACTGTCCATGCTCTTCGTCGCCTCAAGGGGTTTGATCCTGTATGGGCCACGTACCGCAAGTTTTTCATCCTTGAATTTGTAATACTTGTCTTCGGCTTCCTTGTCAGGTGGTAGCCACAGACTGTCAATGGCCTCGATATTTCTCGCGTAGAGCAGAACATATTCATGTTGGGTCACGGCGAAACGTTCTTTGGCCCCACCCCCATAGCTTTTCTTCCAAACGAAGCACTCAATACGATTCTCCTCCCCAAACACCTCATTCATCAGCATCCGCAGGTTATGCACCTCGTTGTCGTCGATGCTGACGAAAATCACGCCGTCATCCCGCAGCAGATTGCGGGCAAGGAACAGGCGCGGGTACATCATGTTGAGCCAGTTGGAATGGAAGCGTCCGCTGGTTTCGGTGTTGGTGCTCTGCTTGATGCCGCCCTCGCTCACCTGCCCCGAATAGCGGAGGTAGTCGTCCAGCCCTTCGCGGTAGTTGTCGGGGTAGATGAACTCGTTACCCGTGTTGTACGGCGGGTCGATGTAGATCATCTTGACCTTGCCGTGGTAGGGCTTTTGCAGGAGTTTCAGTACTTCGAGATTGTCGCCCTCGATGATGAGGTTTTCGGTGCTGTCCCAATCTACGCTTTCGTCGGGCTGCGGCAACAGGGTGCCGACGGAGGGTTGCTGCACGTTGCGGAAGGCGTCGGACTTGCCCGCCCAGTTGAGGCCGTAACGCTCCTGCTTCGCGGCCAGGAGGCCGCTCCCACCCGCTGTCTCTTCATCGCCCAGCGCGGCTTTGAGTTTGTCGAGGTCGATTTTCCCCTCGCTGAAAATCTGTGGTGCGGCTTCGCGCAATTGCGCCAGCAAGTCATCGGCGGGGTTGGGGGTGGCGAGGGGGAGCTTGTTGTTGTCGGTCATTTCATGTTTCCGGATTCAATTGGATTCAATTGTGGGAGCGGCCTCCTGGCCGCGAAAAATAAATGGCTTTCGCGGCCAGGAGGCCGCTCCCACAAAACCATTTTCCAATAATTACAACCATTTTGCATCCCACAAGGGATAATCCCCGATTCGTTCCACCAAGCCAGCGCGTAACGGGTTGGCAACGATATACCGGGCCACGGCAAACATATCGTCTTCTTTGCGCAAGGCACGATCATGGAATCCATTTTGCCAGATATGCGGGTGTCCCGGCTCACCGCGTTCCCTCTGAATTTTGCCGATCTGTCTGGCCGAGTGATTTTTTACCGACTTCATCACTGCCGATAGTGTGACCTGATGTTGCAAGGCAACCAGCCAATGCAGATGGTCAGGCATGACAACAAAAGCCAGCCCCTCAATACGGTCTTCATATTCCTGAAAACGCATTGCCTGTACCACAACGCGGCCAAGCATCAGGTCAGAAAAAAGTGGCAAGCGTTTCCATGTCGTGGTAGTCAGAAGATAAATCCGTCCCTCTTCCGAAAAGCGGCCTTTGCGCAGATCGCCGCTATGGGAAAACATTGGGTTATCGCGGCCGGGAGGCCGCTCCCACATTTTCCCGCTGGGCGATGAGATAGCAGGCGAAGCGGGAGAGTTGATAGTCGTTGACAACCTGAATCGCCCCTTTTCCTCCGGTGATCGGTTTGCCGGCGCCGGCAAAGTGATAGTCGGGTTTGTTTCCCGATTGTTCACAGGAGGTTATCGCACGTCTGATAGCCTCCTCGAAGCGCCGCCACTGGCCGTACCCCAGCAAGGATTGCAGGTCACGGGCGCTCCCATATTCGGCCTCGTAGTCATTGGTCTTTTTGAGGTCTTCAAACGATGCTCCCGCGATTGTCGGAACGTGCTTGTCTGCCATTCGATAACTCCCCGTTTATTCCAGCCGCCACTGCACGGTGAAGTATGATTGTACCCTTATGCACGGTCATTTGTGACGCACGGCATATTCAGAAAATCACGGTGTAAAAATCGGGTAGGAGGCGGGGTCACCCCCGCCGTCCTCCCACACCACCGGACGTGCGGTTCCGCATCCGGCGGTTCATTGAACACACTGGAGTCGTCGCATTGTATCGAGCAGCGACACCAGACCTAAACGATCGAAGAAGG
>CAMTYG010000020.1:0-13378 GCA_947085875.1 uncultured Sulfuricella sp.
GCCAGGTACAAGCCATCCGGCGCGAAGGTGGGCGCGGAGTGTATCCGGTTCCGGTTTTCCAATAGCTCCAGCATCCAGGCCGGCGAATGTTTGCCTTTGCCGACATAAACCAGGCTGCCGACCAGGTTGCGCACCATGTGGTGGAGAAAGGCATTGGCGGTGAAGTCGAACAGAATATAGTTGCCGCTGGTGGCTATCCCGATTTGCTGCAGATGTTTGACCGGCGACTTGGCCTGGCACTCGGCGGCGCGAAAAGCGGAGAAGTCATGCTCGCCCAAGAGGAACCGGCCCCCCTGCCGCATCGCCTCCACATCCAGCGGCTGGTGAAACCAGCCCACCTTGCCGGAAAGCAGCGCGGGACGCACCGGGTGGTTGAGCAGCAGGTAGCGGTAACTTCGGGATACCGCGCTGAAACGGGCATGGAACTCGTTGCTCACCGGCCGCGCCCACAGTACGCCAACTCTGTCCGGCAGCAGGGCATTGACGCCGCGGGCCCAGGCGCTGTCCGGCCTGGCCACGTCGGTGTCGAAATGAACGACCTGGTGCAGTGCATGCACGCCCGTGTCGGTGCGCCCCGCCGTCACCACCCGGATGAATTCTCCTGCGATGCCTTCGAGCGCACGCTCCAGGTTATCCTGCACACCACAGCCGGAAAGCTGGCTTTGCCAGCCGCAGAAACGGCTGCCGTCATATTCCACGCCGAGCGCGATTCTCAAATTGCCCCCCGCGCCAGCAGCAGCCCGAGCACAAGGGCAGAGCACAACAAAGCGGCGTAATCCGGCCGGGATAAACGCCCGATTTCCAGTTCGATGCCAGTCATTTCATGCCCTGAGCCATGCAGTGCCGCTTGCCATCGTTCGCGCCATTCGCCGGAACGGCGTGGCCCAGCCTGCTCCACATAGTACAGGGTCAGCCAGATGCGCGCCGCAACCCGGTCGACATCTACCCCGATCAAAGCGAAAGGCTTCAGCAAAAAATACAGGCCCGCCAAGATCCGGTCGCGCGAAGTCGTCGCCAGCAATAGCGCCAGCGTGGCCAGCAGAGCGAGCAGGCGCAGCGCCTGGAGACCGCCCGACAGCAAGCCCTCAGAGCTGGGGCTGTAAGCGCCCAGGACGGCAACCGCCGCTGCGCCGGGCGTAACGAAGGCATACACCAGAATCAGGGAAATCAACAGCCAACGGCTGCGGCGTAACAATTTGAGGTACTGGGCGGAGTGCCGCAGCAGCAGCAGGGAAAACAGGAAAACGATCGCTGACAGTTCGGCTGGTTGCAGCCAGGGAATGCAAAAAGCAAAGGCCAGCCAGATCAGGATCAGGCTGGCCGGGTGCAGCGGCTCGCCGCCGAAGCGCGGCGATTCTTCCAGGGACATCACCCCAGTTCAGCGAGCAGCTTCCGTGCTTCTTCCTGTTGCTCGGCCGCACCTTCTTTCAGCACTTCCTGCAGGATATCCCGCGCGCCTTCCACATCACCCATGTCGATGTAAGCTCTCGCCAGATCCAGCTTGGTCGAAACTTCCTGGCTGCCGAAATCATCCGGCAATTCGGTGGGCGCCACCTTTGCCGAACCAGGCTCGCTTATATCCAGGCTGATACCGGAAAGATCGAGATCCGGAGCAGCCACTCCTTTTGATACAGCGGGTGCGGAGGTTTCTTCCTGATCCAGACTGAAATCGAAATCCAGCGGAGATTCTTCAACGGGAGGCGCGGCAAGCTCGATGGATTCCACTTCTGCGCCCGCAGATGCAGCTTCTTCGCCAACGGAGAAATCGGGCATGTCCAGTTTGTCCCCGACTTCCGCCATCTCATCCTCAGCGCCGGTTGCCGTTGTCGTCGACCCGCCGACATCGAGCCCCATCACTTCATCTTTCCAGCTATCGGCGCTGATCAATTCCTCGGCTGGCGCGGCAGGAGCCGCCTGAGCCAGCGCGCCAAGGTCGAATTCCATCACGTTCTCATTCGACTCCAGGGTTGCCGCAACCGGCTCCGGTGCAGATTCAACCACAGTGAGAGCGCCCAGATCACGATTGAAATCCAGCCCCATTCCGGCAACCGGCTCTTCGGTCTCGACAACCGGCGTAACTGCGGGCCGCTCAACTTGAGCACCCTCTCCAGTCAGCGTCCCCAGATCGAGGTCAAACCCAAGATCGGCAGCAGCTTCCTCAACGGGCGAGATCTCCTCGACCGGCTCCGGAAGCAAAACATCAGGGCCGGCTTCAGCCGTCGGCGCTGCAATATCCAGATTGAAATCCAGATCCGACTCAGCGGCCGCCGTGATCTCCGGGCCACCCAGATCAAGGGTGGCGGCAGGCTCAGCCGCAACCGCCGCTTTCGATTGCTCACCATAGAGCGGGTTCTGCGGATCCAGCGCGCGACCAATTTCGGCCGCCTTGTCCCAGTCTGGACTGGCCTTCCCGCCAAGCGCGGCATACATTTCCCCCGCCACGGCCTCGAAGGCATTCAGATTCTTGCGCCCGGCATAGATTTCCAGCAGCTTGAGGTGAATCTCGTGACGGTTGGGGTCCTTGCTCAACGCTTCCTTGAGGATTTCCTCCGCCTGTGCATCGCGACCGTAAGCCATGTAGACCTCAGCCTCGGCGATGGGATCAACTTCGCTGGTGTCGATCGACCCCAGTCCGGCTTGACTGAAATCGGTCAAAAACGAGGTATCGCCGGTGTCGATCTTGCTGCCGCCGGCACCGCCCAGGATCGAGTTGGCCTTGAGATCGCCATGGGTCACTATGCTGTCTTCGAAGCTGGCGACGTTTTTCCTGCGTCTAGCCACAACCGCTTTTGCACCCAGCAAGCCTAGCAGCAGGATTGCCGCTGCACCGCCACCCATATAGAGCGGATTTTCCATCACATCATCGAGGAAAGAGGCTTCCGGCTTTATCTGTTCGACAGGTACCGGTTTGGGTTTCTTAGGTTTCGCCGCCGGCTTTTCGTCAGCTGCGGGCGCTTTCTCGGCGACTGCGGCGGCAACTTTCTGCTCTGCGGCGGGAACGGCAGGTTTTTCTTCAGGCTTGGCCGCTTCTGGCACAGCGGGCGCAGGGGTGGGCAAAACCGCCGGTGCGGCCTTGGTTGCGGCGGCCTGTTTCTGCAGATCCGCCAGGTTCTGATTTTTCAGCTCCAGCAGCTTCTGCATTTCCTTGATATTCTTTTCCAGGTCGGAGATGCGCTGGTTGGCCTCCTTGATCGCCTTTTCCTTGGCCGTGGCTTCTTCCTGCATGGCCTGGATCTGCCCCTTCATCGCCTGCATGTCCCTGCCGCCGCCAACCTCGGCCGCGACCGGCTTTGCGCCTCCCAGGCCTTCACTCCTGGACAGCTTGAGAACATCAGCGGCGGATTCTTTCGCTGCGGCCGCCTTGTCTTCCACCGCAGCGGTGATCTTGCCGCTCACCGCCTGTCTGGCCACGCCTTCCTGTGCCGGCTTGGCCTCGGCTACGGTCGCCGCCAGCTTCTGACGGTAGGCATGCCAGTCAGCGGAATGGGCTTTCACCTGTCTGGCTGCCTCGTTTGTTTTCACCTCTTCGGCTTGCTCCGCCTCAGGCACGCGCAGAATCTGGCCTGCCTTCAAGCGGTTCATGTTGTTGCCGGCGAACGCCTGCTTGTTGGACTGGAACAATGCGACCAGCATCTGCTCCAGGCTGACACCCTCCGGTTTCAGAGCAGAGGCGATACGCGACAGATTCTCGCCCTTCCTGACTGGGCCATAGGCTTCCCGGGCAGGCTTGCTCTCCCCTGCAACTTCCGCTTTTGCTTCTTCTTTTGCCCGCAGCTTCTTGTCCGGGGAAATACTCGCCCCGATTTCCGGCTTTATGGCACCAGCCGGCGTATCGGCCAACTGAGCGGGTACAGATGAAACAGGTTTGACCACCGGGGCGGCCACCGGCGCAACCTCTGTCTGCTGCTCGCCATAACCGGGGGGATCCAGCAGGATGGTGTATTCACGTACCAGACGACCGGCAGGCCAATCGAGTTCGATCAGCATGTCCAGAAAGGGTTCGTCTACAGGTTTTGAGGAGGTAATCTTGAGATAGGGGACGCCGTTCTTTTTCTGCTCCACACTGAAGCGCATGGCGGAAAGCACGGGGGCGCGCTCTATTTTCGCTTCCTTGAAAGCCTCGGCGGAGGCGAAACGGGCACGGATAGAGTCGAGGTCTTTCTTGTCCACCGCAAGCAGGTCAATTTCCCCCCGGAACGGTTGCCCCAGGGTCGACGTCACCGTCAGCTTGCCAAGCCCGGCCGAAAAGGCGGGCAGAGACGCCATCAGCATCAGGCCGGCAGTCAACCAGGCGGTTTTCTTATATTTTCGATCCATGCCACCCTCGAGATTTTTTGGCTAGGCTAACTAAATTAACATCATGGAGTTAGGGATGCAAGCTAATCTTGCAGGTTACATTGGGTTGTAAGTGGGTAGATTAATTACAAGTTTGTAACCCGGCCACGACGAAATCGACAGGAAAAAGCGAAGCCCCTACCGATACAAATAATATCGTACCGGTAGGGGCTTAAGTACGCCAATTTCAGTTTTCGATCAGGATGCGCAGCATGCGGCGCAACGGCTCGGCGGCGCCCCACAGCAACTGGTCGCCGACAGTAAAGGCAGACAGGTACTGCGGCCCCATGTTGAGCTTGCGCATGCGGCCTACGGGCACGGTCAGCGTGCCGGTGACAGCCGCAGGCGTGAGCTCCTTCATGGTAATCGCGCGGTCGTTGGGCACCACTTTCACCCAGTCGTTGTGCGCCGAAATAATGCCGTGAATCTCGTCCAGCGGCACGTCCCTGGTCATCTTGATGGTCAGCGCCTGGCTGTGGCAGCGCATCGCGCCGATGCGCACGCACAGGCCGTCAATCGGAATCTGGTTTGCCGTGCGACCCAGAATCTTGTTGCACTCCACCTGCGCCTTCCACTCTTCCTTGCTCTGGCCGGATTCAAGCGCCACGTCGATCCACGGAATCAGCGAACCGGCCAGCGGCACCGGCCAGGCGTCCACGGGGTAGCGGTCGGAGCGGATAAAATCGGCCACTTTCCTGTCGATTTCCAGAATCGCCGAGGCCGGGTCGTTAACCAGCGCCTTCACTTCATTGTCGATCGCGCCCATTTGCTGGATCAACTCGCGCATATTGCGCGCGCCGGCGCCGGAGGCGGCCTGGTAAGTCATCGGGCTGATCCATTCGACCAGCCCCTGGTCGAACAACCCGCCGATCGCCATCAGCATCAGTGAAACCGTGCAGTTGCCGCCAACGTAAGTCTTCACTCCCTTGACCAGACCCTCTTTGATCACATTCCTGTTGACCGGGTCGAGAATGATGATGGCGTCGTCTTTCATGCGCAGCGTGGAAGCGGCATCGATCCAGTAGCCATTCCAGCCCGTAGCGCGCAGGTCGGCATACACTTCCTTGGTGTAATCGCCGCCCTGGCAGGAGATGATGGCGTCCATCGCCTTGAGTTCGGCGATATCCCTGGCATCCTTCAGCGGCGGAACGTCCTTGCCGATATCCGGACCCTTGCCGCCCGAATTGGAGGTGGTAAAGAATACCGGCTCGAAATGATCGAAATCCCTTTCCTCGCGCATCCGCTGCATCAGCACCGAACCCACCATGCCGCGCCAGCCAATCAAACCCACTTTCATCATCATTCAATTCCTCTAATAAAAGCCAATATTCACCGCAGAGGCGCGGAGGCGCAGAGATTATTTCGAATTTCTCCGCGCCTCTGCGCCTCTGCGGTTCAATCCAGAATTACAAAGCCGCCACCACGGCATCGCCCATCTCGCTGCACGATACCTTGCGCGTCCCTTCGGTCCAGATGTCGGCGGTGCGCAAACCGTTGGCCAGCACCTTCTTCACCGCGCCTTCGATGCGCTGCGCGACTTCTTCCCGGTTGAAGGTATAGCGCAGCATCATCGCCGCCGACAGAATGGTGGCGAGAGGATTGGCGATGTTCTGCCCGGCGATGTCCGGCGCGGAGCCATGGCTGGGCTCGTACATCCCCTTGTTGTTGCTGTCCAGTGATGCGGAGGGCAACATGCCGATCGAGCCGGTCAACATCGACGCCTCGTCGGACAGGATATCGCCGAAGATATTGCCGGTGACGATCACGTCGAACTGCTTGGGCGCGCGCACCAGTTGCATCGCCGCGTTGTCCACGTACATGTGAGAAAGCTCGATATCCGGATAGTCCTTTGCCACTTCGATCATGATCTGGCGCCATAGTTCGGTGGTTTCCAGCACATTCGCCTTGTCCACCGAGCAAACCTTGCGGTTGCGCTTGCCCGCAATGCCGAAAGCGACATGCGCAATGCGGCGGATTTCCGACTCCGCGTAGCGCATGGTGTTGAAGCCTTCGCGCTCGCCGTTGGCATTGATATGGATGCCGCGCGGCTGACCGAAGTAAATGTCGCCGGTCAACTCGCGCACGATCATGATATCGAGGCCGGACACCACTTCCGGCTTGAGGCTCGAAGCGCCGGCCAGTTCCGGGTAAAGCAGCGCCGGACGCAGGTTGGCGAACAGGTTGAGCTCCTTGCGGATGCGCAGCAGCCCCTGCTCCGGGCGCATCGGCCGCGGCAGGGCATCGTACTTCCAGCCACCGACCGCACCCAGCAGCACGGCATCGGCATCCTGTGCCAGCTTCAGGGTAGCCGCCGGCAGCGGATCGCCCGCCGCGTCATAGCCCGCCCCGCCAATCGGCGCTTCTTCCATCTCGATTTTCACGCCATCGCTGGACAGCGCCTTCAGAACCTTGACCGCCTGCGCGACAATTTCCGGGCCGATGCCGTCACCCGGCAAAACTGCAATTTTCATTGTTTTCCTTCAGGATAGGTGCGGCGGCAAAAATCCTGCAAAGCCGCCAGCGTCTCAAACAGAAATGGCGTTTTCTCATACACCTGATTGAAAAACTCCGCCTGCCCGGCAGGATCATCCGTGTACTCGTGGGCCGCGTCATTGCGCACCGCCCGAACCTCGTTCCATGCCTCGGCGGAGGAAACCACGCCGATTTTCTCCATGTAGTTGACCACATAGGTGAATGCGTCGGCATTCACCTCCTCGATGCGCGCCACCAGTCGCATGGCAGAGGCCAAGTGATCCTGGAGCTCGGCGAAGCGGCCCTTGAATGCGGCGAGGACTTCCAAACCGTCGGGGTCCAGCTCGGACAGCGGCCGCATGGGGAAACGACCCGATACCTTGCGCCGGGTGTAATCCAAGTGCTCGCCCATGTTGCCGAGTTGATCCAGCTTGCGGCGCAACGCGGCAATCAGGTCGGCGCGAACGGTCAAGGTCATAATTCCACTCCCATGGCGACGGCGACGCGGTCGATCGGTCGCAGCCCCTCCTCATCCGCCACCACCAGATCGACGGGATAGGGCAACCGCGCCGCCAGCCTTGCCAGGCAATGAATGCGCCGCCGGTAAAGATCGTCGCGTCCGCCGGGCTCGACATACAAATCCACATCCCCGCCCCGCCCGGCATCATCGGCGCGCGAGCCAAACAGACGCACGCGGGCGTCGCTGCCGAAGGACTCGGCGACGGCTTGGCGGATGATAGCGGTCTCGGTTTCAGAAAGTCTCATCTTTGGAGTACCCGGATCAGACGAACAACCACGGCGCTTCCACCTTGCGCCGCTCTTCATACGCCTTGATCTTGTCCGCGTTCTGCAAGGTCAGGCCGATGTCGTCCAGGCCGTTGAGCAGGCAGTACTTGCGGAAAGCGTCCACCTCGAAGCTGACGCCATGTCCGCCCGGCGTGGTAACCGACTGCCGCTCCAGATCCACCGTCAGGCGATAGCCTTCGGTTGCCGCCGTTTCCTTGAACAGGCGATCGACTTCTTCGGCATCCAACACAATCGGCAGGATGCCGTTCTTGAAGCAGTTGTTGAAGAATATATCGGCGAAGCTGGGCGCGATAACCGCGCGGAAACCGTAGTCCAGCAGTGCCCATGGCGCATGCTCGCGCGACGAGCCGCAACCGAAGTTCTCCCTCGCCAGCAGGATTTGCGCACCCTGGTAGCGCGGCTGGTTGAGCACGAAATCCTGGTTGAGCGGGCGGTTGCTGCAATCCTGACCCGGTTCGCCGTGGTCGAGATAGCGCCATTCGTCGAACAGGTTCGGCCCGAAGCCGCTACGCTTGATGGACTTCAGGAACTGCTTGGGGATGATCGCGTCGGTATCGACGTTGGCGCGGTCGAGCGGCGCCACCAACCCCTCAAGCCGGGTGAACTTGTCCATTTACTTGACTGCCTTCTGAATGGCCTCGCCACCCTTCTCGATATCCTGGCCGACGCCGCGGAAGGTATTGCAACCGGCCAGCGCAAACATCATCCCGATGGACAGCAATGCGATCAGTTTCTTCGCCATGACGATCTCCTTAAACGTGTGGTTACAACCAATCCCGAATATCGACGAAATGCCCGGCAATCGCCGCAGCCGCAGCCATCTCCGGACTGACCAGATGGGTTCTTCCGCCCGGCCCCTGCCGCCCCTCGAAATTGCGGTTGGAGGTGGAGGCGCAACGCTCGCCCGGCTCCAGCCGGTCGTCGTTCATCGCCAGGCACATCGAGCAGCCAGGGTCGCGCCATTCGAAACCCGCCTCGATAAAAATCCTGTCCAGGCCCTCCGCCTCGGCCTGCTGCTTGACCAGGCCGGAACCCGGCACCACCAGCACCTGCTTGACGTTCGCCGCCTTGTGCTTGCCCCTGGCGATTTTCGCCGCGCCGCGCAAGTCTTCGATACGGGAATTGGTGCAGGAACCGATGAACACCTTGTCCACGGCGATCTGCGTGATCGGTGTATTCGCCTGCAAGCCCATGTAGGCCAGCGCCCGCTCCATGCCGGAACGCTTGACCGGATCGGGCTCCTGCGCCGGGTCGGGCACCTTGCCGTCCACCGTGACCACCATTTCCGGCGACGTGCCCCAGGTCACGCTGGGCTTGATGGCGGCAGCGTCGAGCACAACCACCGCATCAAAATGCGCGCCCTCGTCGCTCACCAGCGTGCGCCAGTTGGCCACCGCCTTGTTCCACAGCTCGCCCTTGGGCGCGAAGGGGCGGCCCTTGATGTAATTGATCGTGGTGTCGTCCACCGCCACCATGCCGGCGCGCGCACCCGCCTCGATCGCCATGTTGCACAAAGTCATGCGCCCTTCCATGGAAAGAGCGCGGATCGCCGCGCCGGCGAACTCGATGGCGTAGCCGGTGCCGCCCGCGGTGCCGATCCTGCCGATCACCGCCAGGGCGATGTCCTTGGCCGTAGCGCCCTTGCCTAAAACCCCCTCCACCTTGACCAGCAGGGTTCTGGATTTCTTCTGCAGCAAACATTGGGTGGCGAGCACGTGCTCGACCTCGCTGGTGCCGATGCCGTGGGCCAGCGCGCCGAATGCGCCATGCGTGCTGGTATGCGAATCGCCGCACACCACCGTCATCCCCGGCAGGGTTGCGCCCTGTTCCGGGCCGATGACATGCACGATGCCCTGGCGCACATCGCACATCTTGAATTCGGTAATGCCAAAGATGGCGCAGTTATCGTCCAGGGTTTCCACCTGAAGGCGCGAAATCGGGTCGGCGATGCCATGACTGCGGTCGGTGGTCGGCACGTTGTGGTCGGCCACCGCCAGGTTGGCGCTCAGGCGCCACGGCTTGCGCCCAGCCAGGCGCAAGCCCTCGAAAGCCTGCGGGCTGGTCACTTCATGCAGCAAGTGGCGGTCGATGTAAAGCAGCGTGGTGCCATCCGACTCGGTGTGCACCACATGGGACTGCCATAACTTGTCGTAAAGGGTTTGTGCGCTCATTGCGAAAACACGGGGGAAAAACGGAAATTATGGCATATTTCTCGCCAAATCGGATAGTTGGCGGAGGGAAAGAGTTGGCCGCGCTCGGCCAATGGGGCGCAATAGCCGTCAGGTTATGTTCAGCCCACAGAAAACAGGCCGATGCCGTAATGACTTGCCGCCATTCCCTGCCGCCTGTCCAGTGTGGCCAGGTCGGCGCGCAAACGGCGGGCGATGGCCAGGTGTAGCGCATCGGCGGCGCGCAGTGCCGTTACGGGCAGATCGAGCAGGGTGGCGGCGGTACGAAAATCACCGGGATCAACTTCAACCAGATTCAAAGTATCGGTGACAAAACGCTGGAAAGCCGCAAGACCGGCAGCCCGACCCTGCGCGCCAATTTGTCCGGTGCGTTCCTTGATGGCGCCAACGCTCGCCATCTCGGCCAGTGTCCAGGCGGAAATAACGAGCTCCGTTTCTGACACCGATTCGAGATGAGAGAGAATTTCTGGCGCTGAAGGCTCCCCAAAGAAAAGGGCGCCCAGGACAGAAGTATCAAGGTAGATCACAGGAGATCCTGTTCCCGCATCTCCGCCACCGTCAACCCCTGATTTATTGGCACCACCGCCTGCGCTGCCACAAAATTCCGCAACGCCGTCATATCAAAACGGGAAAGGCGATCATCCCGCACCGCGGTCAAGCGGCCGACAGGTTTCCCGCGCCGGGTAATCAGCACCTCTTCACCCGACTCCACACTACCAAGCAGCGCCGAAAGATGGGCCTTTGCTTCCGCTACACTGGCTGTTTTCATGTTGACACCTTTTCTTGAGATAGTCATTTCATCATAACAGATGAATGGCGTTATGACCATCTATCGTGACCGCAGCCGCGACACCAATACCACGGTAAATTTGTTCTCAAAGAATAGCGTAGGGTGGGCAGACGGGTTTATCGTCTGCCCACGCGGCTCGGTATCCGCGTGGGCACAAAAGCGTGCCCACCCTTCCATCTAGCGTCTTGGCAATAAACTGTGGCTGGGCTAAGGAAAAACGGGAGATGCGAAGTTTCCCTATACCCTACAACCTCAACTTCCACGCCACCAAGCCAAACGCTGCCAAGGCAAAAACGGCCGCAATCGTAAACGTCACATTCGGCCCCAGCGCCTCCCAAGTCATGCCGCTATACAGCCCGCCCAGCGTCCCTCCCGCCCCGAACGACACGCTGTTGTAGAGTGCCTGCCCCTGAGCCTGATGCCGGCCTTTGAAAAAACGATGCACCATCTCCACCGCCGCCGAATGGTAAGCGCCGAAAGTGGCGGCGTGGAGCAGTTGGGCCGCCACGATTACGGCAATCCAGCCCACCCCCCAGCCGATCATCAGAAAGCGCAGCACGGCGAGAGCGAGACTGGCCAGCAACACCTGGCGCAGCGACACGTTGCGCAGCAAGCGCGGCATCCACAGGAAAACGCCAATCTCGCACACCACCCCGAGCGACCACAGCAGCCCCACGCTGCTCTTGGCGTAACCGTGATCGACCAGGTAAATCGAATAAAAGGTGTAATAAGCGCCGTGCGCCGCCGCCATCAGAAAGCCGGCACCGATAAAGGCCAGCACTTCGGGGCGGCGGATGATGTGCCAGATCGACAGATGGTCGGTGTGGTGCGGCACCACCACCGCCTCCGGAATATGGCGCGAAAACAGCAGCAACGCGGCCACGATACCCAGCACCGCCCACAGCAACCAGCGGATCGCCACAAAGTCGAACAGAAAGCCCAGCCCGATCACCGCGATGATGAATCCGACCGAACCCCACAGCCGGATGCGCCCGTATTTTGCGGTCTTCTCGCCGAGATGGCTGAGCGTAGTCGCCTCCACCAACGGCAGGGAAGCGCTCCAGAAAAAGCTCATCAAGGACATCGCCACGAACAGCCAGGCGAAGCTGGAATTAAAGAAAACCGGAACAAAACTCAGCAGGCTCAAGCCAACGGCGATCTGGACAATGGCGACGCGCTTGCCGGCCCTGTCGGCCACCCAGCCCCAGAAGTTGGGCGCAAAAATCCGCATCACCTGCAGCAGCGACATCAGCACGCCGATCTGAAACGCGTTGAAAGCCAGCGATTGGAGATACAGCCCCCAGAACGGAGCCATCGCACCGACAAAGGCAAAATAGAAGAAATAGAAGCCGGAGAGACGCCAGTAGGGGATGGAATGCATGGGCCGAATTTTAACACGCCACGGATGGGGCGAGGGATGAGGGGCGACTCCTTTGATCCTATACAGTTGCCAAAGGGAAAGAATGCTGACGGTTACCTTTTGTTATGAGGCAATGCGCTTAGTCAAATTGACAACACTAAAATATGTTGATATAAATATCAACATGAAAGCACAACTGCGTTATCGCTTCGAACAAAATTTTGAGGATGGCGCTACGGTACGCATGGTGATTTGGAACGTACCCAGCCCCGTCCCACCCTCGGAGCATGGTCACAAATACAGGCTTGTCTATCTGGAAAACGACAAACGCATCATCGGCTTTGACAACGAACGAGGCAAGGGTGATCACCGCCACGATGGTGAAACGGAATTCCCATACCGCTTCGTGGATGTACCCACACTCATTAGCGACTTTATCGACGCTGTCAGGCAAAGGAGAAAAGCATGAGGACACTGACAATCAGAATTCAGCCCGACGCCCTGGCCGCCCTTGAACAGGCGGGCCAGCAATTCACCAAGGCCTGGGATTCTAGTAAGTACGTTGGAGAATTTATGAGCTTTGAATCACCCGCCACCCTCTTTCGTCTGCTCACTCCTGCACGATGGGGTGTTCTGGATACCCTGCAAAGGGCTGGACACTGTGGCGTAAGAGAGCTTGCGCGCCGCCTTGGCCGTGATGCCAGTGCGGTTCATCGCGATATTTCCGCTCTCATCGACAGAGGGTTGATTGAAAAGGATGAGAACGGCAAATTGTTCGTCCCGTTCGGCCATATCCACGCCGAATTTGATTTGGCGAAAGTCGCCTAATCGTTTTTCTGCATGAACCCTACAATCTCTTTTGATTTACCGGATTGCACCCCGGCACCCAAACGGAGCATTGGGGTAGATAAGATGCGATTAGCTACGATTCTAAACTTCCTGATTTCGTTGAAGCCATCATTGGCTTTTTCGCAAAGCTGTCCATCAGGAAACGGAAATCGTGGTCTGTCCCCGATATTTTCCGCCTCCGGCGTTTCGATCAGGATGTGGTAGTGGTTGGTCATCTGGCACCAGGCGTGGCAGACCCAGTTAAAGCGCTCGCACACCTGCCCGAACACTCCCAGCCAGGCCGCCCTATCTGCGTCGGTCAGATAAATATCCTCCCGCCCATCGCCCCGCGAAGTGACATGGTATACGCTGCCGGATAACTCAAGTCTTAAAGGTCGTGCCATGGGGTAAAGAATAGTGGAGCGGATGCGTTAATGCAAGACCTGACCCCGGATTTGCGTGCGCGGAATTTCCTTCAAGTCGCACAAGCCTTCAAGAAACGGGCGCATCTTTTCCACAAAGGCTTCCGGTCCCAGCAATGCCTGGCCTCTCACCGCAGGCCACGGGGACGGAAGTCCCTCGCCTTCTGCCACAAAC
>CAMTYG010000021.1:0-19835 GCA_947085875.1 uncultured Sulfuricella sp.
CCTTCTTCGATCGTTTAGGTCTGGTGTCGCTGCTCGATACAATGCGACGACTCCAGTGTGTTCAATGAACCGCCGGATGCGGAACCGCACGTCCGGTGGTGTGGGAGGACGGCGGGGGTGACCCCGCCTCCTACCCGATCCAGTTACCCTCTTCGTTCAATTCCGCCAGAATTAGGCGGGTTCTCGCAGCCGGCAACAGCTGCTGGCCACAGATCCAGACCAATACGTAGCAAGCGAACATTGGAAGGATCTTCCACCCAATTTTCGATGAGCCCCAAGGCAAAAGCCCTCACTTCGTCATCCAGGTCGGCTCGTGTGCGTGAACGGTACGACCTCCCTTCGCTGACGTCATCGGAACTCTCACTTTTGTTTGACGTTTGATCGTCTCTATCTTCCAGCAAGGGGCGCAACGAACGATATGTACTTCGGTAACGTGCGGCAGCGAATCGAGCAACAGTTGCGTCCCGCACATCGGCAATGGGTGCAAGCGACCAGCCTTTATCCTCTGTTCGTTGCTCCGAATAGCGTTGCTGGGAACGAATTAAACCCTGAACTGCATCGAGAATTTCTTCACCGCCAATTGCATCAAATCCGCCAGAGACCGCGCACTGAATACGAGCCATCTTGCGGCTCTGGCGCACCAGTGGTCTCTCGTCGCCTTTTAATGCTGCGGCTCGTGTTTTCTCCTTTGCTGGTTCCAGCCCATTGGCATCACGATCCAGCAGTACTTTGAGCCAGTCAGCCACAGTGTTCTCAATCTGGGGAAGCTCTTGGCCATGATCAACATGCAGGACGAACCTCAGATCATCGACATATCGACAAGTATCCTCAAGTCGAATTCCGGGGGCTATAGTCTGATTTTGTGAGTTTCGAAGACTTTGATCAAAATCAAGTAGCGCAATGTTAGCGAAAAAGCCAGCGGCAACAAGCCCCTGCGGCAGGGAAACTTTGGAGAAGTCTGCAAGCCCTGCTTGGGCAGCATAGCCAGCAACCTCTTTTGAATCCCTTTTGTCCCATTCCCAGTTCAGCAACCGGCAGGCAAATTCGAAAAAGCGTAGGTCGTCTCCAGGCTTTTCGAGTGCAGATATTTTCTTGGCCAAGAGTTCCGGTCGTACTCGATCATAGAATTGCTTCAAGTCCGAATGGACGATGACAACACGCGTATCAACGGTATTGGCTGAGGCTTCAGCAACAACTTCCGGGCGGGTTAGGAAGCTTTGATAGTCCTGATAGTAGGCTCGATACAGCTTCGACGAACCCCAGCGATGGCTTAGTTGCCCTTTGTGGGAATCACAAAAAAGTCGATTTCCGTACGACGTTATCTTGCTGCGCCTCTCGGCATTGTTTACGGAATCACGCGGGTCAGACTGGAGTGTTTCAACCCGATCGGCAAGGCACATCATTACTGCTGTCGCCAATACCTGATCCTTGAGGCTAACGTGTGCCAAAGGTCGGAGCTTGCCAGCAGTCTTTCCCGTTTTGACAGGCTTCCAGACGTTCCCTTTGGATGTTACCTGCCATTGCTGACTTTTTGGTGCCGGGACAATTCTCAGCGGATCATTGACCCACTGTTCCGGAGACTCCAGTAGTTCGGCAAGTTCGCTTAGAAAATACGGAAGATTGACCGCCGTACGATCAAGCTCAAGCGTGTCCGAATACCAATTGTGGTGACGAATATAGTTAGCGGTTTTTTTCCATGCCTGGACGAGAACGTATTCCTGACTCAGTAATTCGAGGCTCGGTTTGAGAATAATTGCCGTCATGTAAACAAATCTCCGTAGGTTTCGCCAGCTTTCATAGATCCCGCCCCAGAAGGCGTGCTTCCGCAGGCGCTCCTCCCAATTTATCCCGTAACCACGGTCTATCCGACAGCTCATCCGGCGGGCGCGTGGTGGTGGTCACGATGTATTGAAACAGCGGCTGGCCTTCCTCCTGTTCGAGATTGCGCACCAAATGGAACAGCCGATGATAAACGCTGAGTCCAAGGTCCGCCTCTCGCGGGCTGTCATGGATCAGGAAGGCAGGCAGGCGGATGCCGCCTTCGATGCTCATGCACATCACAGCCAGATCGAAGGCGATGACTTTCAGAGAGTCGATGGCGGCTGTAGAGCGTTCGCCCCCCAATTCGACTGATAACTTTAGTCCGTTGCCGTCGAGAGTGACCTTGCCGCCTGCATTGGGGCCGACCATCTCGCGGATAATGGCATCGAAGAAGCGAGACAAGCGACTGAATACGTCGGCCTGCGCATCGCGGAAGGCTGTGGTCAGTGCGCGTTTCTTTTCGATTTCACCAACCTGCACCTCAGCGCTGGCGTGCTGTTGTTCCTGCGCCAGCAGATATTCTTCCAAACTGTTTGCATCGGCTATCAATTGTTTGGTCTTGCCCCAAGTATCGGAGCGCGCGTCACGGCTGCGTTCTATTTCACGCACACGCTGACGCAATGCTTCAGCGTGGGATTGTGCAGGTTTCAGCTCCTGCGTGATCTGAACTTTCTGTGCTTGATTTGCTCGGAGGCGGGAGCCTTCCTCTTCCAGATCGCGAGTGAGCTGTTCCAGACGTTTCTTTGTCGCATCTAAATCTGGCAGCTTGTGCGATAACTTGCAGCCCTCGGCAAGCGCACGGCTGATCGGCACGTCGCAGATCGGGCAGAGAGGGGTTTCCTGCTTGTCGATCTCGACCGATATTCCAGGGCGTTCCCCTCTAATTCGCTGCATTAACCCTTCGATTTCCGGGATGCGTACATCAACCTCGGCCAATGTTCGTTTCAGGGACTCGGCCTGCTCTCTCGCTTCATCGGCTTGAGCGCGCAGAGCCTCCAGGTCTGAAACATCCACTTCCGGCGAAACGGTCGCCACTCGTGCTAGTTTTGCCTTGGCAGCTTGCCGCAGTGGCTCCACCGCCAAGCGGCCAGGTAGAAGCTCGTTTGGATTCATGCCGAGTTCGGCGATCAGCCGCGCACGAACCCGATCCGCATCACTTGCATGTCGAACTGCTTCTTGTTCGGTTTCCTTCTGGCGGTTTTCCATCGCACCGATTTCGGCACGCAGCTTGTATTCCTCTGGGAGGATAGCGCCGATCAATGCTCGTAGCGCATCCAGGAGTTTGGTCGTCGATAACCCGCGTGCAGGGGAACCGGAATCAGAGTCTGAAGACCGCCAATCCAGCACCTTGTCGAAACGACATTCTTGATCCCGCGATAGCCATGCAAGCGCCACCTGCCAAGCTTGCAACGGATGTTCAACGGGGATCAGCGCCACCACATCGGCGGAGAGAATCTGGCTCTCGACTGCTTTCAGAAAAGGCTCGATTCCAGTGGCGGCATAATCACCCGCGAGCACCTGCTCCAGCCCTGCGTCGGGCACTGCATAGTGCAGGCGATGACTTCCGATAGGCCGCAACACTGCCCATTGAGTGCCATCGATCATCACCTCTGCGCCTACCATGCCCTCGGGGAACGCTAGTCCGATGCGGAAGCGCTGACCGTCAGGGGAGAAACTATCTTCGCCCAGCACATAACGCAGCAAGCGACAGAACAGGGTTTTACCGCTGCCATGCCCCAAAACGCTTTCGGATTCCTGTGCCATGCCCAAGTCGGCGGGGTCGGGCGACCAGATGATGTTGAGTCCCGGGCGCAGCTCAATTTCACGAAGCAACGTCCCCGGCTTTTCCCACATCACCAGCCGACGAACCCAGAATCGCGGCTCCGTGCGGCCCGGCTCGGGCTTGACCTCCACCCCGGAGCGCGGCAACAGATCAAGCTGCCCGGACATTCACCCACTCCCGCAATTCTTCCGGCACGGTCTCAGCGACATTCTCAGCGCCTCGTTGGCTCAGAACGCGCAGCACCATACCGACCCGCCCTTCTGGCCAACCTTCCGTGATGTAGGCATCCAGGCCCTCCCCAGGCGCCCAAGTCTGACCCACGAGGTCTTCGACCATGCGCCCCCGCCCGAGCAGGCCCCGAACGGTATTGCCCCAGGCATGATCCGCAAGAGGCTGTAAGGCCGTGATGCCGGTAGCCAACGGATCGGCATCGGCTCCGATCAAGCGCCGCCACTGCGCGGCGTCATCAGCGGACAGTGACGGCATGAGCAATCTGGGTCGCATGGCGAGCAGGGCCGCCAGTTGGATATCGTGCTTGGGCATGGGGCCAACGATGGCTTTGAGAATCGCCGCCAGCACTGCGGTTTCCTCGTTGGCCTGATCCGTTCCCGGCCTTTCCCATGCAAGGTCGGCGAAGCGGGAGAACTCGATCAGGTCGCGCTTGGCGACAATGGTTGGCGTGGCTGGAACTGCAATGTCCAAATCGAACAAGTCTCCAGCCGAGCCAACCGCTTTAGCCTTCTTGGCACGGGTCTTTTTGACAGGTACCTGTATTGCCGCTGCGGCAGCTTCCAGAGCGGCGCGGCGGTGGTTTTCGGCGAGCAGGCGCTTGAGGACTTCCTTGCGGTTGGCGGGGCTGATGGTGTAGCGGACGCGGTCGTTTTCGGGGAGGGTTTCGACTTCGATGAAATCGTGGCCGAGGTCGAGATCGGGCCAGCCGTAGGCGTCGCGGATGGCGATGTCGAGTTCGCGGTGCAGGCGGCGCAGTTCGAGGATGCCTTGGTAACCGGCTTCCACAAGAGACTCCCTCGCCCCAGCGGGGAGAGGGTTGGGGTGAGGGGGCTTGCTGACCTTGGCGACTTGGGTGGGGGTGAGGTCGCGGGTGTGGAACAGGTTGTAGATGTCGGTGAGGCCGAGCCAGAGCTGGCGCATGAGGGCGCGGCGGTGTTCGTGATAGTGTTCGCCGAGGTTGGCCAAGACGGGATTGGGGGTTTGCCAGAGACCTTCGGGGAAGGGGAAGGTGTCGAAGCAGTTCGACGGCGAGTAACGCAAATCCTGCTTCAACGCGCCGCTGTATTTGCGCGCCCAGACTTCATGCAGGGTGGATTGGACGATGGCGTAAAGGTCGTATCTGTCTGTGGTGAATACATTGAGTGAGTCGAGAAATACTCGATCAAATGATGAAGTGGAGAAGCTCAGATATTTCGTTGTTCGTGTCGAAATGAAGCATCGCTTGGCACCTTCAATACGGCGGTACATTGGGAGCGCGGCAGCTGCGTATTGCCACCAATATTGTTTTCGACGTTTGTTCACTGGAGTCTGTTCATCAAGTCGTTCGCGCTCCGGCTTAACTTTCTGCTCTACGATCTGGTATGGTTCAGCGAATTTTTCAGCACGCTCAATCGGCCAATCGAAAAAATTAACTATGCACCTACTCGGCTCCTGCTCTGGATGGTTATTGAGCTCTTGCCCGTTTATAACTGTGAAAATCACTTCCCGGTTCGCCGGGGCAGCATCAATAAGATTCTTAGCCTCATCGAATGTAAGCAGAAATCCTTCACCAAGAAAGTGTGTGCCAGTAGAAACATTATCGAAATTTTCAGATAGCTTCTTCGGTTCACCAGCGTCTGCACTGTCTTCAAAGTAGGCACTAATATACGGCACATTCTTGCCGTCCAGAACTCGTTTCCCCTGCCATTCACCTCGATGCAGTGCCACCAGCGACACCACCAAGTTGGCTCGTCCCGGCCACTTGATACCGCGCACGGCCATGTTGATCGCACCGCCCTGTGCCAGCACCTGTTCCAGCCCATCCTCGCGAATGCTTCCATCCTTGATGGAATTGGTTGTGATGAATGCGGTGAAGCCGCCGGGGCGCAGCAAGGCGTAGATGCGGCGGATGAAATAGGCCACCAGATCGGAGAGACCAGCCGGGGCATATTCCCATTTCACATACTCGCAAAATGGATGGCCGTAGGTTCCGCTCAGTGCTTTTCCTCCGAGATATGGTGGATTGCCAAGAATGCAGTCAAATCCACCTCGCCCGATGATCTCCGGAAACTCCAGAAACCAATGGAAAAAGCGTTTGCGTTCGGCCATCGCCCACGCCTCGGCGGTGGCCTGACCTTGCGGACTCATCTCACCTTTCCAGTAGCGCCGGTAGGTGGCATCGGTGACGAATTTTTGCAGGTTGTCCGCCGCTTTGGGCAGGTAGAACTGGGCGATAGGAATAGCGGCGATCTGGTTCAGGAACCATGCGTCCTCGCTCTGACTAAAGGCGAGGTAGCGAGCCTTCTTGGCCTCGATTTCGTCGGGGGTATGTTCCGGCAGCGTGGCGAGATCGCGCCAGCCGCGCAGGATGTCGTCGAGCTGTTTTTGCAGGCTGGGCGAGAGCGGCAACTGACCAGCCTCGTGATCCTTACGCTCCCGCTTGTTGCGCTTCCTGAGCAGCGCGGCGGTGTCCTTGTCGTCGCCTGGCATCGTCGCGAAGGCTTCATCGGGCACGCCGCGCTCGACCTCCTCGCGCCGGGCGAAACCGACGATGGCGTTGCCGCATTTGATGTGGTGGTCGAGGAAGTTGAGCGGTTCGCCGGGGTTGTGGGCTTCGAGCCAGAGCGCGACCTTGCAGAGTTCGACGGCGAGCGGGTTCAGGTCGACGCCGTAGATGCAGTTGCGGATCACGTCGCGAATGGCGCTGCGGAAGGCCGTTGGCGAGGGCTGTTCCTCGCCGGTGCGGGCGATGGCGAGTTCGGTGGCGATGCGGCGGGCGGCGGCGAGCAGGATGTGGCCGGAGCCGCAGGAAATATCCGCGACGCGCAGTTCGAGCAGGGTTTTGGCCGGATCGGGTGCTTTGAGCTTGTCGGCGATCAGGTAGTCGAGCGAATGCTTGATGAGGGGCTGGACGAGGTCGTCCGGGGTGTAGTGGGAGCCGGTGGCGGCGCGCTGGGTGCCTTGGGCGAAGGTGAATTCGATGTTGCCTACCCTCTCCCCCTGCCCCTCTCCCGCAAGCGGGCGAGGGGAGAAATTCAGGAACACAGGTTCGTATTCGAGCAGGCCTTCGTAGACGGAGCCGAATTCCTCGACGTTGAGGGCGGCGTAGTTGACGCGGATGGTCTGGCCGTTGTCAGGATGTTGATACAAGCCGAGGGCGCGCAGGCAACCCAACAGCACGTCGTTGCCCAGCATGGCGTTCGCCAGCGGGCCAATGGCTGCGGGACTGAACAAGTCGCCTGCCAGCGGGGCAAGGCCGAGCTTGTCGCCTGGGCCGTGGGCTTCGAACAGGCGGAAGGTGGCGAGCATCGCCAGCCAGAAATCGTGGTGACGTTTGTCAGCGAGGTGGCGCTTTTCAGACAACAGGCGCAGGCGTTCGAGACTATAGTAGCGCCGGTAGATGTCGCGCTGCGAACTGCTGGCCGAGGGCGGAAATACCAGATCACGTTCTTCGATGACGAGCAGGAAAAGCAACCGGTAGATCAGGCGCAACAGGTGCTGGTAATAGGTTTCCGGCTTCAGCTTGCCATCGGCAATCGCCTGACGCAGCTCGTCATTGGCAGGATGCGCAAGAAAGCCGTTGGCAAAATCACGGATGGCTTGCTCTACGGCTTTGCTCAGCCCCTCGCGGATGCGCGCGCCGGAGTCGAGGGAATCCTGATGGTAACGCTCGATCAGGCTTTCCGCTGCGGCATCACTATTGGCCGGAAGACGCGAGACGTGGAGCAGGCGATAGAGGATGGCGAAGTCGGCAAACAGGCCATCGCTGAAGATGCGGTCGAGGTCGAATTCAAGATAGCTGAGCTTGATGAGCCGGGAGCTGTCGCGCAGCAGCCGCAGCACGCGACCGTTGGTGACGATGCCATAGAGTTCGTCGTGCAGGTTGAGGTATTCCTGCACCAGCGCGTGGGCGGACATGCGTGGTGCGCCGATGTGGGTGCGCTCTGGCTTGCGGTCCAGCCCGGCGGTTTCACGGGCACCGACGATGTGGATGGGGGTGTTGCCGCGATTGGTGACACGGTGTGAGATGGCGTAGGTCTTGCCGTTGAGCTCAACGCCCTTGGCCTGGTATTCGAGCTGGTAGCCGAGCAGGCCAAGCAGCGGCGTGATCCATTGCTGGCGGGTTTCAGTGGTCGCCGGGGAATCTGGGCGGAGGGTTTCCAGCTTGCGCTGGAAGATGCGCCAGTAATCTTGCGCGTCGGCCCAGGCGCGGGCGATTTCGTCTTTTACCTTGGAGCCGGTATCGAGACCAAAATCGGCAGGGCGCTGGCCGGGGGCATCGTCGAGACGGTCGAGGATGTCCGGCGAGAGGATGGCACCTTCGATGCGGATGCTGGGGTAGATCATTGAGCGCCCGTTCTGTTTTGAATCCTGCGATATTTTTGCAGGCGGCTATTGGGCTTTTCTGGAATGGTGTATTCGATCAGGCCAGTTTCCAGCATCTTCCTAACCAGATCATTCAAATAGCGCGTGGGTTTGGATTTGCCGAGCTTCTGAGCGATCTCCAGCTTGCCGAGAGCGTCACCCTGAAGAAATTCAAGTATTCTGTTGGCGATTTCTGACTCTACCCCTGACTCTACCCCTGACAGGGTCGAATCTAGCCCCGCCTGTGATTCCGCCACCTCCCGCGCCGCCGGATGGATTGGCAGTCGCACCATGAAGTAGCTGTGATCTTCATCGAACTCGAATTCGGCGGGTGGGGAGCCATTCTTCTCCATGGCCTCCATGATCTTGGGGATGCCAGTGGAACGGCCCTCGGTGAATTCCAGTTCCTTCAGGAATTCACCGATGCGGCGGTTGCGATAACGTCGTGGCCGGGCGCGACCGGCGCGGAGTTGCTCCAGTCGCACCGACCGATCAGGCCCCGGATAGCTGATAACGAACATCTCACTGTGCTCAATGCGAACCTCGATGGGTTCGCGCGTGTCGTAGCCCCGGTGATAGACCGCATTGACGACGGCTTCTTCGATAGCGTCGTAAGGGAAGTTTTCGACGCGGGTCGCTTCGGCTCGTCCGTGATGCTTGATGACGGTTTCGGTAATCAGGTTGCGTTTGATGTAATCGAGCGCATCGCGGGTCATGCGAGGTATCGGGCCTTTGAATATTTTTTCCGAAAATTTGTTGCCGCCTGGTCCTTCCTTGGGAAACCAGACGACATCAATCTGCATGACGGGAAAGAAGCGCCAAGGCTCCGGATTGAACATCATCAAGCCGACGTTGAGTGGGAACGGCGCTTCCTCTGTCCCACCCACGACGCCCATCTGGCGGCCAAGTTCGACCAATGGAAGATTGGGTGCCTGCATGACCAGATCGCTGCCCACCTGTTGCAGATATTCTTGCATCAGTTCGCGGGAGAGATTTTCCACTTTGGCCTGCTGGTTGATGCGGTCGTCGTGGGGGATGGTAGCCGCAAGCGACATGAGATCGGTTTCATCCGCCCCCTTGGCGCGAATGGTGCTGGAACCTTTACGGATGTAGTAGGCGTAGTCCTTGCTGTCTTTACCCAGACTGATTTTCGCCTTGTAGGGGCGCGTCTGTCCGCCCAATGCCCAGAGCACCAAGACATGCCGCCCCTCGATTTCGACGGGCACTGCGATGGGGTGATAGTAAGGCGCGATGGCATTAAAGCCGAGGTTTAGCAGTTCCTTCTGGATGGCGTCGATTTGCGCGGGGTCGAGGCCGACGGGCGGCAGTACGGGGCGACCGTTTTCTTCCTGAATGCCGATCAAGATATAGCCGCCGCCCAGGTTATGAATGTCATTGGCAAAAGCACAAAGCGTGTGGAGGACAGCTTCCGGGTTCCAGCCAGCCTTAAATTCGAGGCGTTCCCATTCGACAGGTTTGCCGTGGAGGAGGTCGTAGATATTGATGGGGAGAGACATGGCTTATTCCGGCAACAAGATGTAGATGCCGAGGAGATCCATCGGCAAAACGGGATAGACTACCTGAAAACGTTGTTTGTCCATAAGGGCGCTGAAGCGTTCGTGGGCCTCGACGAGTCGCTTGGACTGCTGCTCGGCAATCACGCGGAATTCATCGTCCAGATTATCGAGAAGCTTGAGTTCGTTCTCCAGAAAACCGGCGCGAGCCTGGGGCGAGAGATCGGATGAGGCACGCGCTTCTGTCAGAACTGCTTTGGCTTCGGCGTGGTCAAGAAACTCCTTTTGCTGCGGGGTGCCGCGCCAGCCCCAGAGCAACATTTCCTCTGCGACAATCTGGTGGTTGAGCTTGGCTTGCTCGATGACGTTGCGGCAGCGGAAGAGTAGCAGTGTGGTTTTGGTGCTGACCTGCCGGGAGCGAACGACGGCTGCGCGGGCGGCTCGTTTGTCTACCCTGGCCAGGGTGTTGGCCATAACGAGCTGACATAACTGTTCGACAAAACGATGGTTACGCCCCAGATAGTGATAGCCCTCCGGCGTTGGCGAGAGAAAACTGACTTTGATTGCGTCGCGCTGACTCACGTCTGGTAACAACTCGCGTAATTGCGGGGGCAAGTTACCCAGGACGACACGGTAGCCCTTGGCATCCTTGTCGACTTGTACACCGAGTAGGTTGTTCAGCGCTGAGGTGACGAAATTTTCGACCGCGCGTGGATCACCAATGGCCTCGTCTACATCGCGCAGATCGGCTTCGATTTCCTGTGCCTTGATGGCGTTCTGGGCAAAGATGCCGCGCGAGACTTTTTCCCGCTCGGCGGCTTCCTCCAACTTGCGTGTGACGTTGGCACGGGCAGCAGCAGCTTCGTCAAACTGGCCGAAATCGAATTCGATCTGGTTCTTGCTGACGCGCGTCTTCTCAATGTGGCGGTTGGGGTTGAGGAGCAGCGCCTGGGTGATGGTATCGATGATGCTCTGGGAATCTTCGGGAAATGGGACGTTGATACCGGTGGCGCGTTTGATCTCGCGTACCTTGCGCAGGAGTACATCGAGAACGATGCCATCGATGGGATTATCGGCACCGTAAAGCAGACAGGCTTTGACGGTAGGCGCCATTTGACCGAAGCGATCAACACGGCCCTCGCGCTGTTCCAACCGGTTGGGGTTCCATGGAAGGTCATAGTGCAGCACGCCGGTGAAGTGCTCTTGCAGGTTGATGCCTTCGGAGAGGCAGTCGGTGGCCACCAGTACCCGCAGCGGCGACTTGCCCATTTCTTCAATACGCTGCTTGCGCAACTCGTCTGGCAACTCACTGGTGATGACTTGCAGATCTAGCTTGGGAAATTTCTTCTTGAGCACGGGCGCAAGTTGTTCGCCGATATATTTGGCAGTAGCAATATAACGGCAGAAAACGACAGGATTGAATCCGTTATTCAGCCAGTCGTCGAGGATTAATTCGGCGGAAGCTAATTTACGGTCTTGCTTGATGTTGCCAAGCTGTTCGAGCTGCTTGGCAAACTCGCGCAGTTCCTGACGCTGGCGCTGGGTCCATGCGTTGCGTTCGAGAATCTGGGTGGGGGTATTATCGCCTTCAAAGCCAAACTCGGTGTCGCGAACGGGATTATCTTCAGGCGCAGACTCAATTGCCATTGGAGTCCCGATATCATCACCTGCTGCGGAGCGTAAACCTGTCAGCCGGGTGTTGAGCATCTCGATACCCGCAGCAGGGCTGGACATGACGCCCCGCAAAAGAGCAAGTGCAGTCCAGTAATGCACGCGCTTGGTCTCGCCACGCGCTGGATCAGGTGCAATCAGCCGACGAGCGAAATCAATAATTTCTTCGAAAAAAATCTGGTAGGCGGGCGAAAGTTCGTAGGGCCATTCAAAGGCATCACGTTTGGGAAACGGCGTGTCTTCACCCAACCATTTTTCGACATCACCGCGTTTGCGTTGCACAAAGTATTTTGCGAGTTCGCGCCGTTGCTGTTGAGTTGATTCCGGAATATCTAATCCCTCAAAGTCTTTGCGTAACAATCCTAGTAGCGACTGAAATTCCTCGGGCTTTCCGCTGTGCGGGGTGGCTGTGAGGAGGATAAGCTGCTGCCCAGGTTTGTCCGCGATGCGGCTGATCAGGTGGTAGCGCTGCTGCTGGCTCGCCGAAGCCCCCGCTGGTCGAGCGTTTGTATGCGCTTCATCGACGATTACCAGTTCCGGGCATTGTTCAACGAACACGTCGCGCCGGGTATCGGATTTGATGAAATCGATACTGATGACCTGATACGGGTAGTAATCGTAGACGCTGGTGTCGCCCTGAATCTGGCGATCCAGCCTCGCCTGAGTGTTGGAGCGGATGATGACGGCTTCTATGTCTACCTTGGCGCGAATCTCTGCCTGCCATTGCTCGCACAAATGCGGCAGACAGATGACGGCGAAGCGCTTGATTTTTCGACGCTCCAGCAACTCCTTGACGATCAGCAGTGCTTCAATCGTTTTGCCGACACCGACATCATCGGCAATCAGCAGCCGTACCGACTCCTGACGCAGGGCCATGATGAGCGGCACCATCTGGTAAGAGCGAGGCCGGAAGGAAAGCTTGGCCAGAGCACGGAACGGCCCCGCACCATTGCGAAAAGCGAGTCGCGCCGAGTCATAGAGCAGGCGCGCGGAGCTGATATCGCCGAGATCAGCGGCAGCGGGTTCTTCAAAGCGCGCATCGGCAGGCCGATCACTTTCAATGGCGAGTGGCAGATAGATGCCTGCGATCTCGTCGTCCGACCCGCCGAGCGGCTTGACGACCAGGAGATCGCGATCCTCCGAGGGCAGCACGATCCAGTCGCGCCCCCGCAAGGTGACGAGCTTGCCGGGTTGCAGAGATGACAGGGAAAATGCCGTCATCGCACTTTCCTGAAGATATCCGGCCGGGCCGCCACAATGGTGGCGAGGTCGTCCTTGTAATAATAGACCCACACCTCGTCGCCGCGCGCCATGATCGCCTGGCGCTTGGCTTCGTCGCTTTCCTTTACGGCAGGCTGGTCGTGTGGTGTACCGTCGCAGAAGACCCAGATACGGGGCTCGTAGTAGAAATCTGGTTGGACGTAGAGGCCATCGACTCGCTTCTGAGCAGCATCAGGCAGCCGAAGGCCGTTCTGGTAGAGATGGTTTATGAACTTGAGTTCTGTCGATGAATTTGGGTCAAGACCACGCAGCAGCGCCTGATATTGCTCGTCGTAACTGCCGAATCCCGTGTTGGTTTGAATCTCGATGGAACAGATGCGCAGCTTCTCCAGCGCATCCTTGATGAGATGGCGGTCGATGATCTTGTGGTCACGCTGGTTGTAGTAGCTAAGCAGGTCGTCGTAACTCGCCGGACCTTTGTAATCGACGTCGTCGAAACGACACAGGGCGATGGCTTGATTGATGACATTGTGGAAGACGTTCACGTCTTCAACGAATTGGGACAGGATGCCGAGACTACCTTCGGCAGCTTCAAACAGCAGGATGTTGGGAGCCTCTGGATCACCGATGGCGACCACACCTATTTCGTTCGGCTCGACCTGAAAGACACGTTCGATGGCACGCTTGAGCGCATGTTGCAATGTGATGACGCCATCGGGTTTCAATCCGAGCGGCTGGATCGGTTCGATATACAGGGCATCCGCAAGATTGGATGTCCAGAGTTTGACGAGACGGAATTCTTCCTTGAGGTTGGCATTCGCTTCCGCTTTGGTATCAGGCATTGAGCCGCGCCAATCGCCAGAAATAAGGCCGATGGGAAAACCTTCGGTTTTCTGTGAGCGCCATTTGGTATTGACGTGAATCAGACGCGCTGCCGGAACATAACGCAAATTCAACAGGGCGTTTTCGGTAGATGTGGCGATGGCCTTACGAACACGATCAATATGTCCGCCGTCAACCGAGAAATAGGTGCGAATTTCGTAGCCACGGGAAACGCGTTCTTCTTCTTCGCAGGATATACGGTCGATCTCTTCTGCACGGGATTCGGCCATCTCCATCAAATCATGGAGGTGTTCCTTGAAGGCATTGTCGGAAAGATCAATCCCGGAAAATGGGCAGGTGCTGTCCTTGGCAGCATCGCCGGTCATGAAGTAGCCCGTCTTGCTGCTAACTTTGGCATCGGTCAACGCAGATTCGGCATCCTGAATGACCAGTTGGCGGATTTGGTATTTTCGACCATTGTGATAGATGATGTTCATCGGCCCGAACTCCCGCAACGCAATTGAGCGCGGGCGTGAGACGAACTCCCCGGTGGAATCGCCGGTGGGCAGAAATACCCGCAGTGGTAGTCGAGTAAAATTGTAACCAGGTAAAAATCCTTCCGATGCCAGATAGCGATATGGATAGAACTCGGACAATTCGCTGGAACGCCCGGCGAGATCGTTACGCAGCAGATCGAGCTGGCGTGTCGCCTGATCCTGATTGCGCTTGTGCTTGCGATATTCGTCACTGCCGAGGCTGAGTGTCCCACTGTCAATCTTCTGTGTGGCTCGACTGAGGATTGTTCTGGCAGAACGATAGAGCCTGCGCCAGCGTACCAACGCATTGTCAAGATTATCGGCAACTTTCGAGAGATTCTGCTCGATCCATTGGTCTGAATACCAGGTCGAGCCATTGGTTTCGAGATCGTTTTCGAAGTCGCGAATGGTGCGCTTGAAGGTCGATTTGATGTCGTTAAATGTGGTTGTTGTCATCTCAAGGCCGGAGCGAACCTCTTTCGACAATGGCATCTTGTCGTTGTCGTCCACAATGAGACGCATGATGGATGGTTTGCCGGTTCCCACGTCATCGAGACCGGGCATACCGATTTCCGAGGCCACCAACGCATTCAGGTGTGAGGCCAACAGTTCGCGATTGCAAAGATCCAACCTGGGTGCCATGACCGCGCCGGCGACAAGATCGGTTTGCTCTTTGAAGTAGTGGCGGTCATGCGGAGAGTAGCTGGAACAATAGGTGAAGACGAGCGCGGCCTGCCCGCTTCGCCCGGCGCGACCGGATCGCTGTGCATAGTTGGCCGGGTTGGGCGGCGCGTTGCGCATATGCACAACACTGAGGTTGCGAATATCTATACCTAGTTCCATCGTCGGCGAACAGAAGAGCGCGCTGATTTTTCCTTCGCGGAACAAGTCTTCCCGCTCGATGCGGACGTCTGTACTTAATTGCCCGGTGTGGTCTTCACCACGCAAGCGCTTGACCTTGGAAAAATCACGGGAATAAAGGCTGCGGAAGAAAAGATTTGGCCGAGGCGCTTGATCCTTGTAGGATCGCTGCTTAATGACATCAGCTTTCACAGTCTCGCCGTCGCCGAGTTTCCACAATATTTTTTCCAGACGCAGGCGATAGACAGGTACCTCTTCATTTTTCGCATTACGTGCGATCTGAGATTTAAGAAAGTCGGCTTGTTCGAGCATGGACATCAGTCGCTCGATGAAAATCCGATAGTTTGGGCCTTTCAGATCAATCTCCATGTCGTTCTGTCGGACATAGAGCTTGATGAATTTTCCTAAGGCGCTGGCTGGCCCCATGCTCTTCGAGGAAAACCGTGCCGACTTATGGAGCGGATCGTAACGGATGAAAAACGGCTCACGCAGTTCCTCGTTCCTGTCCAGTGTCCATGGCGTCCGCAGCATTTCCCGGAAGTGTTTTTCATATTCCTTGATTTTGGACTGAGTCAGGTAATTTTCGCTATGAATGGCGTATTCGAGGCGGAAAAAGTCGAGGATTGTGCCGATGAATTCTTTACGGTCTTCGAGCTTCAGGTCCCCGATCAGAGGAAAGCCGTTCCAGGCGGCATCGGCCGCACGGCGTTCAAGGTCAGCATAGGTAACTGTGAGCAGACCACACTGTTCAAGATTGGGAAGGACAATCCGCCAGCTTCTGCGCAAGTCTGCGATGGCGCGGTAAAGTAGGTAATCCTGAAAGCAGCGTTCGTAGTCATCTCGGACAGATGCGAACTGGGGCTCTTCGTTGCGGTTTCCGAATTCCGTGAATGGTACGGCAAGCGCCTTGAAAATGGCTTCGCCGAGCGTTGCATAGGTGAGGGTTTGTCCAGGTGCCAGTTCAAGCGCCTTGCGGATACCGGCACGCAGGCGTATCACTTGGACAAAGTCATTGAAGTGTCCGGCCTGTAATGCAGCATCCTGGCGGTTGTCTGTGAAACTGAGGAGCTTCTGGTCCTCCTGCCGATATCCAGCATCGCTGAGCCTATTGAGCATGGAGAAGGCGGTGATGGTGGTTGACGTACTGCGGCCTTCGCTGCCCAACTTGGTTAGTTTGGTTCCCTCATTGGTTTTGGTATCGTAAAAAACACCGGACGTTGGATCGAATAGAAGCGGTGCCTTCATGAACCACCCCCACCATTTCAGTGGTTTCGATTCCGAGCATTCGCCGAATTCGTTGAAATAAATCTTGTTAGGGAATGATGCTTTCTTCTTTGAATCTGGCACTGGCCCAGTCTTGGTCTGGCGTACCCATGCTTCAGGAAGCAGTTCACTGTCTTCCAAGGGGTCCCAAATATCTTCTCCAACGATCAGATAGCCATCCGCCGCTTCCGACTCTTCATCCGAACTTTCTCGAAATTCACGGGGTTCAAGGCGATTCCCAATTCTGGAAACACAAATAAACGCATGCCCACTGGCTCTGCTGAAGACGTTCGGAAAGATCGGCTTCTTCTCTGCCTCGTCGGCTTTATACACACCTGGCTCAAGCGTGATGAAACGATTTTCATCCTGATCTAGCGTTGTATAGACTGAGCCAGTTTGCGAGATGAATTGATGAAGTTTGAACGGCAACTGAGTGTAGCGTTGTCCGGCCTCTTGCGTTCGTTGATTGACGGCGCTGATCCATTGCAATAGTTGCTGTAGAAAAGCCCCGCAATCGTCGGGTGTCTTCCCCGAATCGCGGGAAAGCGATGAAGCAATGGACGTCAGGCGCTGCGGCTTGCCTCGTACCAGACGATCTTCTCGCTCTTCAAGTGCCACGGCATTTTCAAGCCACACGGCAACTGGATGGGATTTCAGAATATCGGCATCGGCGTTGTGATCTATTCCAGCGTCAATTGCCTGAGCCAACGCGTCGGATGATGGCAATAATTCCTTGTAGTCGAGTGAGCGGGCTAGTGTTTCATTGATGATTTGCTCTGGAACGAACGGCTTGCCAAACAGTTTGGTCGCGACCTTGGCGACCTCTGCGCGTTGTTCTGCAAGCGAACCGACGGAAACCATGGTCGCCGATGTGCCGATGCAAACCACTGACTTCAGGCAACGGGCCCGGATGCGCCGAATTAGCATCGCCACATCAGCTCCCTGTCTACCACGGTAGGTATGCAGCTCGTCAAAAACCAGGAAACTGAGGTTCTCATATATTCCATCGCGGATTGACCGTTCGCGAAGGCGCGTCAGCAATAACTCCAACATCATGTAGTTTGTGAGCAAAATCTGTGGTGGGTTCTCGCGCATTTCGGCGCGCTTGTCTTCCTTTTCCTGTCCGGTGTATTGCCCGAAGCTGATTGGGAAAGTCTTGCCCGTGGTCTTTTCGTAGTTGTCCTTGTAGCGGGTAAATTCCTCAAATTGTGAGTTGATCAGAGCGTTCATCGGATAAACGACTATCGCAGTGACACCCTTGGCTTGCGGGTTGGAAAGCAGGTGATGGAAAATAGAGCCAATGTAAGTCAGCGATTTACCGGAACCGGTGCCAGAGGTAACGATGAAATCTTTACCGGTTGTACCAAGCTGGATTGCTTCTGATTGGTGTTTATAAAGAGAATATCCTTTAAATATATCGGCGATGTCGGAATGCAAAATACCGGCGCGAGACAGATCGGCTACGCTGCCAGCCATTTCGAAAGATGGATTGAATTGCAGTAGCGGTTCTGGCCAGAGCTTCCCTTCACTTAGCTCGCCATCGACGACCGCTCGGATTTTGGGGTCAGAAATGTTGAGAAAACTGCGAATGTAAGTCTCGTAGTCATTAACGATGTGAGAATGCGTTTGAAAGACATTCATGTTTGGCCCCTAGTGCCAGAGCTGAGCATCGGCCGCATATGGTGAATGACGCGAACTGTGTTCTGCAATTTCGAAGTGGTGTTTAGAATCGTCATTTTGGTCAGTGGGAATTCAGGCTTTAGATTGGGGTTTTGTTGTTTTCCCTGTTGGCATTGCTACCGGCCAACCCAAACCTTCGCGCTCACAATATTCGCGAACCAGCCACTCCACCATGTTGGTCATGCTGCGGCCCTCGCGTTGCGCTATTGCGCGCAGAGCCACTTTTGTTGTGGGCTGAAATCGAAATGCGACTGGCGTTGATTTCTGTTCTGGCATGTTATTACCCTAATCGACGGAATTCGTAGAGCAATACATTTGCTATACGAATAAGCAGTATGACAATAGATTCTTGTAACCGCAACCAGAACCAGTACAAAACAAACAAGCCCATCGACTCCGCACCTGCTACGTCTTTCATTCAGCATTAGTCACGCCATCGCAGGCTCTGTCATGCCCAATGCTCGTTTCATGGGCTTGTAAACGTCAATACCCAGCCGCTTGACGGCGCTTCGAACCACCAGATTTCACGGCTTTGCATACCCACGATAAGCCCCTCATCGTTTCGTGAAGGGGACTGATCGTGGGCATCACAACGCAAAGCCGGGATAAATTCCCGGTTTTTGTTTTTCTACGCAGCGGCTTTCCCCATCCCCGCTTCCCCAAGGGAAGAGCGAAGGAGGTGCCAGTTCGAGAGCATCACTTTTGAACAACACCGACTCAGGAGATAAGACCATGACCACATTGCACGCACAACCGTATAATTTCGAAGCTGCTGGCTTCTATTTTGATGATGTCTCAGATTATGAGGTAAAGGCCGAAGGGCGTACTGATCGCTATGGTTGCCCGGTGGAGGAGTACGAAATTCAGTTCATCGACGGTGATAATGCCGACGCACAGCTATTCAATGCCTGTGGTATTAATCAGGCCACGCTCAATCTTTGGTTCGATGAAATTGAGTCTCTGGACGACTGGCAAAAACCGGCTCTATTTTTCCTGGTTTCAGAGCAAGGTTATGATGTGCGCGACGCACTACAGAAGCTGGATGATGTCACCCTATACGAAGGCAATCTGCTGGAGACAGCCACAGAGCTATTCGACGAGTGCTACGCCCATGAAATACCGGAAAATCTGCGGTGTTACATTGACTACCAACGCTTTGCGAATGATTGCCGCCTTGGTGGTGATATGGACGAGTTTCAGTTTGATGGCGAGACGTATACTTGCACTAATGGGTAGCAGTTTCAACATGTGCCTGGTGTCGATGAAAAAGGCTGGACAGCAGGCGGTGCGATCCAAGTACCGAGGTTGGCAAGGCAACCTGCAATAAGTTCAGTGAATCGGAATTTAGTGCTAGCATCTTACATTTTAAGGCTTGGGTAAACCTTTTGCGGTTGTATTGACGTTTGTTGGCCTCCTGGGCGGTCTCGGGTTTTCTCTTCATGCTGAACTAACCTTTCACTTGGAGATGACTATGCGAGTTTACTGTGCCTATGTAGTATTTGTATTGCAAAGCGGATGGTTCGAGGTAGCGCAACTGGGGAGAAACCGAGACCGCCCGAAGGATGAGATAGACTGAAAGTGCACTGCAAAAGCCAAGAGAAGCGCCTCCCCACCAATGCAAATCCCCGTTGACCTGAGGTTAACAGGGATTTTACATGGGGTTGAGATTTTCTTGGTTTTGCGTCTTCCAAGGTGCGGGTCTTCCTCAACAATTGCCCCAAATTTGCCCCATAAGAAGAGTAATAGTTCACAACCTATTGATTGTTAATGCCGGAGTCGTGGGTTCGAATCCCACCCTCCCGCCATCCTAAATTGTACGACTTGGGCGCCTTAATTGAGAGCTAAAAAACCACGTCCTATGGGACGTGGTCATCAACTGACTGGCTTTGCCTGTCAGAGAGCCTGCCCATAGCTGTACCTTTCTGAGTGTTGTCCCCACAACACTTAACCTGATTAGTTACATGCCTCAGCCAGCCCATCAATTGAGTATTTTGGCCACAAATAGGGAACAAATAAGATGGTCAAGTCCTCGTATTGGGCTGGATTTCGTTTCAAAAGCTGACCGGTTACGCCTAGCTGAGGCATGTA
>CAMTYG010000022.1:0-8343 GCA_947085875.1 uncultured Sulfuricella sp.
ACCAACAAGAATATCGTATTCGACTTCGCTGTCGTGGACGAGGCGCAGGACATCAGCGTTGCGCACCTCAGATTCTTTGCCGCCTTGGGTGGCGGTCGGCCTAATGCACTCTTTTTCGCCGGTGACCTCGGGCAACGCATCTTCCAGCAACCTTTCTCCTGGAAGGCCATCGGTGTGAACATCCGGGGACGCTCGCGTACCTTGCGCGTCAATTACCGCACCTCCCACCAAATCCGCACGCAGGCTGATCGTCTGCTCGGCCCGGTAGTCACCGACGTGGATGACAATAGCGAGAACCGCAGCGACACCGTTTCAGTTTTCAATGGCCCGCCACCGGTAATTCGCACATTCAAGGACGAGAGAGAGGAAATCAAGGCCGTCGGCAACTGGATTGTGGAGCAGACCAAGGCGGGTGTGCTACCGCACGAGTTTGGCGTATTCGTCCGATCCGAAGCGCAACTGGGACGGGCGCAGGCAGCAGTGGAGGCAGCGGGCATACCCTGCAAGATACTCGATGAACACGTCGAGACCCTCAGCGGTCATGTCTCTATCAGCACCATGCATCTCGCCAAGGGGTTGGAATTCCGCGCAGTAGTCGTGATGGCCTGCGACGACGAGATCATTCCCTTGCAGGAACGTATCGAGACGGTCGGCGACGATGCCGATCTGCAAGAAGTGTACGACACCGAGCGCCACCTGCTCTACGTCGCCTGTACTCGGGCGAGGGATCATCTGCTGGTGACGAGTGTCGAGCCTGCATCGGAGTTTCTCGATGACATGCGAAGTTATCCTATTTCCGGCAGTTGAATGCCATGATTGCGCTGTCCAGATTACCTCAACAGCGCATTCATGCATGGCTTTCAACTGCTTGAAATAGGTTCAACCCACTAAAATTATTGCCTTCGCGGGAATGACGCTGCTTTTTGGCTAATGGACAGTTCGGGTTAAATGCCGGTAATAAAAAAGGGCGCCCGGAAGGACGCCCTGACAGCCTGTTACTACTTAAAATTTAAATCAATCTTCCCGCCGCATCTGCGGGAACAGGATCACGTCGCGGATGCTCGGGCTGTCGGTCAGCAGCATGACCAGGCGGTCGATGCCGATGCCCTCGCCGGCGGTGGGCGGCAGGCCGTATTCCAGGGCGCGGATGTAGTCGGCGTCGTAGTGCATCGCCTCGGCGTCGCCCGCTTCCTTCTGCCGCACCTGCGCCATGAAGCGCTCCGCCTGGTCTTCCGGGTCGTTCAACTCGGAGAAGCCGTTGGCGATCTCGCGGCCGACGATGAACAGCTCGAAGCGCTCGGTAATGCCGGGGGTGGCGTCGTTGCTGCGCGCCAGCGGCGAGACTTCGGCCGGATAGTCGATGATGAAGGTCGGCTGGATCAGCAACTGCTCGGTGGTTTCCTCGAACAGGGAGAGTTGCAGCCCGCCGACGCCGTCGGTGGGGTGATGATCGGCGCCCATCTCCTGCAGCCTGGCCTTGAGGAACGCACGATCGCTGAGCTGTTCGTCGCTGAAGCGCCCCGGATGGTACTTGTGGATCGCCTGGGTGATGGTGAGGCGGTCGAAAGGCTGGGCCAGGTTGATGGTGTGCCCCTGATAGGGCACCACGGCGTGGCCGAGCACCGCCTTGGCGGTTTCGCGGAACATCTGTTCGGTCAGGTCCATCATGTAGCGATAATCCCGGTACGCCTCGTAGAACTCGATCATGGTGAATTCGGGATTGTGGCGGGTGGAGAGCCCCTCGTTCCTGAAATTGCGGTTGATCTCGAACACCTTCTCGAAGCCGCCCACCACCAGCCGCTTGAGGTATAGCTCCGGCGCGATGCGCAGGAACAGCTCCATGTCCAGGGCGTTGTGGTGGGTGCTGAAGGGCTTGGCCGAGGCGCCGCCGGGAATGGGGTGCATCATTGGCGTTTCGACTTCGAGGTAGCCGCGTTCCACCAGGAAGTTGCGGATCGTCTGGATGATCTTCGTGCGCACCAGAAAGGTTTTGCGCGTTTCCTCGTTGGTGATCAGGTCGAGGTAGCGCTGGCGGTATTTCGCTTCCTGGTCGGTCAGGCCGTGGAATTTCTCCGGCAGCGGGCGCAGCGATTTGGTCAGCAGGCGCAGTTCGGAAACGCGCACCGAAAGCTCGCCCTTGTTGGTCTTGAACAGGGTGCCGCGTGCCGCGATGATGTCGCCCATGTCCCAGTGCTTGAAAGCCTCGTGGGTTTCCGCGCTGGCGCCTTCGTCGTTGATGTAGAACTGGATGCGGCCGCTCATGTCCTGCACTGTGGCGAAGCTGGCCTTGCCCATGACGCGCTTCAGCATCATGCGCCCGGCGAGGGCGACTTCCACATTCATCGCTTCGAGCTCTTCCTTGGCGGCCTCGCCGTGGGCGGTCTGCAGGTCGCCGGCATAATCCTTGCGGTCGAAGTCGTTGGGGAAGGCGATGCCCTGCTCGCGTAGCTTCGTCAGCTTGTCGCGGCGCTCGGCGATGAGCTGGTTTTCATCCTGGGGTGGTGTGGCTTGTTTGTTTTCGTCGGTCATGATGGTTTCTTTGTATCAAAAAATGTGTGAACGGTGAGTCCGAGCTTCCGGGCGGCATCGGCCAGGGTGCGGTCGGCAGTGGCGAAGGCTGGTTTGCCCAGGGAGCAGGCGGCGGCAAGGTGCAAAGCGTCCAGGGATCGTAACGGAATCGGACTGACGGCATCCAGCAGATCGGTTGCCTGGGTGAACAGCGCATCATTGACCGGGCAGATGCGAAAATACCCTTCTGTCCGGTGACGCGTGAACTCCCGGCGCGCCGTGGCGAGGTAGTCTTCTGAAAAGGCGCCCATTCGCTGGCGCCTTATCATGGCGCATTGCCACTCCAGCCGGGTCAGGCTGCTGATGACGGGCCGGTCGATGCCGGCGAGATAGTGCTCCACCTCTTCGGAAAACGCTTCCTTGACGTATAACTTGATGAGGACGCTGGTGTCGAGATAATGCTCAGTCGCGGGCATCCCGATCTTCCCGAATCAAAACTTCGCTGGGGATTTCCTGAAACGGCATCTGGTCGCGCAGCCATTTGAGGGACGGGATACGGTGGGGCGAGGCCGCCGGTTCCAACGGCAACACACGGGCGAACGGCTTGCCGTGGTGGGTGAGAATGACTTCTCCTTCTTCCTCAAGGGCTTTGTGCAAGGGCTGATAGCCTTGCCGCATTTCGCGGACGGATAATTCTTTCATGGCGGTTCTCCAGTTGCCGTGTGTCACAAATTATACGCCTGTGTCACATTTGTTGACAATGGCACGATTTAGCGAATCTTCCACCTGCCCAAAAGGAATGCGTTCCTGCTCCAGCCGTAGCGTGGAGCCGTCGGGCTGCGTCAGCGCAGAGCAAGCGGTGGCTTCCTCCCCGGTGAGTGCGGCAGGGACGCCTTGTATCGGGGCGTCCTCGACAACGCACAGCGCGCGATTGGCTTCCAGGGTGGCAGTGTCCATCAGCATGGATTCGGCGTGGGGGAAAATTTCGCGGAAGCGGGCAAGCATGGCGTAGCCGTGGGTGTCGAGATCGCCCCAGTAGATCAGCCGGGTTTTGTGGAGCCATGGCGTTGCGGCGAGGCTGGACAGGCCGTAGCCCAGGCCGAAGATCACCAGCGCCCTAGGGAAAGGAGGAAAAGCCAGTCCGTTGACCTTATTTTCGGTGACGAAAACGGTATCCACCGGCGGATGCAGGCTCTGGAAATCTTCCAGCGGAATGGTCAGGTCGGCGAGGCCGGCAAAGGACAGAACGGGATCGAGCAGGCGCAAGCGGATGAGGTGCTGGTCGAAGCGCAGGCCGTAGCGGCGCTCAAACCCTTTTTCCTCTCGGTCGATGGCGGTGTCCGGCAGCAGCGCGTCGAGCAGGGCGGTCAGCGGCGCGGTGTGGCGTTCGATGAATTTGCTGTCGATGCCGGGCAGGTCGATCTGGCGCAGGTAGATGCCGGGGCGCGGGTGATCGATGAACCAGGCAGCGACGCTGAGGAGTTTTTCCCATGCGGGGAGATGGTCGAGGAGCAGGCGCGGCCTGGCGTGCAGCAAGTCGGCCAGGGCCGACTGGCGTTCCACGGTGAGGCGGGCGAGGCGTTCGAATTGAGCGGCCTCGCGGGCTTTGCCGATGAAGCGCAGAAAATCGGGTTCCGTCTCGAAAAAGATCCGCTTCGGCAGTTGCTGATCGCCCAATTGGCGATGGGCGACCGCCTCGAATTCGATGGCGTAGCCGTATCCCTGAACTTCTTTGGAGGAAGCCCGAAGAACGCGCAAGGCGTCGGCGATGGCCGCGTAGCCGCTGAGCAGTTCGCGTCCGCCGGCCTTGCCGAAGGAGATGTCGAGGGCTTGCCAGGGTTGCCCCGCCAGCCGCTCGCGGTGGTAGGCGTGGCTGTTCCAGTGGCGCAGCGCCTTGGCGCGGATTTCTTTCGGGGTGATCAAGATGCCGATGCCGCCTGGCTGAGCGCTTTTTCCTCGCGGTACTCGTCGATGGTCAGGGAGCGGATCATGGAATTTCGCCCCTCCTCGTTGTGGACGAGATGCACCGAGCGCACGTAATTTTCAATCACGTGGATTTTTTGCAGCGGCGTCACGATCAGCAGTTGCAGTTCCAGCTTGGCGAACAGCTCCAGGCCATAGCGGGCGGATTCGTCCGAGCCGCGGCCGAAGGCCTCGTCGATCATCACGAAGCGGAACGCCCGCGCGCTCTGGCTGTGGCGGTCGATGCCGTACTGGTAGGAGAGGGCGGAGGCGAGGATGGTATAGGCGAGTTTTTCCTTCTGCCCGCCGGATTTTCCCGCCGAGTCGGAATAGAACTCTTTTTCCGCACCGTCCTCGCGCCAGCGCTCGCTGGCGGAAAAACGGAACCAGTTGCGCACGTCGGTCACTTTTCGCGTCCAGCGCCGGTCGGATTCCGCCATGTCGGCGCGCCCATTGAAGCGGTCGATCAGGCGCTTGACCAGGACGAAGCGGTGTTCGGTATAGGGTTCGTCGTCCGTGCCCGTCAGTGAGTGGGCGAGACAGCCTTTCAAGTCTTCCTTGAACTGGCGGATTTCCATGTCCGGGTCGGGGTCCGGCACCAGCTGGATGTAGGTGGCGGGGTTGTATTCGATCAGACGCAGGGAGCGGTTGATGGCGTCGATTTTTTTGCGGATGGTGTCGGATTCGCCTTCCAGCTTGTCTTGCAGCAGGGCGACTTCGTGGATGGTATTCTTGTTGAGCAGTTCCTTGAATTTGGCCTTGAAGCGCGGCAAATCCTCGGATTGCAGGTGTGCCAGCATACGCCGGAATTCGGCGGCGGAATCGAGGCTGGCGTTCACCTCGCGGCACTCGACGGGATAGGCGCCGATGTATTCCTGCATCCGTGCGGCAATGTCGTTGGCGATGCTGGACGCCTGCCTGCGTTCCTTGTCGATGCGGGTTTGCAGCCAGCCGCGCAGGGTTTTCTCTGCCTCGTCGCACTGTTTGGGCGTCGTGGGAAGCTTGCCTTCCAGCGCGATGTTTTCCTGTTCAGGGAAGAGCGCGAAGCAATGGTCGCGCTCGTCTTGCGGCAGTTGGGCGAGGGCGGCTAGTGCGTCGCGCAGGCTGAATTCCGCGTCCTCGCATTCCTGGGCGCGCTTGCCTTTGAGGCTTAACAGCTCTTCATAGCGTTTCCTGGCGGATTTCATCTGCTCTTCGATGATTTCCAGACGGACCTTGAGTTCGCGCAGGATGTCGGAGCTTTCCTCCAGGGCGCGTTTTTCTTCGAGCAGCGACAAAATTTCCGTCGCGGCGCGGGGCCAGTCGATGAGGGTGAATTCTGCCGGGCGCAGCAGTTCTCCCAGCGCCTCCTGGCGCGCTGCCAGCGCTTTCAGGTCGGTTTCGATCTCGCCCCGGCGCTTGACCAGCGCGAAACCTTCTCCCTGCTTTTTCAACAGCAGGTCTTCCAGCACGCGGATTTTTTCCGTGTTGCTCCAGCCCAGCACGTAGCGGCTGCGGTCGTCCAGGCGGTGGCGGTCGTCCTTCTCGTGGCGCGCTCCGCCGCTCCTGGTCTGGCCCTGGCGAGTCAGCGCCTTGGGGTGGCGGCGGAATTCCTCCAGGCTGTCGCAACAGGCGTAGTCGTAGCCGCGCGCCAGTTCATCGGCCAGCCACGGGCGGAACGGGTTGCTGCTCTTAATTTCGAGCTTGCCCGCCAAGCTGTGGGGCGATTGCGCTTGCGCTTCGCGCCCCTCTCCCCCGGCGCGGAAATACACCAGCCGACCGCCCAGATGGGTGCGATCCACATAGCTGGCGACCGCCGGGTAGTGATCCTCTCTCACCAGCAGGGACAGCCCGAAACCGTGCAACACTCGCTCGATCGCGCCTTCCCAGAGGTTTTCGTCAGCCCGCACCTGGATCAGTTCCCCGGCGAAGGGCAGCTCCGCTTCGGCGACGCCCAGCGCCGCGCACAAGGCTTCGCGCAGGCGCAGCATCGGGCTGGGAATGTTGGATTTGCGCTGTTTCAGGGAGGCGATTTCGTGGGCCAAGCCGCTACATTCCTGATCGAGTGTATGGATGCCGGGGATCAGCAGGTCGCGTTGCTGAGTCAGTTGTATTTTCTCGCTTGTAAACTGCTGCCCGATGGCGAGGCCATGGCGGCGGTTGTCGTGAAAGGTGTCGAGGCTCTGGGCGCGGGGCAGTTCCAGCTTGCGGCAGGCTTCAGCATAGCCGTCGAAGGCGGATTTGCGCCGCGCTTTTTCCTGCTCCCATTGCCCGACCTGGCCCTCGATTTCCTTGATGCGCCCGCCGCCCTGGTCATGGATCGCCTGGTTGACCTCGGCGCGGCGCTGGTGCAGTTGGTCGATGGCGCTTTGTTGTTGCGCGGCGTCGTCTTCCAGGCGTTTGCCGTCCAGCACCAGCCGGGTTATCAGCTCTTCCAGCAGCGTACTTTTGCGCAGGGCGAACCACGCCGGCAGCGCCTCGCGCAGGCGCTCGGCCACGGCTGTGCCGGCGCTGAGCTGTTCGTGCCGGCCGCAGTGGTCCACCAGCGGCGCGAGCCGGGCGATTTGCGCTTCGGCCTTGAGCACCGCCTCGTGGGTGGCGTTGAGGTTGTCGAACAAACGGCACAGCTCGTCGATGCGCGGCGCGATGGCCGGGTCTTCCAGCATGTGGTGGCGGACGAAATCGGTAATGTTGGTCACCGCCTTCATCGACACGGTCTGGTAAAAAAGCTCCAGCGCCTGTTCGCCGGCCAGCCCCATGCGGCGGCGGAAATCCTGGCCGTAGGGCGGGAAGGAATCGTACACGGAGACGCCCGGCATTTTGCGCAAGCGGCGGCCGAGTTCCTTGATGTCCTCGCCGAAACCGGAAAAATCGCGCGCGATGGTGAGTTCGCTGGTTGCCGTCAGGTGGAGGCGATCCGGCTGGCCTTTTTCGTCCTTCATCCAGAACACCTGGGCCAGGGTCACGATTTCGTCGTAGTGGTCGTTGCGGAAGCAGGCAAGGATCACCGAATAGCTGTCCAGCCCGCGCAGCGCTACTGCCTTGGCGGCCAGGCGCTCGTCGTCCTTCTCGCTCTTGTAATGGCCGCGCACGTAGGAGGCCAGGCTGCGCTCCCGCGTTTCCGCCCCCGCCGCCTTGTTGAAAACGATGCGGTGGGCCGGTACCAGCAAGGTGGTGAGCGCGTCCACCAGCGTGGATTTTCCCGAGCCGATATCGCCGGTGAGCAGCGCGTTCTCGCCACCCGTCGCGATGCGCCACACGCGCTGGTCGAAAGTGCCCCAGTTGAGCACCTCGAAACGGTCGAGGCGAAAGCCCGGTGTTTTGAACAGGTCAAGCCCCATCGACGGCATGTTTGCGGTACTCCTCCAGACGTGCATCGAAATCGGCCAGCCACTCGCCGTCCACAAAGGCTTTCAACACCCGGCGGATTTCATAGGTGCCGGGCTGCGCAGCCAGTTCGCGCAGAAAGCCCATCTTCTCGACCTTGCCGATGTGCTCGTCGATCTTGTCGACAATCCGCGCTTCGTTGGAAGTCTCGGGAAGAAAAGTACGCATCAGGTCGAGCATGTCGGCGCGCGTAATCATCGTGCGTGCCTCGCCGCCGCTGGCATCGGTTTCCAGCAGGCGTTTGCGCAACAGCACGCACAGCAGGCTGACCGGATAGCTCAACGGTCGCCGCGCCACCAGACGGGGCGGCGGATTCTCGTCATCGCCGCCATCGCGCTGGCGCACGAAAGCGTAGCCTTCGGCATCGTCCAGATCCAGGTCGAGACCCAGCACCGCGAGGTAGTCGCGCACGCCGGCTTCGAGCGTCAGCAGGTCGTGCCACAGTTGCGGCGTCTGCTCCCGGTAGAGCACGCCCTTGAGCAGATGCACCAGGAGTTGGGAAAGAGC
>CAMTYG010000023.1:0-12340 GCA_947085875.1 uncultured Sulfuricella sp.
GATTATTGCGCAACTCCACTTCCCCCTTTGGAAAAGGGGGACTGAGGGGGATTTTCATATTCACGCAAACTACAAATCCCCCCTGCCCCCCCTTTTTCAAAGGGGGGAATTCCCGCTACCTGAAAATTGTTCATAGGCATAATCCAGAATCGCCCATTGCCTTGATGCTCTGTGCCGGAAAGGCTGCAGAGAAGTTTCCCTGATCATTCTCACCCTGGAGCGTGGCGAGACCATGGCAGAGATGCGGGAACTCAACGAGAGCGAACGTCAGGCGGTTCTGCATGAGCTCAAGTCCATCATGGCGGTGTATCAGGAAGGCGGTACCTGCCGGTGAGCGTTTATTTCGGCCCGGGCCTGCGCCTGAGCTCAAATCCGGCAATGCCTCTGACGATCTCGCTGTAGGGTAGCTCCTGCAGGCTGCCGAACCGCTCCTGCGCCTCCAGCACCAAACCACGGATATCCTCCACCCGTGCCTCCCCGGCCCGTTCCGGCTGCATCACGGCCTGCAGACCGAGCAGCCCGCCGCATTGCACTTTCACATGCTTGGCATGGGGCAGCGCCGCATCGGCATGGGTCAGCTTGAGGGCGAACGCCGCGTTGTGCCGCAGCATCCCGACCAGCAACGAACAATCCCCCTGCGCCTGGGCGTCGCGGCAGTTCACGGTGTCCCGCTCCGCGATATTGACACGCTCGGCTTCGCTGCATGCGCACCGGCAGATCAGGATCGCCTTTTCGAACGGACAGGCGAGCGGATTGGTTGCCCGGTAGGTTTGCTTGAATGCCTGATCGTCCATGACTCCCGGCCCTCCAGTTTCTTAATAGTCTTCGCCGGTCATCGGTTCCGGCTCACGCACCTGGTTCAGCAGGTCTTCGGCTTGCAGTTCGTTCTCGGCGAAAATCACCTTGACCGCATAGTTATCGTCCGCCGTCATGCCGGTACGCACGGATTTGGCAAACGTGCTGGCCTCCTTGAAATTGGGGAAGGAATCGATCTTCTCCAGTTGCTTGAAAGGGGGACTGATTTTATAAACGAAATAAGGCATGCGCCGCTCCTGGCCGTGTCTTGGTAATAAGGATTATAACGGGCTTGCGCCCCCAGGCAAGCCGGCTTGGTTCCTTGTGTTATCCATGCTGCATGGTAAGATTTCCTTATCGTTACAAATAAGGCCGCAAAGTCGCCAAATCAAGCCATGAACGCGGAAGATTTCCAAGCCAGGGCATCCAGCGCAGGCCGCGAGCCCATCAACTTCCAGGAAAAAACTTTTCTGGTCATTGACGACGTCGTCAGCATGCGCTCTTCCCTGCGCACCACCGTCAGCACCCTGGGCGGCACGCGCATCGACATGGCAGGGAATGGCATCGAGGCCATCAACCGCCTGGAACAGCGCGCTTACGACTTCATCCTGTGTGACTATGATCTGGGCGGCGGCAAGGATGGCCAACAACTGCTGGAGGAAATCAAGCAACGCAAGCTGATAAAGCACTCCACTATTTTCATGATGGTGACTGCCGAGCGCAGCTACGAGAAAGTTGTCAGCGTGGCCGAGCTGGCGCCAGACGATTACCTGATCAAGCCCTTCGCCGGCGAAGTCCTGCGCCTGCGGCTGGAGCACCTGGCACAGAAAAAAGCCTATTTCTCGCCCGTGTTCGCCTTCATGGACACGCAGGATTACCGCAGCGCGATCCGAATCTGCGACGAACTGCTGAAGAAGCCCAACAAGTACAAGATCGACCTGATGCGGCTGAAGGCTGAAACCTGCCTGCTACTGGGCGACTACGGCACTGCCGGTGAACTGTACGAGCAAATCCTGGCGATAAGAGAGATCCCCTGGGCGCGCATGGGTCTCGCCAAGTCCCTGTACCAACAAAAAAAATTCGGCGATGCCGCGAACATTTTCAAGCGGGTCACGGAAGACACCCCGAATTACATGGAAGCCTATGACTGGCTGGCAAAAGCCTATTCCGCTGACGGCGATGAGCAGGCGGCGCAACGCACGCTGATGGCGGCGGCGGAAAAATCGCCGCGCATGGTGCAGCGGCGCAAGACGCTGGGTGAAATCGCCTACCGCAACGACGACCTGGAAACAGCGCAAAACTCCTATGAGGCGGTGCTCGAATTCGGCAAGAACTCCGCCCTCACCTCGCCGGAAGACTATGCCAACCTGAGCCGGGTATTCATCGACCAGGGCAAGTGCGACCAGGCCATGACGGTGATGAAGGATGCCCGTAAAACCTTCAAAAACTCGCCGGAATCCCTGTTGCATGGCGCCGTCATGGACAGCCTGGCCCACCAGAAATCCGGCAACACAGAAGCGGCCGAAGAGGCGCTGAAGCAGGCGCTGGAGTACTTCGAGGCCTGCGACGGCAAGCAGGGCAGCGTATCCCTGGACATCGCCCGCTCCTGCTTCCAGCTCGGGGACGAGGAAACCGGCAAGAAGGTCATCCAGGATTTTATCCAGAACAACCACGACAACCAGAAAATCCATCGGCACGCCGAAGACATGTTCAGAAAAATCGGCATGCACGACAAGGGCAAGGAGATCATCACCGATTCATCACGCGAAGTGATCGCCCTCAACAACCAGGCCGTCCGGATGGCCCAGGCCGGCGACCTGAAGGGCTCGGTCGACCTGTTGATGCAGGCGGTGGCGAAATACCAGGAAAACACCGTGATCGTGCTCAACGCCGCCCACGCCATCCTGGCCTACATGCAGACGCAGGGCTGGGATGAGGCGCTGGGCAAATCGGCAAGAGAATACCTGGCCACTGTAAAAGGCCGCGACCCCGACAACCGGAAATACCTGATGCTGTCGGAGCTGTACAAGGAAATCGCAAAGCATCACGGGATCAAGATATGACCACTGCAGAAGGGAAACGCCCTATGGACACTCAGGGAGAACTCGACGCCATCGATTTTGCCGCCCTGTTCGCGGCGCAAATCCACGACCTCAAGAACCTCCTGTTCCTGCTGCTCAATTCCCTCGATGAAACCCTGAGCAATCGCTGCTCCGGCGCCGAAATCGGCGAAGATGCCGCATCCAGGCTGGCGCTGCTGAAATACAACGGCCAGCTCATCAACGACAAGCTGATCCAGATGCTCTCCCTGTTCCGCTTCGCGCAGGGGCCGTATGTGATCGATCTCGCCTACCGCCCGGTGGAAGAGCTGATCGAGGAAGTCGTCGCCGAAACCAAACCGCTGCTCGGCGCCCGATCCATCGCCATCAGCAGCGATGTCGAAACGGGGCTGTGCTGGTTCTTCGACCGCGACCTCGTCGCCGGCGTGCTCAACAACGCCATCCACAACGCGCTCCACTGCGCCAAATCGGAAATCCGGCTCAGCGCCTGCGCCGAAAACGGCTTCCTGGCGATCCGCGTGGAAGATGACGGCGACGGCTTCCCGCAGGAAATCCTGAAAAACGGCGGGAGCATGAAAAGCCTCGACCTCTCCGGCGGCAAGACCGGCCTCGGCCTGTATTTCTCCTCGGTCTGCGCCCGGCTGCACACCAACAAGGGCCAGACCGGGCGCATCGAACTCGGCAATGGCGGCAGTTTGGGCGGGGCGGTGTTTGCGCTGTTATTGCCGTGAACGGCTATTCACGTGCCATAGCGTAGAATAGTAAAACCTTGAGGGAGAGAAATAATGGGACAAGCACAACATACTCACGACCGCATCACTGTTGACGTATCCATCTGCCACGGAAAACCGTGCATTCGTGGTCTGCGCTATCCGGTAGAAACCGTGCTCGAATGGCTTGCCGGCGGCATGACTATAGATGAGATTCTGGCGGATTATGAAGACCTGGAGCGGGAAGATATTCTCGCTGTTCTTGGTTTTGCCGCACGTCTTGCGCATGTAAAGCGGCTGGACCGCCTAGCCGCGTGAAATTCCTCATAGACGCCCAGTTGCCAAGGCGGTTCTGCTCGTGGCTTGCCGCAGCAGATCATGATGCGGCACACACGCTCGACCTGCCGCAACGTAACCGCACGACCGACAAAGAAATCCTTGACCTGGCCGAACAGGAAGATCGAATCGTCGTCACCAAGGACGACGATTTTGTTCAATCCTTCCTACTTGCCGGACGACCACCCAAATTGCTCCTTGTCGCCACTGGGAACATCAGCAACACCGCATTGGAAAACCTGATTCGCACCAATCTGATCATGATCACCGAAGCATTCGAGGCACACCGGTTTATAGAGATCGGGAATGAATCGCTAGTAATTCACGAATGACCGCCGGCAGTCTAGCCGTGCACCAGTGAGGGAGCAATAACCAGCGAGCAATACGCCGCATGGTGGAACCCATTCGGCGGATTACGCTGCGCTAATCCGCCCTACGCGGGCTGAGAAGCAAGTAGCAAGTAGCCCGGATGGAATGAAATGGAATCCGGGATTCCCTCGATTCCGCTATGCTTCATCGAGGCTACGCTGCCTGGAATCAATGGGCGGCCCCATGGATTACCTTGATTGGATTTTAGTCGCGCTCCGCGCGGATGCAGATGCCGGGGCCGACCGCCGGGCGGGATACCTTCTTTGTACGGGAGAAAGAAAGCCATCCCCACCCTAGCCCTCCCCTTGAAGGGGAGGGAATAAAACAGCGGGCTTCGCCCACAAAACCCACATTCCCCCTCTGCGCCGCCTCGGTTTTCCGGGTGAAGCGGGGGCCGTCGGCTGCGTTTGCCTGAGGCCAAAGGCCGAGTTTAACGCGTCCGCCCGATTTGCCCGGAAAACCGAGGGTAGCCCGAAGGGCCGGTGCGGCGGGGTGCCCTTTTGTTTGGTTACTTGTATTTTGGGCAAGCAAAATAAAGTGACCTGCTGCCGGGCAGCCCCCGGCATCTAATCATCTGCGCGTAGCGCACACAAAACCCAACACCGCTTGCAATCAAACCCGCGCAATCGCTATCCGCCTGAACCATTGCCGTTACCCAAGCGCCTTTACACCGGATAGCGGCCTCGCCCTAACCGCTGGCAGGCGGTCCGCACGCCAGTGAGCAATCGCCCACTTCCAGAAATCATCCAGGTCAGCGCCTTTCAGCTCCTCCGGCGGCGCCTGGTTGAGAAATGCCAGCACCTCGCACAATTGCGCCACCGGGTTGATCCGGCCTACCGCCGGTGCCAGGGTCTGCTTGCTGAGCTTTTCGCCGCGTTCATTCACCGCCACCGGCAGATGCAGGTAAACCGGGGTAGGCAGGCTCAATAATTGTTGCAGGTAAATCTGGCGCGGAGTGGAATCAAGCAGGTCGGCGCCGCGCACGACGTGGGTGATCGCTTGCTCGGCATCGTCCGCCACCACCGCCAACTGATAGGCGAACAGGCCGTCGGCGCGGCGGATGACGAAGTCGCCCACTTCCGTTTCCAGAATCTGGCTGACATGCCCCTGCAACACATCGTCGAAACCGACCGGCCTGGAGTCAGTACGCACTCTCATGGCGCGGGCCGAACGGCCGCCAAGCAGTCCGCTGCGGCAAATACCGGGGTAAACCGGGCCATCGATGCCACTGATTGCGGAGTCGGCGATTTCCTTGCGGGTGCAGGCACAGGGGTAGACCGCGCCAAGCCGTTCCAGCTCGGCCAGGGTTGCGCGATAGGCCTCGTTGCGCGCGCTCTGTACCACCACCTCCCCGTCCCAGTGCAGGCCGAAGGCGTCGAGCGTGCGCAGGATATCGTCGGCCGCGCCGGGCACGGTGCGGGGCAAGTCGAGGTCCTCCATCCGCACCAGCCACTCGCCGCCGCGACTGCGGGCTTCGAGAAAGCTGCCGACCGCCGCCACCAGCGAGCCGAAATGCAGCGGCCCGGTCGGTGAGGGCGCGAACCGGCCGCGATAATGAGTAAGGGGTTTATTTTCTGACATCTTGAAAATCGTGGTTATCAGTCCCATCAGATCATAACAAACAATAACCGGAGGCGACCATGATCAACATCCGCAAAGCCCACGAACGCGGCCATGCCGACCACGGCTGGCTGGACACCTGGCATACCTTTTCCTTTGCCGACTACTACGATCCCGAGCAGATGGGCTATTCCAGCCTGCGCGTCATCAACGACGACCGGGTGGCGCCCGGTACCGGCTTCCCGACCCACCCCCACCGCGACATGGAAATCGTCACCTATGTGCTGTCGGGCGCGCTGGAACACAAGGACAGCATGGGCAACGGCACCGTCATCCGCCCCGGCGAGGTGCAGCGCATGAGCGCGGGCACCGGCATCCGCCACAGCGAGTTCAACGCCTCGCCCAGCGAGGAGGTGCACCTGCTGCAAATCTGGATCGTGCCGGATCGCAACGGCATCACGCCGAGCTACGAGCAGAAATTTTTCGATACTGCCGAAAAGCTCGGCAGGCTGCGCCTGGTCGCATCGCCCGACGGCAACATAGGCTCGGTGACCCTCCACCAGGATGCGAAACTTTACGCCGGCCTGATCGACCCCGATCACCCTGCAGAGCATATCCTGCCGCCGGGCCGCCGCGCCTGGCTGCATATAGCCCGAGGGGCGGCCAGCCTCAACGGCAACGCGCTGGAAGCCGGTGACGGCGCACGCATCGAAAGTGAAAGCAAAATTCGTCTAGAATCTAACAGTTCGGCAGAAATATTGCTGTTTGACCTGGCCTGATAATCCAAAAAGGAAACCCTATGCCCGCCAATCTTTTTACCCCACTAAAAATGGGGTCCTATTCACTGGCCAACCGCCTGGTCATGGCTCCGCTGACCCGCAACCGGGCTGGTGCCGGCAATGCCCCCCAGGCGATGAATGTCGAATACTACCGCCAGCGCGCCTCGGCCGGGCTGATCATCACGGAAGGTTCGCAGATTTCCGCCACTGCCGTCGGCTACCTGGCCACCCCCGGCATCCACAGCGCCGAACAGATCGCCGGCTGGAAGCAGGTCACCGATGCGGTGCACAGCCGCAACGGCCGCATCTTTTTGCAGCTCTGGCACTGTGGTCGCGTCTCTCACCCTTCGCTGCAACCCGGCGGCATCCTGCCGGTTGCCCCTTCCGCCATTCTGTCGGTGGGCCAGACCTTCACCCCCAACGGCTGGCAGCCACTGGTCACGCCGCGCGCGCTGGAAATCTCCGAGCTGCCGGGCATCGTCGCGGACTACCGCCAGGCGGCGCAAAACTGCGTGGCGGCCGGTTTCGACGGCGTGGAAATCCACGCCGCCAACGGCTACCTGCTCGACCAGTTCATCCGTGACGGCTCTAACCAGCGCACCGACGCCTACGGCGGCTCGCTGGAAAACCGCAGCCGGCTGCTGCTGGAAGTGACCGCAGCGGTCACCGGCGTGTGGGGCGCCGACCGGGTCGGCGTGCGCTTCTCACCGATCAACAGCTTCAACGACATGCGCGATTCCAACCCGCAAAAAACCTTCGATTACATGGCCACCGCCCTGAATACCTTTGACTTGGCCTACCTGCACGGCATGGAGTTGAGCTTCGGCCAGGAGGCCAGGCCGGATTTCGATTTCGCCCAATTTCGCCGCTGCTTCAAGGGACGCTACATGGCCAACGGCGGCTACGACCAGGCGCGCGCCGACGCCGCGCTGGCATCGGACTATGCCGACCTGGTGGCCTTCGGCGTATTATTCATCGCCAACCCGGATCTGCCGGAACGCTTCGCCAAAAATGCCGCGCTCAACACGCCGGATCAGAGCAGCTTCTACGGCGGAGACGAAAAGGGCTATACCGATTACCCTTCGCTTTCATAACCCCAAGGAAACCTCATGCAAACCAAAACCGCCTCCACTCAGGTCGACGTTCACGACCTTATCGCCAGGCGCTGGAGCTGCCGCGCCTTCGACGCGAGCAAACCGGTCAGCCGCGAGCAGATGGTTTCCTTGCTGGAAGCCGCGCGCTGGGCGCCCTCCTGCTTCGGCGACGAGCCGTGGCGCTTCATCGTGTGGGACCGCAACAGCGACGAGGCTGCCTGGCAGAAAGCCTTCGACTGCCTGGGGGAATGGAACCAGAACTGGGTGAAAAACGCCCCGGTACTGATGCTGACCACCGCCAACAGCCTGTTCCGCAGAGATGCCAGCCCCAACCGCTGGGGGCAGTACGACACCGGCGCTGCCGCCGAGAATCTATGCCTGCAGGCGGTGGCCTCGGGCTTGATGGCGCACCAGATGGGTGGCTTCGATGTAGAAAAAACCCGCTGCGCCTTCAACATTCCCGCCGAATTCGCCCTGATGGCGATGATCGCGGTGGGCTACCAGGGCGAGCCGGAAGTGCTCAACGACGAGCTGAAAGAACTGGAACTGGCGGCCAGGGCGAGAACGCCGCTGGGCGTGCATTTCTTCGAAGGCGACTGGGGTGTGCCCGTAAAAGGCTAGCAGGTAGTCACGTTGAATTTGCGTGATTGCCTTGTAGGGCCGAATTCATTCGGCCAATTGTGCGAATGAATTCGCACCTACAGAGAACATACCGTCGTTTCATGCTGACCGACGACTAATCCGCGACCTTTCCCCTCGCCTGCTTGGTTTCGCCACGCTGCCGCTTGGTTTCCAGCCGGCGCTTTTTCGATGCCCTGGTCGGCTTGGTGGCGATGCGCGGCTTGGGCTTCTCGGTGGCGTGACGGATCAGCTCCACCAGCCGCTGAATCGCGTCCTGCCGGTTGCGCTCCTGGGTGCGATGGCGCTTGGCCTCGATCAGCAGCTCGCCCTCGTTGGTCAGGCGGTTGCCCGCCAGCTTCATCAGGCGGGCTCGCACATCCTCGGGCAGTGAAGGAGAGCGAGCCACGTCAAAGCGCAACTGCACCGCAGTCGACACCTTGTTGACGTTTTGCCCGCCCGGCCCGGAGGCGCGGATGAACTGCAGTTCGATTTCATTCTCGCCGATGGCGAGCTGTGAAGTAATCCGGATCATGCTGCTCATGGTAGCAACCGGCGGCTTGCCATGAAAGAAATAATCGCGTTAAACCTAAATTCGGCAGTTAGCCACAGATAACCAAAAGTAGGCACCTCTAGGCGATATCTGTGCTTATCTGTGTGAATCTGTGGCTGAATAGCTTTTTCTAGGATCAATCGAGTCTGAGGTCCCCTGCTCGTTTCAGGAGAGTTTCTCTGTCTTGTGTCTGCAACAGACTTGGCCTGTTCCATTCACCCCCAGTGAATCCATCCATTCGCTTTTCTTGCGAAGTCTCTCGGTGTCAAGAGTGCCAAGCAACGTGCGGTCGGGAAAAATCCCATTGGGATGCAAAGCCTGGACATGATTTTGTTTGGCCCATTCGACATCTTTTTCCAAGAAACAGTGCCCCTCTGCGCATCGACAAAAAAACTTTCCTTGATCCACGCTTCGCCACTCCTCAACTCAAACATAAGGACTGGTTGCGTGCGCATGTCACGCTCCAGCTTACTCGCACGGCATCCATATACTTGACGTCTACGCCCCGATATTCGCGGCCTGGAGGCCGCTCCCACGCTTCCGGCAATACCCGTGTATTGTGCAGCTTACCGGATTATAGCCAATACCGATAGTTTATATATATCCAATTGCGATTTAAGGAGATATAGCCGATACCGATACAATAATCGCCATGATGAAGGAACGCATCAAACGGGCGCGGCAGGAGCGGGGGTGGAGCCAGGTGGAACTGGCGCGGCGCATGTCCGTCACTCAACCCTCGGTGGCAGAATGGGAGTCGGGGCGCAAGGCACCCAACATGAAGAACCTGGTGCGCTTGGCGAAACTGCTCGACGTGGGGTTCGAATGGCTTTCCACCGGGCGCGGCGAGATGCGTCCGCCGCCCACCCTTTCCGTATCCGAAGCGGTGCCCGCCTATGAATGGATGCTGCCAGAGGAACGGCGGCTGTTGAATACCTTCGCGCGCCTCCAGCCACGCCAGCGCGAAGCGTTGCTGGAGTTTCTGGAGTCTTTGGCGTAGCGATCCGTCGAGAACGCGGCATAGCCCCCCCCCCGGATGCGTTACCGCCCCATTCATCCGGCGTAATGCGCTTCGCTTGCTTGTTGGCAAGCCGGTTAATTTGACCGTTGACCCTGGATAAGAAAGGAAAAATGCCAGCCCCAATAACCCCGCAAAACATACTCGACTTCTGGTACTCGAAAGAGATGCAAGGCCGCTGGTTTTCATCCACGCCGGCGCTGGATGACGAGATTCGCAGCCAATTCGAGCCGCTGTGGCGCAAGGCCGCCGCAGGGGAACTCGACGGGTGGAAAGAAACGCCCGAGGGCTGCCTGGCCTTGGCCATCGTGCTCGACCAGCTGCCGCTGAACATGTTTCGCGGCAAGGCGGAGAGCTTCAAAACCGAGCAACAGGCGGTCGAAATCACCAAGCACGCTATCGACAAAAGCTACGACCAGCGCTTGCCGGCAGAGCGCCTGGCCTTTCTGTACATGCCGTTGATGCACAGCGAGAACCTTGCCGACCAGGACCTTTCAGTCAGGCTGTTCGAAGCGGCGAAACTCGAAAGCAATCTGCGTTTTGCACGACACCATCGGGAACTGATCCGAAAATACGGCCGCTTTCCTCACCGCAACGGCATCCTCGGACGGCAAAGCACGCCTGAGGAAATCGAATATCTTGCTTCCCGGGAAGCCTTTCTGGGCTAATAATCAGTCATGTTGAATCTGAGTGATCGCCTTGTAGGGCCGAATTCATTCGGCCAATTGTGCGAATGAATTCGCACCTACAAAAACCGTATGGCTGTTTCAAGTTGACTGACTACTAACCGCCTGCCGGCAACGCATGGCGTCAGAATATTTCCCGCGTTTCCAGGAATTTGATCTCGGGGAAGCGTTCCTGAGTCAGGTTCAGGTTGACGCGGTTCGGCGCCAGGTAGACGTAATCGTCGGCGTTGTCCAGCGCGACGTTGAAGCCGTGCTTGTCGGCGAGTTTCTTCAGCTCGGCCTCAGGGCCGCGCAGCCAGCGCGCGGTGGCGACGTCGTAAGGCTCGAACAGCACGTCAACCCCATATTCGAACTGCAGGCGATGCGCCACCACGTCAAACTGGAGCATGCCGACCGCGCCCAGTATCAGGTCATTGCTGGCGATCGGCCGGAACAGCTGGGTGGCTCCTTCTTCCGCCAATTGATGCAGGCCCTTCTGCAGCTGCTTCATCTTCAGCGGGTTCCTGATCCGGGCGCGGCGGAAGATTTCCGGCGCAAAGCAAGGAATCCCGGTGAATTTCAGGTCCTCGCCTTCGCTGAAGGTGTCTCCCAGCTTGATCGTGCCGTGGTTGGGGATGCCGATGATGTCGCCGGCGTAGGCCTCGTCGGCGGTATTGCGGTCCTGCGCCATGAAGGTGATGGCGTTGCTCACCGTGAACAGTTTGCCGCTAGTCACCTGCTTGAGTTTCATGCCGCGGTCGAAGCGCCCGGAGCAGATGCGGATGAAGGCGATGCGGTCGCGGTGCCTGGGGTCCATGTTGGCCTGGATCTTGAACACAAAGCCGCTGAATTTGGCTTCGTCGGGTTCCACCGCGCGGCTTTGCGCCGGGCGCGCCAGGGGCGCGGGGGAAAGCTCGACAATGGCGTCCAGCAAGGACTGCACGCCGAAGTTGTTCATCGCCGAACCGAAGAACACCGGCGTCTGCTTGCCGGCGAGATAGGCCACACGGTCGAAAGTATGGGAGGCGCCGCGCACCAGTTCGATGTCGATGCGCAGCTCGTCGGCCTGATCGCCGATCAGCTCGTCCAGGCGCGGGTTGGCTATGCCCTGGATAGTTTCCGAGGTGCCTTTTTCGGCATTCGGATCGAATACAGAAACGACATCATTGTAAAGATGGTAGGTGCCGCGGAAGCGCTTGCCCATGCCGATCGGCCAAGTCATCGGCGCGCACTGGATTTGCAGCACCGATTCGATTTCGTCCAGCAGGTCGATGGGTTCCTTGCCTTCGCGGTCGAGCTTGTTGATGAAGGTAAGGATGGGCGTGTCGCGCAGGCGGCAGACGTTGAGCAGCTTGATGGTCTGGGCCTCGACGCCGTTCACCGAGTCGATCACCATCACCGCCGAATCCACCGCCGTCAGGGTGCGGTAGGTGTCTTCGGAAAAGTCTTCGTGGCCGGGGGTGTCGAGCAGGTTGACGATGCAGTCGCGGTAAGGGAACTGCATCACCGACGAGGTCACCGAAATGCCGCGCTGCTTCTCCAGCTCCATCCAGTCCGACACCGCGTGGCGGTCGGCCTTGCGCGCGCGCACCGCGCCCGCCATCTGGATCGCGCCGCCGAACCAGAGCATTTTTTCGGTCAACGTGGTTTTGCCGGCATCGGGGTGGGAAATGATGGCGAAGGTGCGGCGGCGGCGGATTTCTTCTTGCAGGGTCATGGCAACAGGCTGTTTTGGAAAGTAAAAGAGGCGGAATTATAGCGTTTTATCGGGTTGATAGACAGC